>CAZDSY010000023.1:0-30667 GCA_964508285.1 uncultured Paludibacter sp.
AAAACCTTGCGAATGGGGTTTATATTGTTTATTTGCTTGATAATTCGGGAGAAACGGCTGTACTAAAGTTTGTAAAATGAGGTTTTAATCCAGCACGACCGCTCCAGGTAATCTGATTGATGAATTCAAAAAAACTACTTTAAGCCTTCTGAGGAATGATTTGTTTTTTTTATAAAACGCGTAAGACCGCACTTCTGTCATCCTCTATGTAAAATGTTACTAATTGCTTAAATTTCAAAATAATTATCTATATTTGTTCTTCATATTTTTCTTTTACTCTGCATACTACAATATCACACACTTCCCCATGAAAAACCTCTTTACACTTACCCATAAGCACATTTGGAAAGCGATCGCTTTCCTGACCGCCGTTTTCTCTCTTTTTATTTTTACTGCCTGCGGGCCTGACGCGCCCACAGTTGAAACTCTTAGCGCTTATCACGAGTCGCTCGGAAGTGTGGTTGTTATCGGTAAAATTACCAGTGATGGCGGTGACGAGGCCGTTGAATATGGTTTTTGTCTGAGCAAGCACGCCGAGCCAACTATTAACGATAAGCTCGTTTTCAGCCATATTCTTTACGATAATAGAACTACTTTTCGGGCCACTTTCTTCGATCTTGATAAGAACACGACCTACTACGTCAGAGCATTTGCTATGAACGTGGCCGGAACTGGTTATGGCGAGGTAATGGAAGTTACAACTTCTACGCTTCCCATAGTTTTTACTCAAGGTTGGGAGAGAGTAAGCAATACCGAAGCCCGTCTCAGGGCGACAGTTTACCCTCAGAACAGTGAAACCGAAGTCTGGTTCGAAGCCTGGCCTTTAAGTGGCGAAGTTTTAAAGTTTTCTGCTCCTAAGGTCAGCGGCGCCGATTCCGTATCGGTCAGCGTTCTTGCTGAAGGCTTAACTCCGGGCATATTTTATTCATACTGCGTTAAAGCGCAGAATACAAGCGGAGCAGTTAGTGGTAAAAATGCTAATTTTCAGCTCTACCACCTCTACGACCAGGTTACCGACTACGACGGTAATAAGTACTGGACGGTTAAAATCGGTAACCAGATTTGGTTAGCGGAAAACCTCCGTACGAAACATTTCTTAAACGGCGACCCTATTCCTAACGTGCAGCCGGATGCTGAATGGGTAGCGATGAAGTCTCCCGCCTGGTGTTATACTAAAAACGACCCAGAACTTGGTGAAGTTTACGGCTGTTTGTATAATAACTACGTCGGTCTCGACCCGCGCGGCCTGATTGCCGGTTATCATACGCCTTCTATACAGGAATATGAAACATTGGTCGACTATCTGGGCGGCGGAACTATTGCTCCGCGCAAGCTTAAATCAGCCTCTGATGATTGGTATAGCGGCGGAAAAGGGGATAATTCTTCGGGATTTAATGCTTTGCCGGGTGGGTGGAGAGGAATAGATAATACTTTTAAATCTTTGTATTATCAATCAAATTTTCAGACAACTACTCCAATGGAAGGAATCGGTGCATATTATGGTGCCGGTATTTATGGATCTAATCGAGAAGTGATGACTGGTGGTGCGGCAGATAAGTATTTTGGGACATCAATTCGTCTTATTAAAAAATAAAAACTGACGCAAACTTAAATAAAAGACTCTTTTTCGAAAGAGTCTTTTTTCTTGTCCAAAAATAACAGAAAAGGTATAATGTTATTATATTAAACAAAGATGATTAAACTTTGTATTTAAATTAGTTAGTATGAAAAAAATCAACAAAAAAATATTAACAGTTGGGCTTGTAGTTTTGTTTATTTCTTTGTCGCTAGTGTTTTTTGTAAAAGCTCAGTACACAGAGTACCCCTTCTTCCGCGTCAACTCCGCTTCGACTACGCCGGCGGGATCGAAAAGAGCGGGCGATGAGGCCTTAATTCATATTGTTAATCGTTCGGGTAAAAGTTATTTCGCTCCAAACAAAACGTTGCCCGAATTTGAATCGTTTAGAAATAATGCTCCGAATTATGTGGCTGTTTCCGTTTGTGGTGATGGGGTTTGCGGGGAGGGGGAAAATATTGGTAATTGTGATAAGGAGGATTGTAAAGGTCCCGACTCCTTAAATAATATCGGTTACTGCGGTGATACTATTTGTGGCGAACGCGTAGTTTGCACGACTACTCCGGAGACAATTACTGTTTCAGCGGCTGAGAAATTTAAAATTTGTGATCGAAGCACTTTTTGGGGCTGGTTATATAGTGAGGTTGTTGTTCCGGCGGTCGAAGATGCTTATTACTTTCTGGGATTACCAGAAAAAATCAATCTTTGCGTTTCCAGTCAGTACACAACCAGCGTTTTAAAATGTGAGAATGTCGGCAACGAGTCCTGGGAAACCTGCCCCGACGATTGTGTCCCTACCTCCTCAAGCGGCTGCGGTGTATGCGGCTATGATGGCGCGGGAAATTTATGCCAGAACTGGTATTATAACGACAGGATGAATTTACTGACAAAACAGTTAATTACATAAATGATATAAGCTAAAGCAAATATTTTTTTAATTAAATGCCAACAATACAGCCCGATCTCGTTACACAAAAAGTGGATTTTATATAGTTGGAGGTTATTACTATTCTGAAAAATATGCTTATTGACGAAAATCATACTCTTTTGTATTTTTCGTCAATAAATATTATCTTTACAAAAAAAAATTATGATAGCCAGAGAAACATACCTGCAAAAATTACGTGTTCTGAAAGATCAACATTTAATAAAGGTAATTACAGGGGTACGACGTTGCGGAAAATCAACACTTGTGGAGATATTTCGTAATGAGTTAATCGATTCAGGAATTAGTTCCGATAATATTGTTTATTTAAATTTTGAGGAGCGTGAAAATATCCGGTTCAACAATTGGATTTCGCTTTACGATGAAATTATATCAAAAGTTAATCCAAATCAAAACTATTATGTGTTTTTGGATGAAGTGCAATTGATAGACGAATTCGAGAAACTTGTTGATAGCTTATTTGTGAAGAAGAATATCGACATTTACATTACAGGTTCTAATGCCTATCTTTTATCGAGTGAGTTAGCTACTTTACTAACTGGTCGGTATATTGCTATCAATCTTCATCCTCTATCATTTTATGAGTATTCGCTATATTTTTCTGAAGAAAAAAATACCGATCGTCTTTTTCGTCAGTATCTGAATAACTCTTCGTTTCCACAAGCTGTAATACTCTCAAAAACTGCTCCTTCACTGGTTAATGATTATTTGCAGTCGATTTATGAAACAGTGATAGTAAAGGATATAGTTCAACGTCATAAACTGCGAAAGTTTATAAATTTACAAAGAGTAATTGAGTTTTTGTTCAATTCAGTGGGTTCATTGGTTTCGCCTACCAATATTGCAGAACAATTAACCAAAAACTCAGGCATTAGAATTTCACATAACACCATTATTAAGTTAATCGGCTATTTGACTGAATCTTATATATTATATGCAGTTCCACGATATGACATTAAAGGGAAAGAATTATTGATGACCAATGAAAAGTATTATGTAGTTGATCTGGGATTGAAAAATATCAATCAAACCAATAAATATGATGCTGATTTGGGACATAAACTGGAAAATGTTGTTTATTTTGAACTTTTACGCAGAGGTGGAAAAATTTTTGTTGGTAAAAACACAGACAAGGAAGTTGATTTTATTGTACAAAAAACCAATAATGAACGTGAGTATTATCAAGTAGCTTATACTGTTAATGACGAAAAGACGCTTGAACGTGAGATTTCGTCATTAAGAAGCATTAGAGATCACTTTCCTAAATATCTGCTAACGCTCGATTACGATAACGCGTTAATTGACGGAATTCAGAAAAAAAATACCATTGACTGGTTATTGGAAAGATATTGTAAACTGTAAAAAATAAATTATATCACACACTTCACTCATGAAAAACCTCTTTACACTTACCCATAAGCACATTTGGAAAGCGATCGCTTTCCTGACCGCCGTTTTCTCTCTTTTTATTTTTACTGCCTGCGGGCCTGACGCGCCCACAGTTGAAACTCTTAGCGCTTATCACGAGTCGCTCGGAAGTGTGGTTGTTATCGGTAAAATTACCAGTGATGGCGGTGACGAGGCCGTTGAATATGGTTTTTGTCTGAGCAAGCACGCCGAGCCAACTATTAACGATAAGCTCGTTTTCAGCCATATTCTTTACGATAATAGAACTACTTTTCGGGCCACTTTCTTCGATCTTGATAAGAACACGACCTACTACGTCAGAGCATTTGCTATGAACGTGGCCGGAACTGGTTATGGCGAGGTAATGGAAGTTACAACTTCTACGCTTCCCATAGTTTTTACTCAAGGTTGGGAGAGAGTAAGCAATACCGAAGCCCGTCTCAGGGCGACAGTTTACCCTCAGAACAGTGAAACCGAAGTCTGGTTCGAAGCCTGGCCTTTAAGTGGCGAAGTTTTAAAGTTTTCTGCTCCTAAGGTCAGCGGCGCCGATTCCGTATCGGTCAGCGTTCTTGCTGAAGGCTTAACTCCGGGCATATTTTATTCATACTGCGTTAAAGCGCAGAATACAAGCGGAGCAGTTAGTGGTAAAAATGCTAATTTTCAGCTCTACCACCTCTACGACCAGGTTACCGACTACGACGGTAATAAGTACTGGACGGTTAAAATCGGTAACCAGATTTGGTTAGCGGAAAACCTCCGTACGAAACATTTCTTAAACGGCGACCCTATTCCTAACGTGCAGCCGGATGCTGAATGGGTAGCGATGAAGTCTCCCGCCTGGTGTTATACTAAAAACGACCCAGAACTTGGTGAAGTTTACGGCTGTTTGTATAATAACTACGTCGGTCTCGACCCGCGCGGCCTGATTGCCGGTTATCATACGCCTTCTATACAGGAATATGAAACATTGGTCGGCTATCTGGGCGGCGGAACTATTGCTCCGCGCAAGCTTAAATCAGCGACTGATGATTGGTCTAATCTCGGCAAAGGAGATAATTCTTCGGGATTTAATGCTTTACCGGGGGGATGGAGAAGTGATAAAAACACTCCTTTTAGCACTTTGTATTATCAAGCATCTTTTCAGACAACTACCAAAATGGAAGGACTTGATGCATATTATGGTGCTGACATTTACTCCTCAAATCGAGAAGTGATGACTGTTGGTGCAAGTGGTAAATATTTAGGATGTGCTATTCGTCTAATTAAGAACTAAAGACGAATTTAAAGTAACATTAAAGACTCTTTTTATTAAGGGTCTTTTTTTCTTGTTCAAAAAATTGATTAATAGTATAATTGAAGTATCTTAGACAACTACTAAATAACTTGTATTTAAATTAGTTACTATGAAAAAATTAAACAGAAAATTATTAGTATTAGGGCTAACAATTTTATTTTTCTCCCTATCTATTGTATTTTTAGTTAGAGCTCAGGAAGAGGGGCGTGATTTCTTCCGCGTCAACTCCGCTTCGACTACGCCGGCGGGATCGAAAAGAGCGGGCGATGAGGCCTTAATTCATATTGTTAATCGTTCGGGTAAAAGTTATTTCGCTCCAAACAAAACGTTGCCCGAATTTGAATCGTTTAGAAATAATGCTCCGAATTATGTGGCTGTTTCCGTTTGTGGTGATGGGGTTTGCGGGGAGGGGGAAAATATTGGTAATTGTGATAAGGAGGATTGTAAAGGTCCCGACTCCTTAAATAATATCGGTTACTGCGGTGATACTATTTGTGGCGAACGCGTAGTTTGCACGACTACTCCGGAGACAATTACTGTTTCAGCGGCTGAGAAATTTAAAATTTGTGATCGAAGCACTTTTTGGGGCTGGTTATATAGTGAGGTTGTTGTTCCGGCGGTCGAAAATGCTTATTACTTTTTGGGAGTAACCGAAAGAGCCAATTTTTGCGCTTCTGGTCAGTACACAACCAGCGTTTTAAAATGTGAGAATGTCGGCAGCGAGTCCTGGGAAACCTGCCCCGACGATTGTGTCCCTACTTCCTCAAGCGGCTGTGGCGTTTGCGGCTATGATGGCGCGGGAAATTTATGCCCTAATTTGGAATAAGTAGGGTTGCTGAGAAATTTTATTGTTTTTAAACAATTACGGTTATTCCTCTTTGTAAATATTTTCCTCAGTTTTAAATCATAAGTATTAATTTACTATGTTGTGAACCATCTCTATTTTACATTCAAACTCAACATAAGGAACGCCATTTGTATAGATACATTTACATCAATTTAAACACCCTCTTATTCCTCTTTTCAGTTAAAATGTACTATCTTTGTCAGTCAAAATTTGAAACCGGGTATTTAACAATATTTTTAAGTGAAATACCTGACAAATAGTCAGATTAAAAATCAATTATCAAAAAAAATCAATCAAAAAAATACAATAATGGGATTTAACGATATTCTGAAAAAGTTTTTCGGAAACAAAGCACAACGCGATTTAAGAGAAATTGAACCTTATGTATTAAAAATCAACAAGGTATATGAGGAAATTAAAAATCTGAGTAACGATGAACTCAGAATGCGTACGGAACAACTGAAAAAAAAGTTACAGGAGAATGTAGCTGATCAAAAAAGCAGAATAGCCGAACTAAAAAGTTCTATTGAAGAAACCGAAATAGATCAGAGAGAGAAAATTTACAACGAAATAGATAAACTCGAGAAGGAAGTTACCCGCAAATACGATGAAATGCTCGACGAAATTTTACCGGAGGCATTTGCAATCATGAAAAACACTGCATTTCGCTTTAATGAAAATAGCGAAGTTGTGGTAACGGCTACCGACTTCGACCGTGATCTGGCTGCACAGCACGATTTTGTTACAATAAAAGATGACAAAGCCTATTATAAAAACGAATGGGTAGCCGGTGGAAACCTAATTAAATGGGACATGGTTCACTACGATGTGCAGCTCTTTGGGGGTGTAGTATTGCACAAAGGGAAAATTGCTGAAATGGCTACTGGGGAAGGTAAAACTTTGGTTGCTACCCTGCCTGTTTTTCTTAATGCACTTACACACAATGGCGTACATGTAGTTACTGTAAACGATTACTTATCGAAACGTGACTCTGAATGGATGGGTCCACTTTACATGTTTCATGGCTTGAGTGTTGATTGTATTGATAAACATCAGCCCAACTCCGATGCCCGACGAAAAGCCTACGAGGCAGATATCACTTTCGGTACAAATAACGAATTCGGTTTTGATTATCTGCGCGACAATATGGCTATCAGCCCCAATGATTTGGTACAACGCAAGCACAATTATGCCATTGTTGATGAGGTTGACTCAGTGTTGATTGACGATGCCCGTACGCCGTTGATTATTTCCGGTCCTGTTCCCAAAGGCGATGACCAACTTTTTGAAGAACTCCGACCAAAAGTTGAACGCCTTGTAAATGCTCAAAGAAATTTGGTTACAAAATATCTTGCCGATGCACGTAATATGCTTAAATCGGACGATAAAAAAATACAGGAAGAAGGTGCTTTAGCGCTTTTCCGTTCCTACAAAGGCTTACCAAATAATAAACCTTTGATAAAATTTCTCAGTGAGCAAGGAATCAAAGCACAATTGCTTAAAACTGAGGAGTTCTATATGGCTGAAAATAACCGCAATATGCACATTGCCACCGATCCGCTTTATTTTGTTATTGACGAAAAAAACCGCTCCATCGAACTTACTGATAAAGGTATCGACCTGATAACTGACAGTAGCGAAGATGCTCATTTCTTCGTTCTACCAGACGTTGGCAGTGAAATAGCTGAACTTGAAAAGGATAAAACCCTTTCACCAGAAGAACGCCAGAACCGAAAAGACGAAATCAATCAAAATTATGCAGTTAAATCTGAGCGGGTTCATACCATCAATCAATTACTGAAGGCTTACACACTTTTCGAAAAAGATGTGGAGTATGTTGTAATAGACAATAAAGTAAAAATTGTGGATGAGCAAACAGGTCGCATCATGGAAGGTCGCCGTTATTCCGATGGTTTGCATCAGGCAATAGAAGCAAAGGAACGCGTTACGGTTGAAGCTGCTACACAAACATTTGCTACCATAACTTTACAGAATTACTTTAGGATGTACCACAAACTTGCAGGGATGACCGGTACTGCCGAAACCGAAGCAGGTGAATTCTGGGATATTTATAAATTGGATGTTGTGGTAATTCCAACCAATCGTTCTATTGCACGAATCGATATGGAAGACCGCGTTTATAAAACCAAACGCGAGAAATATATGGCTGTGATCGATGAAATAGTAAGTTTAGTTGAAGCCGGAAGACCTGTTTTGGTTGGGACAACTTCTGTTGAAATTTCTGAATTACTAAGCCGAATGCTAACCGGCAAAAAAATTAAACATAATGTGTTGAATGCCAAACTGCATCAACGTGAAGCTGAAATTGTTGCTGAAGCCGGTCGTAAAGGCACTGTAACCATTGCTACAAACATGGCCGGCCGTGGTACCGATATAAAACTCACTCCAGAAGTACGCGAAGCGGGTGGGTTGGCAATTGTTGGTACTGAAAGACACGAAAGCCGTCGCGTCGATCGTCAGTTGCGTGGACGTGCTGGACGTCAGGGTGACCCGGGTTCATCCGTTTTCTTTGTTTCACTCGAAGATGATTTGATGCGTATTTTCGGTTCTGAACGAATTTCAGGTATTATGGACCGACTTGGTTTCAAAGAAGGTGAAATGATTGAACACTCGATGATATCAAAATCAATTGAACGCGCACAGAAAAAAGTTGAAGAAAATAACTTCGGCATTCGTAAACGCTTGCTTGAATATGATGATGTAATGAATTCGCAACGCGAAGTAGTTTACAGCAAACGTCGTCATGCCCTGATGGGTGAACGAATTGGGGTTGACATTATCAATATGATTCACGATGTAGCTGAAAATATTGTTGAAAATGCAAAAAACAGCAGCGACTACGAATTATTGAATGAAGAATTGCTGAAAATATTTGCAATGGAAGCGCCATTCTCCGAAGATAAATTTATGTCAACCCGGCATAGTGAATTATCACATATGGTAGCTGAAGCGGCAATAGCAGCTTTCAAACGTAAAACTGACAAATTAGCTTCAGTTGCATATCCTGTTATTAAACAAGTTTATGAAAAACAAGGACATCAATATGAAAATATACTTGTTCCGGTAACCGATGGAAAACGTGTTTTCAATGTTTCGACGCATTTGGAAACTGCTTATAATACACAGGCAAAAGAAGTAATAAAATCGTTTGAAAAACAGACTTTATTATATGTAATTGACGACGAATGGAAGGAACATCTTCGTCAATTAGATGAACTTCGCAATTCTGTTCAGAATGCCAGTTACGAACAAAAAGACCCTCTTCTTATTTATAAGCTTGAATCTTTCGGATTGTTCAAGGAAATGATAGAATCGATGAACCGCAAAGTATTATCGATACTAATGCGTGGACAAATTCCTGTACGTGAGCCAGAGCAAGTTCGTGAAGCGCGACCAATTCAGCGTATGGACTTAAGCCGCTATCGAACACAAAAAGATGAGGCAGGTCAAGCTACATCTGGAAATCAACAAGATCCAACGAAACAGGATACTCGCGAAGTTCAGCGTACAGAACCCATCAGAGTTGAGAAAAAAGTTGGAAGAAACGACCCATGTCCTTGCGGTAGCGGAAAGAAGTATAAAAACTGCCATGGAGCTTAAAAAATATGCAAATATGCCAATGTGCTAATAACAAAGTGATTATATTATTAACATTTCTGAAATCTAAGAAAACTATTTTCTTATTTTCTTAATTACTTATTTTCTTAAATATAAATCTCTAAAAAACAACAAATGATACTAAACGCAATTACCTGGAATGTAAATCCTGAATTATTCAGCATAGGATCGCTTACTGTACGCTGGTATGGATTAATGTGGGCACTTGGTATTTGGCTTTGCCTGGTAATAGTTCAGAAAATTTTTCAGAACGAAAAACTTCCTGAAAATTGGGTTGATAAATTATTCATTTACACTGTTTTAGGAACTATTATCGGGGCCAGATTAGGGCATTGTTTTTTTTATGAATGGACATTGCTCGATGAACCCGTTACTTTTCTGGGAATCACATTTAAATATACCAACAAATACCTGACGCATCCATGGGAATTATTTGCAATTTGGAAAGGGGGTTTAGCAAGTCATGGCGGTGCAATTGGTATATTAATTTCAACGTATCTTTATGATAAAAAAGTTTCAAAAAAAGGAATGATCTGGGTGCTCGACCGATTGGTTATTGGAGCAGCTGTTACGGGAGCTTTGATCCGCTTTGGAAATCTTATGAATTCTGAAATTTATGGAAGTGCAACTGACATGCCATGGGGTTTTATATTTGTTCGTGCCGGCGAAACTCAACCAATGCACCCAACTCAGATTTATGAAATGCTTTACTGTCTTGCAACATTCGCTCTGATTTACTGGCTTTTCTACAAAAAAGATGCTTCAAAAAAAACGGGATTGATTTACGGAGTTTTTCTGCTTGGAATTTTTGGAACAAGGTTTTTACTTGAATTTATTAAACTCGACCAGGAACAGTTCGAAGCCGGAATGATTCTTAATATGGGTCAAATTCTAAGCATTCCGTTTATTATCTGGGGAATTTGGCTGGTTTACAATGCTCTCACTAAATCAACGATAACATCGGGTGGAAAAATCAAATAAAACCTTCAGCGATTACACACGCGTAAAGCCTTATAACCAAACGGAACCAAAAACTCCGCAATTATCGCGAATGTTCGATACCATTTCTCATCAATACGACAAATTTAACGATATCATGTCGTGGGGATTTGCACGTGTTTGGAGAAAAAAATCACTGAAAAAATTAGCTCACTTTCGCCCGAAAAAAATTCTGGATGTAGCTGCCGGAACCGGCGAAATGAGTATCAATGCTGTAAAACTACTTTATGCAGAAGAAGTTATCGGAATAGATATTTCTGAAAAAATGCTTAGCATTGCACTTGAGAAAACAAAAAAAGCAGGCATGAATTCAAAAATTAGTTATGAAATACAAGATGTTTCCAATTTGCTGTATAAACCTGATAGTTTCGATGCGGTAACCATCGCGTTTGGCATTCGTAACTTCGAAAAACTGAATGAAAGTCTTGAAGAAATACACAGAGTCTTAAAAAATAACGGTCATCTGCTCATTTTAGAAATGAATGAGCCGGAAAAAAAATGGCTATACAAAGGTTATCAGTTATACACGAAAATATTTGTTAAATTTACTTCCAAACTACTATCCTCGGATAAACGGGCATACGATTATCTCACTGCTTCGATGAATGCTTTTGCTAGCGGAAAAAATCTAATAGAAATTTTAAATTTATGTGGATTTGAAACAATAAAATACAAAAAATTTACATTTGGTGTTTGCTCAATGTATCTTATGCGAAAAAAGGTATAATTCCTTAATGGAGAATTTTGTAAACAAGTTCTTTCATTAGTTCGCCATCTTCCAATCCATTGCTGTCAATTCCTTTTCCACGAGCATCTGTTTCTCTAATATATCCTATAATATCCATGGTTTTTCGTGCACCAAAAACTTTTGCAGCACGACTGTAATCTTTCACAAAATAGGGATTTATTTTTAGTTCAGATGCCACAGCATTATCACTCTTATCTGCAAGATAATGATATAGCATTAAGTTCGAGAAAAAATTAAACAATTGTGTAAGAACAAGTACCAATGGATTGGCTTTTTTGTTTGCAGCAAAATATCTGATTATCCAGTTTGCTTTAAATATATCGCGGTTAATCAGAGCCGATTGTAATTCAAAAACATTAAAATCCTTACTGATACCAATATTTTTTTCGATATGCTCAGGCGTTATTTTTTTTTGATCTTTAGGTAGTGTAATAAGTAATTTATCAAGTTCGTTAACAATTTTACTTAGGTCGGTGCCCAGAAAATCGGAAAGCATGGCGGCGGACTTTTCGTCAACCATTACATTTTTCGATTTTGCGTATTCAGTTATCCATTTACCCAACTCGTAATCGCGTAGTTTGTTCGAAACAAAGAAAACTCCCTGATTTTCAAATTCAACAAACCATTTTCTGCGTTTATCGGGCACACCGTATTTGTAAGCAAAAACCAGAATGGTCGATTTCAGCGGATTTTTCAGGTAAAAACTTAAATTGTCCCAGTCTTTTATATTTTGCGCTTCTTTAACTATAACCACCTGATAGGGAGACATCATCGGATATCTTTTGGCAGTATTAACGATGTTGACCATTTCAGTATCTTTACCATAAACAATTGTCAAATCGAATTCACGCTGACTTTCATCAAGTATATAATCCTGAAAAAAATCAGTCAACATGTCGATATAATAAGCTTCTTCACCCGCAAACAAGTACAGATTTTTATACTCGCCCCGGCGTAAATCGCTCATTAACTGATTGTAAGACACACTCTGTTTTGCCATTAGATTGAAAAAGGATAAAGCAAAAATTCTGGTAAACAATACATATTATAATTATATAACTTTACTCAAAGCGCAAATGTTTGATTGTTCGGCTATTATTAATAAGGGAGGACAATGCTTTTACTCCAATTTTGATATGTTCTTCAACAAAATTTGCAGTTACTAATTTATCACTTTCAGCTGTTTTTACACCATCTTCCTGCAGTGGCATATCCGAAATTAACAATAATGCACCAGTAGGTATGCTATTGTAAAATCCTGCACTAAAAAGAGTCGCAGTTTCCATATCGATAGCCATAGCACGAGTGCTTCGGAGATATTCCCGGAATTTTAAATCATGCTCCCAAACCCTGCGGTTGGTAGTATAAACTGTTCCAGTCCAGTAATCTTTACCAAAGTCACGTATATTTGACGAAACAGCTCTCTGAAGACTAAATGCAGGCAGTGCAGGTACTTCAGGAGGAAAATAATCATTCGAAGTTCCTTCACCCCGAATGGCAGCACTGGGCAAAATATAATCTCCAAGTTTATTTTTATCTCTTAAACCGCCGCATTTGCCTAAAAACAACACAGCTGAAGGCTCAACTGCCGATAAAATATCCATTATAATGGCAGCATTGGGGCTTCCCATACCAAAATTAATAATGGTTATGCCATTTGCCGATGCATTTATCATATTGCCATCGCGCCCTAAAACGGGAACATCGAACCATTTTGCAAAAAGTTCAACGTAATTACTGAAATTTGTCAACAAAATATACTTTGTAAATTCTTCTAAAGGACGTTTTGTGTAACGCGGCAACCAATTTTCAACTATTTCTTTTTTGGTTTTCATATCATCAAAGAATAAAATTTGTAATTTAGCAAAAAATTAATCTGAACTTAGCAAAATTACTTTGCTAAAAAAATCAGAATAACAAAAGTACAAAAAATGTTACAATTAAACTTACCTGAAAATAGTTTCAGAATTAAAAAAACAGAAAAAAACACACTAATATTCGATGAATTCAGAAAAAAATGGATAGTGTTAACTCCTGAGGAATGGGTGCGTCAAAACTTTATTAAGTTCCTGAGCGATAAATTACAATATCCGGTAAATAATATTGCTTTAGAAAGAAAACTAAACATAAACGGAACGCTGAAAAGATTTGATGCTCTGGTTTTTAATAAAACTGCCGAACCATTGGTAATAATTGAATTTAAAGCACCCGATGTGGAAATTTCGCAAAAAACTTTCGATCAGGCAGCTGTGTACAATTACTTGCTGAGAACACCCTATTTATTTATCAGTAATGGAATGAATCATTATTTCTGCAAAATTGATTATGAAGAAGGAAGGTATATTTTTTTAGAAAAAATTCCCTTTTATAGTGAGTTATTATGAAATCATACTTCACCGGGTTATTATCTCAAAATTGGATAATCTTTCTCGTGTATTTTTATCGAATAATAAAAGAGCTGCACTATCAACCTTATTAATTACATAATTTGCTGTTGTATCGGATACAAAATCAGGAGTAGGTATCAAATGATACTGAAATTTTTTTTTCAGTATGCCTTTGTGCACATATACAGGTAAATAAGTTGTTTTTAGAATTTGTTTGGAATTAGCACCAATTTCTACTTTAACCATAATTCCTCCATCAGTATTAATATTTCGCTGGTTCGATATTGAATTTCCCAAAGAATAAAAAACAGGAACTTTCCGAGTAGAATCAATTTCCAACAGTTCTGCATTTTGTACTACATGTGGATGAGAACCAATTATAAGGTCAACACCTTCGCGAGCAAACAATTTTGCCAATTTTTGCTGTTCAATTCCCGCTTTTGTCTGATATTCAGTTCCCCAGTGAACAGTCATTACTACTATGTCAGCACTTTTACTACGTGCTTTTTTGATGTCTTTTTTTATTAGATTTGTATCTATTACATTTACTATAGTTGGTGATGTAGGTTTATAACCGTTTGTTCCGTAAGTATAGTTTAGCAAAGCTATTTTAACACCATGTGTGTCAATAATTAAAGGATAAAGTGTATCTCGTTGCTGCTGATTCAGATAACTGCCAACAAATTTCATTTCTTTATCTGAAAGTACTTTAAGTGTTCTTTCAAAACCATGTTTTCCTCTATCTAAAACATGATTATTAGCTGTTAACATTACATCGTACCCTGTGTACTTTAAAGCATCGAGTAAAGCATCGGGACTTGAAAAATTTGGATAGCCACTGTAAGGAGGTCCAGCTAATGTTACTTCAAGATTGGCAACTGCAATATCAGCACTTTCAATATAAGGTTTTACATTTTCAAAACAAACTTTATAATCATAGGTTTTAGTTTGAATATCGTAAGCAGACTGAAATTGCGGTGAATGACCCATTATATCACCTGCAAAAATTAATGTAACTATTTGATCGTTTGCATCTTTAAAAAACGATTGAACATTGTGCGATGCTGTTCCTGTATCGACCACAGAAAACGAAAAAACACCTAAAATTATTATCGCAACAATAAACCTTTTCAAATTTCTTTTATTTGCTATTTTTTAAATATATGGTAATCAGATTTCTAATGCACCTGTAATTTCAGATATAGATTTATAATTGTTTTCAATCAGATATTGTTCAATACCCTCAAGAATTTTTATCGTAACTGTAGGGTCAATAAAATTTGCAGTTCCTACCTGAACGGCACTTGCACCAGCCAGAATAAACTCAATAGCATCAGTAGCATTCATAATACCACCCATGCCAACTACAGGAATTTTTACGGCATTTGCCACTTGCCATACCATACGCAATGCAATAGGCTTAACTGCCGGTCCAGAAAGTCCGCCGGTAATTGTTGATAGAACTGGTTTTCGGCTCCGTGCATCGATTGCCATGCCTAAAAGCGTGTTAATCAGCGAAACTGAATCAGCACCTTCGGCTTCTACCACTTTTGCTATGTCGGTAATATCAGTTACATTTGGCGAAAGCTTTACCATAAGTTCATTTTTATAGACTCTTCGCACTTCCTTAACTACTTGAGCAGCAGAAACACAGCTTGTTCCAAAAGCCATTCCACCCTCTTTTACGTTAGGACAGGATATATTTAACTCAATTCCCGGTATTTTTTCTAGATCATTCAGCATTTCTGCAGTTTCGATATAGTCATTCACAGTTGAACCGGACACATTCACAAATATACTTGTATCAATATCTTTTATAGTAGGATAAATATTTTCCACAAAATAATATATACCCTTATTTTGCAGTCCCACAGCGTTTAACATACCCGAAGGTGTTTCTGCCATACGAGGATAAGGGTTTCCTTGTCTTTCGCGAATGGTAGTTCCTTTCACAATTATACCACCAATTCGCGTTATATCAATAAAATCAGAATATTCTGTACCATAACCAAATGTACCCGATGCAGTCATTATCGGATTTTTCAGTTGTAATTTGTTTAAATTTACTGTTAAATCTACCATTTTAATTTTGTGATATTAAATACAGGTCCTTCAGTACACACACATATATTTCCATCGATGCTATCAGTAACACAACAAAGGCAGGCACCAATGCCACATGCCATTGTATTTTCGAGTGAAACTTCACAAAAAACGTTTTCAGATACTGCCCAACGCCCAACAGCTTTCATCATTGGTGTCGGTCCACAGGTATAAACAGCATCAAATTGGGTGGTTTTCAAAACAGAATGATCGGTAACAAAACCTTTTTCTCCATCTGTACCATCTTCAGTAGTAGTAAGTACATTTCCGAATTTCTCAAATTCACAAACCTGCAGTAATTGCTCTTTCGATCGGGCTCCGAGTAAAATTGTAATATCATGACCCTTATTTTTCAGATACGAACTCCAGTATAACAATGGAGCAGCACCAACACCACCACCAATTAAAAGTATTTTAAGATTAGATAAAGTTGGTAAAGTGAATGTATTGCCCAAAGGCATCAGAACATTTAATTGATCATTAGGCTGAAGTTTACTTAATTGAAGCGTTCCTTTGCCTTTTATTTGAATTAAAAACCAAACTTGATTTAATGACTTATCAACGAAATTAATTGAAACAGGACGTCTTAAAAACACTTCTGAGGAACCATCAATACGCAGTTCAGCAAACTGTCCGGGTAAAAGTTCCGGCAAAGGTTTTTTTGAACTTAATTTGAGGAGAAAATGCTGATTATTAAGGAAAATATTTTCCACAACAATCAAATCGAGCATAAATTTTTTAGTCATACAAGTGATGTAACGCAGTTGTAATTACTTTTGGAAGTATTTGTAGTAAATACTGATTTTTTGGCAAATTTACAACTAAGTAACAAATAAAACAAACCTGCAAAGCAGACTAATTTTCAATTATCCCGGAATAAATTCCTGAAAAGTTTTATCGTTGTAATAAACAATAATTTTATTGACAGTTTTATCTGTAACTTTTGTTGTAACAATTTCCTCGGGTAATTTCACTGTAATTTTATTAGTATTATCATTGATTATCGGCATTTCAATTTTTTCGGGGGATTTTTCATTCTTAAATTTTAATGCCTTTTCAGGATCATAACTTTTTGAAATTGAAGTATTTTCATCGTCAGGAGGGAATAATGAAGGTGTCTGAGTATGCTTTTCTTGGCGATATATTGTACCTGAATCCAAAATAAGCCAATCTGCATTGATAGTTCTGAATCGGTTAAGAATTTTTTTTATTACTTCGAGGCTGGGCTTATTTCGTCCATTTAGGATGTGAGAAAGTGTTGAACTTTGAATTCCAATTTCAGAAGCAAACTGAAGTGCATTCATTTCTTCTGCCTGCATTATTTTCAGAATTTTTTCCCGTGTATCCATAAATATAAAGTTTATTGTGAATTTTTACAATTGCAATTATTTTACAAATATATGTAAAATGATTTACATTTGCAATATATTTACAAAACTACATAATGTTACTTGTGTGAATACATTTGTAAATTAAGTACATTTTCACACATCGACAATTAATTTATTGAAATAAGCGCTTACAAATACCTGTAGATTAAAATGAATACATTTATTTGATATTAAAGTTATAAATTAATTATAATAAATTAAATATACTGATTAACAGAATGTTAAAATGCTTATTTTTGCTTTTTATACACATTATTCACTACTGTAACAAATTATCTCAACTAAAAGTTTATATATTATATTTATTTATCTGATTATTAATGTTTTTACATTAATTAATGCTATATATTAAACTATAAAGTATATATAAAATTACATGTGTAATATATTGATTATTTGTAAAATATTTAAAGTATTTGTGTGTAAAATTAAATGAATATTTTTGTAATTTGAAATATATACATTTGTAATTTACTCAAATATTCACAAAAGTAAACCGAATAACACTAGGAATTAATTCAACATTTTTATTAAATGAGAAAATATTATTCTATCTAGTAATTTTTTAAAATCCGGAAAAACGAATGAATTTCAAAAGCCTCTATTGATAATAATGCGATGAAAAAAAAGAAATTGATGATAAAATGAATAGTTTTTCTGAATTGCTAAGACTTTTTAATAGAAAAAAATAGTGTAAGGTTATGTTTTTGAGAAATTTATAAATAAAATGATTTATTGAGAATTGAATATTTTTTTCAAACTAAGAAAAGATCAGGAATATTGTTTTTATAAGCAATAAAAAACTCCGAAACTTATAAAGTTCCGGAGTGATTTTCTTGTGGAAATGTAAAAAAAACTTTTAGTTAATCTTTGACTTCGATTCCTGCCAAATCAGCATCAACAAGAATACGACCGCAATATTCGCATACGATAATTTTTTTACGTAATCGAATGTCCAACTGACGTTGGGCAGGAATTTTATTGAAACAACCTCCGCAAGAGTCACGCTGTACATAAACTACAGCCAAACCATTTCGGGCATTTTTTCGGATACGCTTAAAGGCAGCTAACAAACGTGGTTCAATTTTAACTTCAATTTCCTTAGCATGTTCGCGAAGTTTATCTTCTTCCTGTCTGGTTTCTGAAATAATTTCGTTGAGTTCTCCTTTTTTCTGTTCCAAATCGAGTTTACGTTCATTTAAAGTTTCAGTCGCATTTTGCAGTTCCGTCATTTTAGCTTCTTTTGAAGCTGTAAATTCTCGAATTCGTTTTTCGCATAATTCAATTTCGTACGTAAGAAACTCAATTTCTTTGGATAAAAAATCGAATTCACGGTTGTTACGAACGTTTTCTTGCTGATCTTTGTAATGTGCGATTTTAATTTTTGCTTCTTCAATTTCGTTTTTCTTTCCTGAAATTGCGGTTTGTATTTCGGCAATTTCGTTTTGGAAGTGGCTCAGACGAGTATTAAGACCAATAATTTCGTCTTCAAGGTCTTGTACTTCGAGGGGTAATTCACCGCGAAGAGTTTTTATTTCATCGATTTTTGAAACCACTTTCTGAAGGTCGTATAAAGCTTTCAGTTTTTCTTCAACGGTAATTTCTTTTTCTGCTTTTGGTTCTGTAGCCATACTGATTACAAGTAATTTACGGGGTTTGTATTTGTTTCTGAAATTCGGACTGCAAATGTAGGCATTTTTTTTGTAATTATTTCATAAAAAATCTGTTTTGTGAACTGTTCACTCTCAAAATGACCAATATCCGTAAGTAAAATTCTATTTTCTGCTTCAAAAAAATCGTGATATTTTACATCGGCAGTAATAAAAATATCGGCATTCTCATTCAGGGCACTTTTCAATAATGAAATTCCATAACCTCCACATATTGCTACTTTAATTACTTTTCTACCTGTAAAAGCAGTATGACGGATTATACCACAATTAAAAACAGATTTAACCTTTTGTAGGAATTCTTTTTCTGTATCTGGTAATTCATTTTCGCCAATTATTCCAGCGCCGGCATTATTCCATTCGTTTTGAAGCGGGATAATATCGTAAGCAACTTCTTCATAAGGATGTGCAGACAATAATGCTTTTATGATTTTTGATTTTAAATATAAAGGAAGAATTACTTCAATTCGAACTTCGGGCTCAGTATGTAGCACGTTAGGTTTGCCCACATAAGGATTAGCATTATGAAGTGCCCGAAAAGTTCCGTATCCATCAGTGTTGTAGCTACATGAGTCGTAATTACCTATATGACCGGCACCAGCTTGAAATAAAGCTTGCTGTACATTAGGCACATGTAACTTAGGTACAAAAGTTACAAGTTTACACAATAATCCGCTAATTGGTTGCAGAACTTTCATATTTCTTAATCCAAGCATGGCTCCCATTCTGAAACTTACCCCATTTGGAGCATTGTCTATATTGGTGTGAGCTGCATAAATGGCAATATCATTTTTCAGCGCCAACATTATGCAACGCTGTACTGTATTTTGCCCGATGATGCGTTTTATGCTACCAAAAATGAGCGGATGATGCGAAACGATTAAATTACAACCATGAGAAATAGCTTCGGTAATAACTTCCTCGGTAATATCAATACTAATCAACACGCCGCTAACTTCGTTTTCGGCGTTTCCGACAAGCAAACCCGTGTTATCGTAATTTTCCTGTAAACCGGTCGGTGCAAAATGTTCAATCAGTTCTGCTATTTCTTTAACAGTCATTTCCAATTGTTTTAAATACTTCTTTTAAACTTTTTCGGCATTTTCAGTTTCACTTCCCTCCTCGCCTGTTTCCTTTTCTGAAAAATCTATTATTCCTTTAGAAATAAGAATATTATACCAGTTGATAAGTTTACGTATGTCACTCGGATAAACACGTTCTCTGTCGTAATCCGGCAAAATTTCAGCCATAAATTTCCGAAGTACATTATTATCTGCTTTTGTATCTATCTGACAAACAGAACCATTTTCATGATTTTTTAATTTTTCAAGTACTTCGGCAAGTTTCACTTCGCCTGCATCTGAAAATATTGCAATATCGGCCAGGGATACAACTTTATCTTTAGAAAATGCCGGAATTCTTTTTCCATCAGTTAATGACTCAACAATCAACATATTTTTTCCCTGCGAAACCAGTTTGTATAGGCCTGGTTTTCCACTAATCGATAAGATTTTTTTCAACATAACTATAAATTTCGTGATTGATTTTTTGATAATAAATAAACAATATGAAAAGTTTTATTCTTTATACTTATATTACAAACTTATATAAATCCTTGAGATGAATTTTTCCCTCATAAATTGCTTTTCCGATAATTACAGCAGGAATCTTCGCTTCATTCAACATTTCTACATCACGGAGTGAACCCACACCACCAGAAGCAATCAAATAAATATCAGGTAATTTTTCTAGCATTTCTTTATAGAGTGTTATGGAAGGTCCCAGCAACATACCATCTTTATCGATATCGGTACAAATAACTTTATTGATACCTTGTTGTAAATATTTTTCAACAAATGGAATAAGTTCGATTTCAGTGGTTTCTAACCATCCGCTAACGGCAATTTTTCCTGATTTTGCATCAGCTCCGAGTATTATTTTTTCACCACCGTAATTTTTTATCCACTGTCCGAAAATTTCAGGTTTTTGCACCGCAATACTACCACCTGTAATCATTGATGCACCACATTCAAAAGCAATACGTAAATCATCGTCCGATTTTATACCCCCTCCAAAATCTACAACAAGCGATGTTTTTGAGCTTATACTTTCAAGCGTTTTATAATTAATAATATGATGCGTTTTTGCTCCATCCAAATCTACTAAATGTAATCGACGAATTCCTGCAGCTTCAAACATTTTTGCAACTTCGAGTGGATTTTCATTGTAAACTGTTTTTTGTGCATAATCACCCTGCGAAAGTCTTACACATTTACCTCCGATTATATCGATAGCAGGAATAATTTCAATCATTTTAATATTAATTTACTGAATGTTTACTGCAAAATTACTAAAAAAATTCTACTTAATAATTCGAGGTGGCATTAACCATATTTAATTCAGTTTTTTTAAAAGTTTCTTAACTGTGTACAACTTAACTTTTGATTAAATGATTATTAACAAACCTTAATTGAAAGAATTAACTTATGAAATGATGCAGATTATTTTGTATTTTCGTAGTGATTTAAAATTGTATGGTGTAATTTACGCGTTATTCTGTATTTAATAATTAAACTCCTCAAATATGCATTTTTTGCAGCTTGTACGTTACAAAAACCTTTTATTTATCGCTTTTATTCAGTTAATTATTAATTATGCGATAATTGTTCCGGTATTACAAAAATACGGTTTTGAGGAAGGATTACCTTTAGGTATAATTTTATTAATGATTATAGCAACAGTCTTCACTGCAGCTGGAGGTTATGCACTGAATGATTATTTCGATGTAAAAATTGATGCAATAAACAAACCTGAAAAACAAATAGTTGGTAAACTTATAACCCGAAATATTGCAGCAATAATACATCAAATTTTTACAGGAATTGGTGCTGTTGCCGGATTAATTATTGCATTTTATCTTCGCAGTTATACACTTGGACTGATATTTATTGCCGTACCTGGTTTACTATGGTTTTATTCAGCAAGTTACAAACGACAGTTTTTAACAGGCAATTTAATTGTTTCAATACTTTCAGGGTTGACAGTATTTGTAGTTGCACTTACCGTAATTGCCTTTTTAAAAAAAGAATATGGTACATTTTTACTTGAAACGCCACTAGCTGCTGAAGTATATACATGGACAGGTGGCTTTGCATTTTTTTCTTTTATATTAACCTTAATCAGGGAAATAGTGAAAGATATAGAAGACGAAAAAGGCGACAGAGAATTTGAATGCCGCACATTGCCAATTGTTTTGGGAATTTCACGTTCAAAAATCATTATTTATTTTCTGATAATTGCAGTTAACATTGCTCTTTATCTCATAAATCACTATTATATACCCTTCGAAGACACATTTACATTTCGATTTATTCTAATAGGAATTACCATACCAACAGTAGCATTTATGTATTTGATTTATGTTGCAAAACTTCCTACAGATTATCATACTGCCTCAACTTTATTAAAAATTATAATGATTACCGGTGTGCTTTATGCATTGGTTTTTTATTATTATATGGCCAAAATATATGATTTAATTCTATTTAAATTATTTATAGTGAAATAGTTATACATAATTTTTTATGGAACTGCTCAACAATTTAAAACCCTACAAAATAATTCTTGGTTCACAGTCGGCACGGAGGCAAGAATTGCTCGCTGGTATAAAAATTCCGTTTGAAATTATAAATATTGATGTAGATGAAACTTATCCAAAATCAATCGTAGGAGTGGATATTCCTATGTATCTTGCTGACAAAAAGGCAAATGCCTTCAAAGCTCGAATGCAAGACGATACTTTACTTATTACAGCAGACACTATCGTTTGGCACGAAGGAAAGGTACTCGGAAAACCAGTTGATAAAAATGAAGCAGCACGATTTCTACAACTTTTATCCGGAAAAACACATCAGGTTATAACCGGTGTGTGTATTACTACTTTAGAACGGCGAAAAGTTTTTCATGTTATATCTGATGTTCGCTTTTCCCGGTTAACCCAAGCTGAAATCGATTTCTACCTAGAAAATTTCGAACCTTACGATAAAGCCGGAGCTTATGGAGTTCAGGAATGGATAGGTTATATAGGCGTTGAGCATATCAATGGTTCATACTTTAATGTTATGGGATTGCCAATTCAACGACTTTACAACGAACTTAAACGTTGGAAATAGAACAAATCTGAAAAAATAAAAATCATGTCGAAAATAATAATATATCAGGTCTTGCCCCGACTTTTCGGGAATTATAATGAAAATCTTGTTACAAATGGTACAATAGAACAAAATGGATGCGGCAAACTTGAGAGTTTTACCAAGGTTGCATTAAACGAAATTAAATCGCTAGGAATAACGCATATATGGTACACCGGAATAATTGAACATGCTACAAAAACCGATTATTCATCTTTTGGAATTAAGAAAGATCATCCGGCCGTTATCAAAGGCAATGCAGGTTCACCATATGCTATTAAGGATTATTACGATGTGAATCCGGATTTAGCTGTGAATGTAACGCAACGTATGAATGAATTTGAAAGGCTTGTAACGCGAACACACGATGCCGGGTTAAAAGTTATCATTGATTTTGTACCCAACCATGTAGCACGACAATATCATTCAGATGCCAAACCCAATGGAATAGAAGATTTTGGTGCAAAAGATCATCCTGAGTGGTTTTTCTCACCATTTAACAATTTTTATTACATTACCGGGCAAGCATTTCGTCCGCATTTTGACATTGGTGATTATTACGAAATGCCTGCAAAAGCTACTGGAAATGACCATTTCAGCGCATCGCCGGGCATAAACGACTGGTACGAAACAGTGAAATTGAACTATGGAGTAAATTATGTGGAAGGCAAACAGAAACAATTCGATCCGATTCCTGACACATGGCAAAAAATGAAGCATATATTACAATACTGGGCATCGAAAAAAGTTGATGGATTCCGATGTGATATGGCTGAAATGGTGCCCGTAGAATTTTGGAGTTGGGTAATTCCTCAGATTAAAGTTCAATACCCTGACATTATCTTTATAGCTGAAGTTTACAATCCTGCCGAATACCGAAATTACATTTTCGAAGGTAAGTTCGATTTCCTGTACGATAAAGTGGGAATGTACGATACCTTAAGAAGTATTGTAAGCCGCAATCAGCCGGCACGAAACATAACTGCAAAATGGATGGAAGTTTCTGATATTCAAGATAAAATGTTACAATTTCTCGAAAATCATGATGAACAACGCATTGCATCAGGTTTTTTTGCCGGCGATGGTATTTATGCCTGTCCGGCAATGATTATTGCGGCAACTCTTACAAGCGCACCTCTAATGATATATTTCGGGCAAGAATTAGGCGAAAAAGGAATGGATCACGAAGGCTTTAGCGGAATTGACGGACGTACAAGCATTTTTGATTACTGGAGTTTAGCTTCGGTAAGAGCCTGGGCAAACAATGGCAAATTTGATGGAACCTTGTTAAATGATGAACAGAAATATTTACGTGAATGCTACAAAAAGCTATTGAATATCACTTTAAACGAAAAAGCTATAAGTCATGGATTAATGTTCGATTTAGAATATATAAACATTGATAATCCAAAATTCAATACACATGAACAATATGCCTTTTTCAGAAAATATGAAGATGAATTATTGCTGATTGTAACTAATTTTCATGATAAACATTTGGATACTGAAGTGGCAATTCCTTTAGATGCTTTTACTTATCTGAATCTCAAAAATGGCTCAAAATTTGTATGTAAGAACCTGTTGAACGATGCTGAAGAAGAATTTATAACTGAACTTTCTGTCGAAAAAACATTTTCGTGTCGTATTCCTGCATGGTCAGGTAAAATTTATAGATTGACATTAACTCCTTAACTCCCAAAGGGGGAATAATGATGAAAATTTCAAATTATTCGGTATTAATTGAAATAATTTGAAATGAAATAAAAAATTTTAATCAAAACAATTATACGAATCCAAAACAATAAAACAGAAGAGTCCCGGAAAATAATTAATTTAAAAGCATAATAATAACTAATTTTTCAACACTTATGAAAACATATCAGAACGTAATTATTGTACTGGTGTTGTTTATCTTATATGCTTGTAATACAATTAAAACAACGCCTGAAAGCACACAGGAAAATCTCGATAAAATTGAAAACAGAGATTTCACTATTATAGCAAATTATGCGAATCCGATGCGTATGCGTCAGGTTTATCTTACTTCAGAATACACCTTAAAAATAAAAGGTGATTCAGCGTTCGCACTTCTTCCTTACTATGGTGTGGCACACACTGCTCCCTTAAACCCAGCTGAAGGCGGAATAAAATTTTCCGAACCAATGTTGGATTATTCTTCAAAACCTACAAAAAAAGCTGACGGACGTGAAATCAGTTTTAAAGTGAATACACGCGAATATAATTATCAGATTAACATGACTGTATTTTTTAATGGCAGTTCAATATTTGTTGTTAACGCTTATCAACGCGATGCTATTACTTTTTATGGAGAAATGAAGTAAATATCCGATGAAGCGTTCCGAAACTTCAGAACGTTTGCCCCTTAACAAACCAGTAAAACTATTATTTTGAAAACCATTCACAACTTTAATAAAAGCCTCTTGTTCGAACGCAGCAAAGCAGAATTTGCCGATAATTTTTATCGAACATTTTTAAATGCTTTTGAAATAAGACGCTTTAATTCTGATAATGAACATGATATGTTTTATCAGAAAAAGGATATTGATGTAGAATTAATACTTAAAGAGAAAGTTTACAGGATTTCGGAAAAATTCAGGGAGAAAGATTTTGGCGATTTGTACATTGAGTTTTTCAGTATGTATCCTGATGTTCCGGGATGGATGGATACCGGTAGACCGGATGCAATCGTGTATTTTACTCCGGAAAATGCATATTGGATTTCACATCATTCACTTAAACATTTTTATGACAATTCGCTTGCTTTATTAATTAAAAAGGAATGGTTTGAAGAAATATATAAAAGCGGCGAAACCATAAAATCAAAGCAAATTAAATCCGGAGAACAAATCTATAAAATATCGATTATTCAGGCACACAATCACAACAAAATATCGTGGAAAACTATGGGCATCAGTATTCCTTTTCAATGGATTGAAGATGCAAACGTCCGGTATAAACGTTTCAATTTACTTGGTTAAATTATTCTGAAGCTCCTCGCAGTAAATTAATGTCCCCTTTAAGTAAATATTCTCCCACCCTCCTTTTGGTTACTTTGTCGCGTTCCGATTTGGGATCGAAGTCGGTTCCATAAGCCCTGATAACATAAAAATATGGACCTGGTGTAGCATCGCGACCATTAATTTTTCCATCCCAGCCTTTTTGCGGATCGTTCCAGTAATATACTTTACGACCCCAGCTATTGTAAACCCAGCATTCGAAAGATTTCAGCGATTTATAACCCACACGAAATTCATCGTTCAAACCATCGCCATTAGGTGTAAAAACATTCGGCACCTGAAGTGCTGAAGTAGAAATATTGATTGTAACCGAATCAGAGTATGTACATTGACTGTTATTGCTCACCTGTAAAACTACATTGTATGTGCCTGATTCCAAAAAAGTGTAACGATGATTTTGGTCGTTTCGACTGATAATTGTCTGTCCGTTCTTTTTTATTTCCCAACGATAAAAAGTTGTAACAGGTACATTTCCATTACTTTCAAAAGCTAAATCAAGTGGAGAAGAACCGGAAAGTGACGTTTTATCGGGACGTTCGGCTTCATTTTTTTCGGTACGTTCTGAAGTTGTAGTTGTAATTTTACAACGAACAGCTTTTGCCTGGTAGAGTGTACTGCTATAGCTTTCAGGTTCAATATCCAAATCCGCTGCAAACTGATCTCCCGAAACTATAAAATGTGTATCGCACAAAGGAGCATCAATATTTAATGCATTAACCGGAAGTTGCGTTTCAACAATTACCTTTTTATCGATCCATTTTTTATCTCCCTCTGACCATTCAAGGGTTTGGTACTCAAGGTTGAAAAAACGATCAACAGTATATTTTCTGCCTGTTATCGATTCATAAACCATATTGGTATGAGCAATAGCTATAGAAATTTTTAAACTTACACAATCGTTATCCTGTACTGAAGCAGGTTGCACCGAAGTAATTTGCGGGAGATGTTCCTGATAATCAAAAACCCATATACTATATTTTTTACCATCAACATCAAGTATATATCCTGTATTATCTTCGGGAGTAATGTATTTCAAATTACTTATCGGATTATTTCGGTCGGAATATTTATACCATAGTATCACGTTCCCATTCCCGTTATAGCTTATTTCCGAATTATTATCAATGCCATTAAAAAGAACCAAATAATCGATTCCGGAAAATGTATTGTAAATTTGAAATTTACCTACTCCAGTAATTTGAGCTTTAGCATCGGCTAAAAGCAATAATATGCAAATAATAGCAAATAATAATTTTTTCATTTTCAATGTGAACAATAAAAAAAGTGATTACACTTGCAAAAGTACTGTTTTCTGTTCAATAACAAAAAAAACGACGTTTTATTGCTATCTTTACTGCTTAATTTTTTTTTAGTAATTTTGCGTGCCGTGACATTATAAAAAACTCACTGAAGTTTTTATTTCTGTATTATGGCTTAAAAATTGTATTGCAATCACAAAAAAAATTATGCAAAGAAAAATAATCATTTCAGTCCTCTCTGTATTTGTATTTTATGTCCTTGCTCAAGATTTAAACTATCCTGTTAAAAAAATTGACGGAAAGGAATATTACATTTACACTGTTGAACTTCAGGAAGGACTTTATTCAGTAAGCAAGAAATTTGGAGTAAAACAGGCTGATATAATTGCACTAAATCCTGAAGCAGAACAAGGTCTTAAAGCAGGTCAGCATCTTATTATCCCAAAAATATCAGTAAATAAAAAAATATCAACAAAAACTACTTATGCACCTTCTGAATTTACTTATGTAGTAGTTGAAAAAAAACAAACACTATACTCCATTAGTAAAAATTATAATATACCTATCGATACTATAGTAAAATATAATCCAATAGTTGAAAGAGGCTTACAAATTGGGGATTCGCTAAAAATTCCTGGAAAACTAAATCAGAAACGAAATGTTTTAGATTGTATTTTTGGAAAGAAACAACAGCCGACAGAAACAACAGAAATTATTTCTTCAAGGCAGGATGAATTTATTATCCATCTTGTAAAACCGAAAGAAACATTATTCTCTATCAGCCGGCTGTACAATGTAGAAATTGCAGAAATAGTCAGACTTAATCCCGGCTCAGAAGAAAATCTGAAATCAGGAACTGAAATTCGCATACCAAACAAAAATTTTACTGCAAAAATCGAAAATAAAACTGACCAAAAACAAGCTGAACAGGTTAATGTTATCAGCGAAAGCTTAAAAAAAAGACATTCCGATCAGCCTATTCGCATTGCATATCTTTTGCCCCTTATGCTCGACCAGGGAAAAGTTGAATCGGGCAACGAACGTTTTATTGAATTTTATGCAGGCTCATTACTTGCAATAAATCAAGCAAAAGAAAAAGGAATTTCTCTTGAAATATTTACGTATGATACCGATCGTTCAGAATCAAAACTAATTGAAATAATATCAAATAATGAATTGAAAAATGCCGCTTTAATTATCGGACCTGCTTACACGAATCAGGTAGCTATAATTGGTGATTTTGCTTTAAAAAACCGCGTTAATACACTGATACCTTTTACGTCAAAAATATTCGACATCGATACAAATCCATATCTTATTCAGTTTAATCCGGGAATTCAGCAAACCGTAAAATTTATTGCCGAGCAATTAAAAAATCGTTACAGAAACTGTAAAATAATTTTTGCAGAAAGTATAGATGTTTTCAATACCGATGATGGAAAAATATTTTGTGAACTGTTGCGTAAAGAATTAACTGATCAAAAACAAAATTTTATAACTTATCAAATTTCCAATACCGAACAACTTGATTTTTTGAATATACTTGATAAAAATCAGAAAAATATTATATTTTTTAATACAGATAAATTTTCAAATGTAAATATATTTTTATCCTGGCTGGGCAATAATGCAACTGGTTACGAAACAGCATATTTCAGACATACCGGCTGGTCTGAAACTGATTATAATTATTTGCGGAGCATTTCAGTTACTCCTTTTAAATTATATCCCAGTAATAACGATTTGAGTAAATATCAAAAAGAGTTCGAAAAGATTTTCGGTAGGCAACCATCCACTTCACAGCCATCGTACGATTTACTTGGATACGATCTTACAAACTATTTTATTGATATACTTCAGAATAAAGGTAAAAAATATATTACTGAAGCCAAGAAAATCAACAATGGAAACGGAATTCAATCTGGTTTTAGCTTCGAACGAAATTCTTCAATTTCCGGTATTGTCAACAATCAGTTGTATATCAGTGAAAAGTAATATTTTAAAGAAATTACATTTTTCTTGAATGAAGACTAAAATAGTTTTGCTTATTGTTTTTTTGATCGGTCATTCGCTCTGTATGGCTCAGGTACGGCTTGACAATCCCGAAACTTACTTTGGTATTTCTGCAGGTGTGACAGGTTCGATGGTTAATTTCAGTCCAACTGTACGTCAAACATATCTATTGGGTAATAATGCAGGAGCAATTTTTCGCTATATTTCAGATAAAAACCTGGGTGTTCAGGCTGAAATACTTTATTTCCAACGCGGATGGAACGAAACCGGTAACATGTTTGCTCGCCGCCTTGATTATATCGATATCCCGTTTTTATCACATTTCTATGTAGGCAGGAATTTTCGGGCATTCTTTAATATTGGTCCTAAAATTGGATTTCTTTTTTCGGAAAAAACACTTTATAATTATTTTGAAAATTCAAATGCTGTTCAACATATCCGAGCAGCCGATTATAAATTCGATTATGGATTTGCTGCGGGTCTCGGCTTTTTACTTCGGATTAAAAAACAGGTTTTTCAGATTGAAGCCCGTGGTAATTACAGTATGACTGATATTTACTCTAACGATAAACGTGATTATTTCGATTTTTCGAATAACATAAATGCTACTGTTAATTTCAGTTGGCTACTCCAGTTAAAACGTTGATAATTATAAATAAAAATCAAAAAACACGCTTTTTCTGAACTTTTTTATACGTTTCATTTGTTGTAAATTTGGTAAATTTGCAACGAGAAACAATTAAAATGTTGATTCGAAGGAACAAAAGTACTCTCATGTAAATTGATGGAAAAAAGGAGCAATATTTACATTTTTATTTAACTAAATTAAATAACTTCATTCTTTATTAATTTTTAACTTCATAAAAATAAACATAAATAATATCAGCTTATGAAAACAAATTATGAATTACGTTACGCATCTCACCCACAGGATGCAAAGCATTATGATACAGCACGATTGCGCAAAGAACATTTAGTAGAGAAGATTTTCAGTGCCGATGAAGTAAATATTGTTTACACCATGTACGATCGTATGGTAATTGGTGGAGCAATGCCTGTAAAAGAAGTACTTACACTTGAAACGATTGATCCGTTAAAATCGGAATTTTTCCTTTCACGCCGCGAATTCGGAACATTTAATGTTGGTGGAGAAGGAAAAG
>CAZDSY010000024.1:0-30129 GCA_964508285.1 uncultured Paludibacter sp.
ATTTGTAACTCTAGTCTAATCTTTGTTTGTTTTTATGAAATAGCTATTTTTCATACAAAACAATTAAAAAAATTATTGACTTTAGAAATAACTGTAAGTCTTTGTTTGAATCAAAAGATATTTTTTAATTTACTCCTTAAAGTTTTTAATTTCAAAACTCAACAACTACATTTTTACCTTCCAACCACGCAATCATATTCAGCACCAGAAAATTCCAATTCTGAAACCCTTTATTCAAAACAGGTTCGCCGTTGTCGGGTAAATAATATTCGTGCAACGCGCCAAAACGCTCAAAATCGTGACCGAGCAGGATAATGGTTTTTTCTGCTAATTCGCGGGCTTCATTTGTAAATCCGTAATTAATCAAACCACGAAAAACGAGATAATTTACATTAATCCATATTGGTCCCTGCCACGATGAAGGATTACCGCTGGCGCGGGTGTCGTACATTTTTTCGAGGGGCGATAATGTTCTGATTCCTGAGGGCGAATTAAACGAAGCTGTATCTTTAAACTGTTTTTCGACCATAATTTTTGCCTGCTCAGGTGTTGCTATTTGTGCCCACATTGCCATAAATCCACTCCAAACGCTAAACCGCTGAATCAGGCAGTCGTAAGTGCGTGGCTGACCAACATGAAAAAACAGTTGTCCGGGCTGCAACGATTTTATATCGGGTTTTTCAACCGGACGAAGATTCAAATCCACACTGTAATAAAATCCATCTCGCTGATCCCAACAATGTTCCCGAATCTGATTTTGGAGCTTTACAGCTTCTTTCTCAAAAGTTTTAGCAATATCATTTTGATTCAGACAGGTTGCAATATAAGCCATTGCTTTTAGCTCTTTAAACATTAAAGCGTTCAGAAAAATTGAACCGGAACTTCCATCCGGTCGGTAAAAAGTGCTTGGGTCATTGTCCACACCAATGGCTTCATCGGTTTGCCAATACATAAGTCCGGTGGCTTTATGTTTATGAAAATTCAGATATTTGCTTACGAATGCCTGAAGCGTATAAAAATCATCGCGTAACCATTCAGCATCACCATTCATATTCCGGATGATAAAAGCCGCATGTTGAGCCAAAGTTGGTTTGTGCATATTGCTTTTCCACGGATTACGGGTTTTCAGCATTTCCTCACGCGTAGGTGCATTGCGTTCAATCCAAATTGGAATCCAACCGTCCATTCCGCCATAACTTAATGCGTTCAAAACACATCCCTGCTCATATTTCAGTGCTTCGTTTCTATCTTTGTCCGTTCCTTTATCGGTTAAAATTTGCCGCAAAGCTACATTGCTCAACCACGAATCCCAATCCCAAAGCATATCAAGGTACTGATTGCTTCCGGGCGCGAGAAACGGAAATTTGAGCGATCCGCCTGCCTCGCGATACATACCTTTCATTTCGGCATAGATATTTTTTCGACAGATTTGTTTGTATTTTTCAACGTTTTCAAGAGTTCTGGCCGGAAGTTGTGCTCCCAAATGAAAAAAAAGAAACCATGAAACAACGAATAATAATAACTTTCTCATAATATTAGATTTTAAAAAAACAACTTTTCCAAAGTTCTGAACTTTGGAAAAGTTTAATAAACTGAATTATTTTTTTTGTAAGTTTTCAACATAATCTTTCGCGCTGTCAACTGCAATCAGCACGCGGTCGTTTCCTGCATTGTACGCAACATCAAGAGCAAAGTCAACGATTTTATTTCCTTCATATTCTCCTATAAACTGTAAATCACCATTTTTAGGATTGTACCACCAGCATTTTTTCTTAGCGCCGCTAATTTTCGATAAATCAATCTGCATAGTGCGTCCACTATAATTGTAAACCATCAAATAATCGTTTCCACGGGTTGCAATTAAACGATCGTAACGTTCGCCGTTTTGTCCGGAAATTATACTCTGATCAGGAATTCTATCGAAAAACGGGAACGCAAGCATTAGTTTTTTAATATATTTCATCTGTACAAAACCCGGATCTTCCATGCAATTGTACCAGGCACGTTTAGCTCCGTAAGCCGATGGAACACCCGGACGATAAAACTGCATAATGGAATTATGACCATAAGTATGTCCAAAAGCTCCCGCAAAAACCGACCAGTAAGCATATCTGCGTACATCGTTGGCATTCCATTTAACTTCGTTAAAATCATGTAATCCTTGCGGAATGTCTTCGTACGAAGGCTCTCCATCAATTACAGGTTTTAGAGGAGTCATCGCAAGTGCCTTTTCAACGTATCGCCAGTTGTCTTCTTCTGTATTTTCTGCTATAGTATAATCGCCATCGCCTTTGCGCTGACCATAACGGCGATGACCGCTCTGAAACATATTAAAATCGAGCCATTCTGCATTATTGAACCAGGTAGAAGAACAAGTTCGTCCGCGCGGGTGATACGTCATCAGATGGTTTTTGTCAATTGCACGAATTGATAATGCCAATGCCTCCCAAACTTCTGTTTTTACGTCGCCACGAATATCACCACCGATGAACCAGATAATATTTGGTGAATTTTTATAACGTTCGGCCAAAAACTTTCCATAAATCTGTGCTTGTTTTACATCCATTTTGCCCGACTGAACCAGGCCACCCCAAATACAAACCATGCCGATATAAATACCACGTTTTTCAGCTTCTTTTATGATATAATCCATGTGATCCCAGTAACCGTAAACACCTTTTTTGTTGATGTTTTTAAAATCCCAACCTTCGGGCATCGACGACTGACCGAATTTATTAAATGCCGGCACATCATTAATCGTTTGCACCTGAACTACATTATAGCCGTTTTTTGCACATTGCGACAAATAGAAATCAACCTCATCACGGTCGGTGCGTTCAGGTAATAACCATCCGGTTTCGCCCAACCAAAAAAATGGTTCGCCGTTTTCGTGTTGTAAATAGCGCCCGTTTTCACTCACTTTGAGTTTACCATTGTCCCATGGACGTTTTAATTGTCTGTTTTGTGCCGTTGTGAGAACGGTTACCATTAAAAATACGATAATTAGAAGTTTTTTCATTTTGATTTTGAATTTTTATTGTTTTAAAACCGCCCCAAGCCCCTAAAGGTGATGTTGAATTAGCTTTGTCAATTGTAAATCACTTAAATATATAAACTGCGCTCTTTAAGTCCCCTTTAGGGGATTTAGGGGCAAATCACGAATTCTTGCCCTTTTTCTGTTTTCAAATCGTACAAAAATGTTTTTTTCAATTCAACCGGATTCAATTTTGCATTCGGGTTTATGATTGGTTTGAGTGTAGGATTTATTGCGAAAAGCGGATTCGGATTTTCTCCGTTGGCTTTACTTAATTCTACAAAGGCTTTTTGTTCACCCTTTAGGGAGTTGGGAGGCAGCTCAGTTCTCAGTTCTGTATGCGAACGCAATCTGCAAATTCCGCCATTGCGTGAGCGGATTACTACTTTTTCAAGTTTGCCATCGCTCCATTTTATATCCATTTCAAAGCCACCACGCGCTACTATACCTTTAATTTCGCCGGATTTCCACACCGAAGGCAAGGCAGGCAGAAGGTAAATAAAACCATCGTGGCTTTGCATCAGCATTTCGACTATTCCGGCTGTGCAGCCAAAATTCCCATCAATCTGGAAAGGCGGATGCGCATCAAACAGGTTTGGGTAAGTTCCGCCACGTTTGGGTTCATTGCGCACGAGCGTCAATTGGTCGGTTATTAGCTTGTAAGCATGGTCGCCATCAAGCAATCGCGCCCAGAGGCATACTTTCCATCCCATGCTCCAACCGGTAGAAGGATCGCCACGGGCAACAAGCGAAGTGCGGGCTGCATCGAAAAGTTCGGGCGTACGGAAAGGTGAAATCTGATTGCCCGGATATAAACCCCACAAATGCGAAACGTGACGGTGCTGATCTTCAGGGTCGTCCCAGTCGTGCATCCATTCCTGCAATTGCCCCCAGCTACCAATTTGCATAGGCGCCATTTTTGCCAGATTCGATTTTAATTTTGCTGCAAATTCAGCATCCTCGCCTAATATTTTTGAACATTCGATAACAATATTGAATAAATTCGAAACCAATTGATTGTCCATGGTTACGCCCGCAGCTGTGGTTGATTTACGCTGACTTATTGAATGTGCATTTTCAGGCGAATTAGATGGCGCTACAACCAGCCATTTATTTTCAGGTTCAACAACCATTACCTGATCGAAAAACACTGCGGCTCTTTTAATTATAGGATAAACCGAACGGAGAAATTGAACATTACCGGTAAATAAATAATGATCCCACAAATGACTTACCAACCATGCGCCACCCGAAGGCCACATTCCCGAAGGCGCGCGGTCAACTGGGCCGGTAATTCGCCAAATGTCGGTATTGTGATGCAGCACCCAACCTTCGGCGCCATACATAATGCGTGCGGTTTCAGTGCCTGATTCACTTACTTCTTTAATCAACCGGAAAAGTGGTTCGTTCAATTCCTGAAGATTTGTAATATCGGCAGGCCAGTAATTCATCTCCAAGTTAATATTTGTTGTGTATTTGCTATCCCATGGCGGAAACATCTTATCGTTCCAGATTCCCTGTAAATTAGCCGCCTGTCCGCCCGGCTGTGATGAACAAATCAGCAAATAGCGCCCGAATTTATAATAAGTTGCCACCAAATGCGCATCGTTGGTTTTGGCAAAGTTTTCGACACGTTTATCAGTTGTTTCTTTTGATAAATTCAGACCTAAATTGAGCGATGAGCGCTTCATAAATTGCTGAAAATAATCAGTATGCGAGCGAAGAGCTTTTTTGTAATCAACCGTAAAGGCTTTATTCAGATACGTTTTCGCGCGTTCAACTTCGTTAGCCGAAATATCTTTATAATTCACAAAATTTGTGGCAATAGATACATACAAAATGGCTTCATCGGCATTTTCAACCGATAAAATTCCATCTTTCGAAAGCATTTTTCCGCCTTTCAGTTTTGCCGTCAGTCGTCCGTTGAATCTGACCATTCCTTTTAACCGCTCATGCGTAGGTGTTACTCCTTTTAGGGTAACTTCGTTTCCTTCTGATGAAATAAAAACATCTTGCTGAGGGGAAGTTAGTTGTGCGTTAAAGGTTATTTTTTTCTTTTTCGAAGCTGATAATTTCACAATTACCACCTGATCGGTAAACGAAGTGAAAGCTTCACGTGTGTATGTAACACCATCGACCTTGTAACGAACGGTTGTGCGCGCCGAATCAAGATTCAAATCGCGGTAATAATCGGTATAACGCGAATGTCCGGGAAAAGCTATGCGTAAATCGCCAAAAGTCTGATAGGGCATTCCGTGGTTTGTTTGCGACATTACTTTTTCTGTAGCAAGGTCTTGTGCCTCGATATATTTCCCTGCAAAAACCAGTTCGCGCACTTTAGGAATGTATTCCAGCCCCAGTGGATTTGCATTATTATTCGGTTGACCAGCCCAGATATTTTCTTCGTTCAGCTGAATTTGCTCCACCGCCGGATTTCCGAAAACCATAGCCCCAAGCCTGCCATTGCCAAGAGGCAAAGCTTCAGTCCAAACCTGTGCGGGTTTATCGTACCAAAGTTTGTAATCGTTGGATTGGGCAAAGCCGACATTAACCGTAAAAATAAAAAGCAGGATAGAATAAATTCGGTTGAGTTTCATTTTCTGTTATTTTATTAAGTTATACAAGTTACAGACGCAATTTTCTGCTTTTTGTAACTGTACATTTGATACTGAAAAAAGTTGATCATTTTGAATAATTCAAACAAAATCCGGCATTTTAGAAAATAAATGCTCTAAAATTAATTGTTTGTACACTTTAGAGTTTTCGAATATGATTATTTTTGTCAATTCAAAATAATTTTAAAGGCATAAACAAATCATGAATTTTAAGAAATTAGCTTTAATTGTAATAACCTGCGCAGGTTTTTTTGTAAATCTAAATGCGGCATCAAACAAATTTACAAAATCGAAAATCCCCGATGAAAGCAAAATGGGTGCATATCTTTTTGTTTTTTTCAACGACCCCACACACAGTTTATTCCTTGCCACAAGCAGGGATGGTTATACATTTACAGCGGTAAACAATGGAGAGCCGGTAATTGCGGGTGATACCATTGCGGATCAGCGAGGAATACGAGACCCACATATTTATCGCGGACCGGATGGCGCTTTTTATATGGCTATGACCGATTTGCATGTTTTTGGAAAAGAAAAAGGTATTCGTACAACCACATGGGACAGGGATGATAAATTGTACGGTTGGGGAAACAATCATGGTTTTGTGCTGATGAAATCTTTCGATTTGATACACTGGACACGAAGTAAAGTGCGGATAAATGAAAGTTTTCCTGAGTTTGAAAATATTGGCTGTGCCTGGGCGCCACAAACCACTTATGATGCCGTAGCCGGCAAAATGATGCTATATTTTACAATGCGTATAGGCAATGGAAAAACAAAACTTTATTATTCCTATACTGATAATGCTTTCACTAAACTGACTTCCGAACCAAAAATTCTTTTTGAATATCCGAATGAAAAAATTCAGATATTGGATGCTGATATTTGCCCGATGCCCAATGGTAGATTTTGCATGACTTATGTAGCACAGGAAAATCCGGCAGGAATTAGAATTGCATTTTCTGACAGCATTCACAGCGGTTATGTTTTCGAAGATAAATGGGTCGATTTTGAACCCCGTTCGTGCGAAGCTCCCAATATGTGGAAACGAATCGGCGAAAATAAATGGGTTTTAATGTATGACATTTTCAGCATAAATCCGCACAATTTCGGTTTTTGTGAAACTTCGGACTTTATCAACTTTACAAACCTTGGTCATTTTAACGAAGGGGTAATGAAAGCCACTAATTTTCAATCACCAAAACATGGTTCGGTAATTCAAATCACGACAAAAGAGGCTGATAAATTAGAAAAATACTGGAATAAAAAACGGAAAAGTAAAAGATAATTACCAGTTTTTTATGCAAATAACAGAAATTTGCTAACCTTTCTTCCGTTTTCGGTATTCTTTTGGCGAGCTGCCCATGGTTTTAGTGAATATCCGGCTAAAATAAAACGGATCGGGAAATCCAACCATGCCTGCAATCTGATTAATCTGCAATTCGGAAAAATCAAGATAATGACAAGCATTTTGGATGCGGAGTTGATTGAAATAATTTAAAGGTGCAAAACCTGTTTTTTGACGAAATAAAAGACTGAAATGCGACACAGACAATCCCAGGTATGAGGCAACATCCTTTAGTTTGAGTTGTTTTTGAATATTTTCACGCATAAAATGTATAGCTTCATCAGCTGTGTTACGCGTTGATTGACGATCGGAAAGACTTCGTCGAAAAGCGCTCAGAAATTTAAGCGTTCCCAAAAAATGAAACAAAACTGTTACGCTGTAATTCAGATTTAAGAGGCTATAACCATTTTTTAGTATCGAAAAAATATCTTCAAACAATTCAAGCCTTTCGCTTATTCGCGAATCTTTTTCAGCGTTTATTTTAACAGGTTTATCCATGTCGCTGCAAAAATACTCAGCCATACTTCCATCGAAATGAATCCAATAAATTGTCCATGGATTTTCAACCGAACTGCCATAAGCGTGTGCTGTGTTTTTTGGTAAAATAACGACTTCGCCACCCGTCAGTTTCTGTTTAATTTCACCTGTTTCTATCCATCCTTCACCATCGATGCAGTATAACAAAATATACTGACAGACTTCGTTCACTTTTCGGCTACGGTAATGCGAATCTGCCTTCGGGTAAAATCCAATATCGGTTATATACAGTAGCCGACCTAAATCCTGATTGCTGAATTCCTTCACAATTGCTGCAGGGAGAACAATTGCTCTTTCGCCACGAAAACCACTTTTAATTTTTACCATATTTTTTACAGAATGTTTGTTGCAAAAATAATAAAATAGTCTATGTATAAAATATTTTTTTCTATTTTCAAAATTGGAAAAAATCAACTACTTTGTAGCAGATTTACATTTATCGAAAAAATACTGTATGAAAAACATCAACAAATCTTATGTATTTGCAATCTCGATGGTTTCAGCCATGGGCGGATTGCTTTTTGGCTACGACTGGGTAGTAATTGGGGGCGCGAAACCATTTTACGAACGATTTTTTGACATTGCTAACATTCCTTCACTTCAGGCGTGGGCTATGAGCTCGGCGCTTATTGGCTGTATCATTGGTGCGGTTTCATCAGGACTGATATCGGATAAATATGGTCGAAAAAAGCCTTTGTTGCTGGCAGCGGCATTATTTACAATTTCGGCATTGGGAACAGGTTTAGTGTCGCGATTCGATATATTTATCGTTTACCGAATGCTTGGAGGAATAGGTATCGGACTTGCTTCAGCCCTTTCGCCCATGTATATTGCCGAAGTGGCACCTGCCAAAATGCGGGGTGGTTTTGTATCGCTCAACCAGTTTACAATCGTAATCGGAATTCTGGCAGCTCAAATCATAAATATGCTCATTGCCGAAGATGTTCCTTTAGGTGCAAGTGACGAATTTATCCGCTCATCGTGGAACGGGCAAATGGGTTGGCGTTGGATGTTTTTAGCCGAAGTTATTCCTGCCTTTTCTTTTTTCGTGTTAATATTTTTTGTGCCCGAAAGTCCGCGCTGGTTAATTAAATCTGGCAAAAAGGAAAAAGCATTACCTACCCTTGTGAAAATTGGTGGAAAAACCTATGCACACAACGAAATAGTTGAAATTGAAGCAACATTAAAAGATGCTTCCTCAAAAGTTGATTTAAGAATATTGTTAAAACCCAAATACCGCAAAGTGTTGGTGCTGGGTGTTTTTCTGGCTGTTTTTCAGCAATGGTGCGGTATCAATACAGTTTTTAATTATGCCGATGAAATATTTACCACAGCAGGTTACGGTGTAAGCGATATGCTTTTCAATATTGTAATTACAGGTACGGTCAATCTTGTTTTCACGCTTGTGGCTATGTTCACGGTGGATAAATGGGGACGAAAAAAGTTAATGTTGTTTGGAGCTGCAGGGCTTGCAGTTACTTATTTATTGCTCGGTAGTGCGTTTTATTTTCAACTGAAAGGAGTTGCGGTTTTATCGCTGGTGGTCATTGCCATTGCTGTTTACGCCATATCGCTTGCACCAATCACCTGGGTAATTCTGTCTGAAATTTTCCCGAACCGCATACGTGGTGCGGCTATGGCTTTAGCCACTTTTGCTTTGTGGGTAGCTTGTTTTATACTTACATTCACTTTCCCTTTGTTAAATGAAGCATTAGGTGCCTCGGGTACTTTCTGGGTATATGCAACCATCTGTTTACTTGGTTTTGTCTTTGTTTTACTAAAACTTCCAGAAACGAAAGGTAAATCGTTGGAAGAAATTGAAAAAGAGTTAGTTAAATAATTGATGATTGTTAGTTGATATTTTATATAATAAAAATGGAAAAGATTACGGAGTATTTGATTAAAAGTACTGTTGAAAACAGTGAAGTAAAAGTGTGGAACGAAGCAATAGCATTACCCACTTATGAAATAGGTCAACCTGAAAAAAATCCGATATTTTTGGAGAAACGTGTTTATCAGGGAAGTAGTGGCGCTGTTTATCCATATCCAGTAATTGAAAAAATTTCCGATGAAAAAGCTGACAAAATATATAATGCTGTTTTCCTTGAAAATGAGTATGTTAAAATAATGATTTTGCCTGAATTAGGCGGTCGTGTACACATGGCTTACGACAAAATTAAGCAGCGCCATTTTATTTATTATAATCAGGTAATTAAGCCGGCATTGGTAGGATTAATTGGTCCCTGGATTTCAGGTGGTATTGAGTTTAACTGGCCGCAGCATCATCGTCCGAGTACTTTTTTGCCTGTAGATCATACAATTGAGTATAACGCCGATGGCAGCGTAACAGTTTGGGTAAGCGAAAACGAAAAAATGTTTCACCAAAAAGGCATGGCTGGCTTTACATTGTATCCCGGAAAAGCTTATCTTGAAATAAAAGGAAAACTTTATAATCCAACTCCAGTTCCGCAAACTTTTCTTTGGTGGGCAAATCCTGCCGTAGCGGTAAACGATTATTATCAATCGGTTTTTCCGCCTGATGTGCATGCTGTTTTCGATCATGGAAAACGCGATGTCTCAACTTTCCCCATTGCTACAGGTACATATTATAAGGTTGATTATTCGGCAGGTGTGGATATATCAAATTATAAAAACATTCCTGTACCAACATCGTACATGGCTATTAACTCTGAATTTAATTTTGTTGGTGGTTACGAAAACGATACTCAGGCTGGTGTTCTTCATGTTGCAAATCATCATATATCGCCCGGAAAAAAACAATGGACATGGGGCAACGGCGATTTTGGGAAAGCCTGGGACAGAAATCTGACCGATGAAGATGGTCCGTATATTGAACTTATGGCGGGCGTATTTACCGACAATCAACCTGATTTTACATGGTTGAATCCTTACGAAGAAAAAACTTTTACGCAATATTTTTTGCCCTATCGCGAGTTAGGAGTAGTAAAAAATGCTTCGAAGGATTTATTGTTGAATTTGGAAATTGAAGATGGAAAGATAATTGTAAAAGTGTTTGCAACATCTATTATCAACAGAGCTACAATAAAGCTAAGCACACCAAATTCCTCTCACGTGAATTTTGAAGAAAAATCAGATTTAACACCTGAAGAAGTATATATTCGTAAAATCGAAGCTCGCAATATAAAATTGGATGAGTTGCAACTAATAGTAAGCGATGAAAATGACTTTGAATTGCTTGCAATTCGAAATGAGAAATCGGAACGCCCATTACCTGAACCCGCCAAAGCTGCAATGTCGCCGGTGGAAACTCCAACCTGTGAGCAACTCTATCTTACAGGTTTGCATTTGGAACAATATCGTCATGCTACCTATAATGCTACCGATTATTACCTCGAAGCATTAAGGCGCGATCCAAGTGATGTGCGTAACAATAATGCTATGGGACTTTGGTTACTTCGTCGCGGAAAATTTGCCGAAGCCGAAAAGTATTTCGATAAAGCTATCGAAACACAATTGCAGCGCAACCCGAACCCTTATGATGGCGAACCGCGTTACAATCTTGGTTTGGCATTGCAATTTCAGGGTAAAAACAAGGAAGCTTACGATGCATTTTACAAAGCATGTTGGAACTCGGCAATGCAGGATGCAGGATTTTTTGGATGTGCTCAACTTTCGTGTATCAACAACAATTTAAATGATGCGCTGTACGAAGTGGACAAATCGCTTATTCGCAACTGGCACAACCACAAAGCACGCGCATTGAAAACGGCTATTTTACGTAAACTCGGCCGCAAAGTTGATGCATTTAATTTGATTGAAGACTCTCTGAAAATAGATTTGTTCAACTTTGGATGCAGGTTCGAAAAATACCTGCTTACAAACGGAAGCTCCGATTTGGAGGAAATGAACCAGCTAATGCGTGGCGAAATTCATAACTATGAAATTATTGCACTCGATTATATTGCTGCCGGCATGTATGATGAAGCGGTGCAAATATTAGAGGAAGGCACGAAAGTTTGCCCAACAACACCAATGACCTATTATTACATGGCTTGGGCGCTGTCAAAAGATGGGAAAGATGCCTTATACATACTGAAAAAAGCAGCCGCTCATGCTCCCGAATTTTGCTTCCCTAATCGATTAGAAGCAATTCTGGCATTAGAAAATGCTCAAAAAGCGAACCCGAACGATTCGAAAGCACCATTCTACCTTGGTAATTTGTGGTACGACAAACGTCAATATAGCGAAGCAATTGCTTGTTGGGAAAAATCAGCAGCACTGAATGATAAATTTCCGACTGTACTGCGTAACTTATCATTGGCTTATTTCAACAAACTGAATCAGGAAGAAAAGGCAGTTCAATTCCTCGAAAAAGCTTTTGCGCTCGACACCACTGATGCACGCCTACTAATGGAACTCGACCAGCTGTACAAACGCATTTGCCGCCCAAATGCCGAACGTTTAGCGTTTTTAGATAAATACTTTAATTTGGTTGAGCAGCGCGACGATGTTTATCTGGAATATGCTACGCTGTGTAATTTAACCGGTGATTATTTAAAAGCAAAGCAGTTGATTGATAGCCGTATATTTCATCCCTGGGAAGGCGGCGAAGGCAAAGTGCCGGCGCAATACCTGATTTGCAGAATTGAATTGGCAAAAACAGCTATCCGCCTGAAAAATTTCGGGGAAGCGATTGGATTATTAAATGAATGCATGGTATATCCGCACAATCTCGGGGAAGGAAAACTGCAGGGAGCACAGGAAAATGACATTTACTACTGGCTTGGATGTGCGCACCAGGGTTTAAATGAAATGGACAAAGCTACAAAATACTGGACATTGGCAAAAGATGGCATAAGCGAACCTTCTCCGGCTATTTTTTACAACGACCAAAAACCGGATAAGATATATTATCAGGGACTGGCATTGTTAAAACTGGGTAAGTTGGAAGAAGCGAACATTCGGTTCGATGCCTTGATTAATTTCGGCACAATACATTTGAATGATAACGTTAAAATGGATTATTTTGCAGTATCACTGCCCGATTTGCTGATTTGGGACGAAGATTTAAATATTCGCAATCAGATTCATTGTAATTATTTAATGGCTTTGGGAAATTTAGGAAAAGGAAATGTTGAACAAGGACAATACTTCCTTGAAAAAGTGCAAATGTTAGATATTAATCATGTTGAAAGTCAATTGTTAATGCGGGATATTCAAATCGATGTCGATTAATTCAGAGCTTACGCTAATATTATTTAAGTAAAACTATGTGATTCAGTGTTTTTGTGTCTTTTCTTCCGAACTCAAACAGGAATACTAATCGAGACAAAAACACTGAATATCACTTATAATAATCTTAAAAAACCTACATTGTCACTCAAAAATTTAATTTCCCAAAATACTCCGGACAATGAAAATCAGGATTTTCAGTAAAAATTGAATTCCAGCTAATGTAATGTGGTGTTAGTGTTCCATCACCGCACTTGTAAAAATTACCTTTCAAATAATCAGGTAGTTTTTCGGGGTCAATTCCAAGAACAGTAAACGGTATTTTTACTGTCAATTCCCAGTGCGTAAGGGCATCATTCAGATTATAAATCTTTCGTTCCAAAGTTGAATATCGTTCAATTTTTTTCATTTGGCTTTCAGGAAGAGGTAAGACATCTACACTCCGACCTTTCCGTGAAGCAGCAAGACAGGTTCCAATGCAATTGAATTCAAAATTCATATAGGTGTCGTCATTTGCCTTTTGAAAGAAAAATTCCACACAACTATCCTCCCAAACAGGGTCATGATCATTCAGGTATAAAGCACGTAAATTCTTTTCTTCCACAATAAATTTCAAAAATAACGTATCTTCAGAACGTGCAATTATAAATGAAGTTTGCGGACAATAAAGAAATTTTTCCGGCCAGTTAACCTGTTCAATTTTATAAAATATATCGATATTATCAAGAAACAATGATGCAGAATATGCATCTTTTCCATTCAGATTATCAAAATAAGGAATATTTATACTATTCATGGCGTACTGATTCAATAGATTTTAATACATATAGTTGACAGAGATTTCATTCTGAGATGCCCGTAACATCGGCTGGAATAATTCATCGCATGTATTTAAACTTTATTGTTTACTCTCAAATACAATTTGTTGCATGGTTTCGAACTTCTCCTCCTGACATTGCAGCAATCGGAATTGTGCCAGGGATCGTTGCCAGTTATGATGTTCGTGCTGAATTTTGTAATAGATATCACCATTCAGGTAATCGCCAAAAAAGCGTACAAGCTGCATATAACTAAGTAATTTTGCTCCGAATGCCAGATTTTCTATTTCAATTGGAGTTAAAAAACTTGCTTTTTTCAGATAACCACGCGTGTATGCTTCAAAAATAGGCATATTAACGCCGATATTGTCCAAGTTTTCATCATCCTCTGCTCCTGTATTGGCTGCAGTTCGCATAAAATCGCCAAAGTCGGAAAGTACAAAACCCGGCATGGTTGTATCTAAATCCACAATACAAACGGGCTCATCGTTTTCGTCGAAAAGCATATTGTTTACTTTGGTGTCGCAGTGGTTGATGCGTTTGGGAAGTTTTCCTTCGCGAAAAAAGCGTTCGGGCAGACACATTTCGTTGGCACGAATTTCAATTTCGTCCACCAACCACTGCGTTTGTGCTAACCTTCCTGCTTTATTTGCTATCACTGCATCTCTGAATTGCTCCAACCTGAATTCAATATTGTGGAAATTTGGTATCGTTTCAATCAGTTCGGCGTGTGGTACGTCTGCCAACATACATTGGAAATTGCCGAATGCTTCACCGGCTTTATAAGCCAGTTCAGGAGTGATAACATCGTAACTATGTGTGTGTTGTATATTTACGTACATACGCCAATAAGCGCCTTCGCTATCCTGATAAAATAGCTTACCATCGGTTGTAGGAACTAATTGCAGCACTTTCTGTTCAAGATTTATTTCACCGGCTTCGGTCAATTTTTTCCGCAAATGGTCAGTAACAATTTGAATATTTCGCTGCAAACCTTCTACATTTTTAAAAATCTGATGGTTTATTTTTTGTAAAAAATAAGATTTCCCATTAAGCAATTTACTCTCAACAATGAACGAATCGTTGATATGACCGATTTTCAATGGATAAATTTTATCCACTTCATTGTCGATGGCGAACTGTTTTACAATGCTTATCATAGCAATATTTTTTATATGATTTAAAATTTTTATAATCTTTTCTGCACGAGCATAAGGGCAAATATATGAACGATTCTTGTATTATTCTCAGTTACTGATTTTTTTAAGAATGTTTCAGTTTATAACTCTGCTCAACTCCATTAAACAATTCTTTATTAGCGCCTTTGTTCTTTAGATTTTCTAATTACGTGAAAATAGTGACAAAGTTTATTTTTTTTTGGCGAAACAGTTAATCAGGGATTTTTGTGATTTTTTACCGGAGTGCATTCAAATTGTTTCTACTTTCTTTAGATGCATTCGTCGGGTTCCGGCTTTTAAACAAATTTAAAACTGAAACATATATTTGAGCAAATTTTCACTCAATCTTATTATTTCATCCTGAAAAGCAACTTATACACGCAACAAAAAACGGCATCCTTGTTCCATTTTCGAAAATTATTCATCTTTATCCTCTAATTTTTGGGGTTTAAAATTACTAATAAATTCCTGAAAAAACAGGATTCCGGCAATAATCATAATTGCCGGCCAAAAATATCTCAAAAAATCAATTTTTCATCTTGAATGGATATTTTACTTCAGAATTGCAATAACAAGTGAATGCAATTTTTCAACTCTATAAAATTGAATCCTCAACATCATTTCATTTCTTTAAAACAATTTCCCTGCTAAGTCCATGCTGACAGCTTACTGTGAGCGTGGTTTTGCCATTTGCTACACTTTTTACCTGAATATGTTCCGGGCTTCCTTCGGTTTTCCATTCGCCCGAAAGTATCAGCTCAATTTCCGATTTTCCCGAAGGATTGTTGATCCAGTGGCGCGAATATACGCTGCGTTCGATACGTTTGCCATTGGCATCGTATTCCTCGTCGGCAGCTCCTTCGTAAAAACGTAAATCCGGATCGGCTAAGCTGATGTTTATCTGGTTTTCAGAGATTTTTTCCATCATAAACAATGCGGGCACATTTACCGAAACAAACAGGTTTTTATTTTTAAATTCCCCGGCTTCGAAAAATGCAAACGCTGTGGTATTGCTGAGTTTGTCATGTACAATGTGCGCCATTGAGTCTTTCTGAAGTACTTCGTAAGGCGATTTTTTGACCGATTTCAGATTTTTGAGCGTGGTTTCGACAGTTTTGTTATCGGGCTGAACAAGAATCAGATATTCGTAATGATCTGTTTTTGCTTTTGCTCCGTGATTGATCCAAGCAGATGCAAACGGATTACGGGTTGGAGCATCGGTTTCCTCGTGAAATGATTCCTGCACTTTTTTCTGCAAAACCACTTCGCCTTCACGAACGAAGAAATGATTATTCAAACCATCCGAAAGATGGTTCATTTTTCCTTTAAACGTTTCAGAAAAAGGCATCGATGTTACGGGATTGTTGTTGGCCAAAGGCACTTTTACAGCTTCAGACTGGTAAACCTGAAACAGTGTGGTGTGCACTTCTTTATCAGGTAAAACCGAACGGATATTGCTTCCCAGGGCCACAATGCGGTTGTCGAAAAAGAAAAACGATTTTCGTGCCCGAAGTGATCCATTATATTTGTCGTGTTCGTGTAACTTCATTGCAAAGGCACCATTGCGGTTGCGAATAGAAATTCCACCTGCAAAAGTTTCATCTGAGAGCAGCATTTCCTCGTAACCTGAGTTTTCGTCGAGGTTTTTGATGTCGGCTTTCAACTCTTTCAAAGGCAGATAAGTGGCTGTAGTGCCCGGAAAATGGTTCCAATCCCAGCCTTTTTGATTAAAACCGGAAGAGAAATTAGAAACAGGCTGACCGCTTGCCATAATTTGCAAATGTCCGTGATTCAGATATCGTCCGTAATGATTTGCGCCTACATACGACTCAGTGGCCCAGAAATAGCGGCTGTGACCCATAGCACTTACCAACCAGTTATCACGGCGATGAACATTCAGACAGGAATATGGAAATGTTTGATTTCCTTCGGGTGCTTTTTCGGCTTTGATTCCTGACTTTTGAAAAATGCGAGTGTAATTTGTCGGCTGATTACCAACCAAACGAAGATAAGCTGACGCCAGTTCTGTGTCAACAGGTTTTTGTCCGTCGGGACTTCCTGCCATTGCCAGTCTTGCAAAATGCAGAGGGTCGATGTGTCCGAGTCCATCGGGGTGACGTCCTGAAAGCGATAACGGCCATGTGAGCAAATTGCTGTAAAAACGCATGGCCAGCAATGAGTTTTTCAGGTTTTCACGACCTTCCTGCGAAAGAGCAAAATCCGTGTTGTGTAAAATCCAGGCAGCATTTACGGCGCCATCAAGACCTCCCACCGCATAAGCAGGATAATTGTGACGGTGATGATGCATTGATCCATCGATTTTGAAAGTGCCCTGTGTGCCATCTGAAATCATCAGACCGTTATTCACCCAACGCACAAAAGCATTCATGTAGCGTACTTTTTCCGACGAATCGTCGAGCATTAAAATACTCGCCAATCGTCCCGAAAGGCTTGTGTTGAAAGCATCCACATCCATGCCGGGAGCTGTTGGAGCTGTTTTTATTTCGCCTGTGCCGGCAAACCATTCCATAGCCTGCTGCATATCGCCGGCTAAACCTGCTTTTTGTAATTCGCTGCGCATTAGCACTCCCGAAGCATAAAAATTACGCATGCTGTAACCCAAATGATGCAGCGTTCCCATGGCACTTCCGGCTCTGAAACCCTGATCGAGTGAATGACGAATCAATAAGAGATACATGCCTGCAAGCGTTTGTTTTTCACTTTCGCTGACCGATTGATGGTAAGTATTTGCCAGATTAAAGAGCAATTCATTGAATTCGCTTAAACCTGAAGGATTGTCGAAAAGCAGGTTATAGCGCTGAGCCCCCAAACGTTCGTAAGTTTCGCCCCAACGTTCGAAAAATACAGGTAATCCGCGAACTGAACCGTCGCGGTTTTTACGGATACGGTATTGGTTGAACGATGCAGTCAGCGCTTTTACAGATATTGCTTTTTTATTTTCGGTAAGCGTTTCCACAAAACGTTTTTCGATTGTTTGCAGACTGGCTATATCTTCGGCTGAGATTTCCTTTTTAATAGTCAGATCAAACTTTTTATTCCATGAATTCAGTAGTGTAAGCCAGTGGCTGTCGGTATTGGCATTGATAAAAGGAGCTTCGAGGCCTGCTGTGTGATGCCGAACATCCTGAAAGGACGATAACATCAGATGGTCGAAAAATAGTTCGCCCTGAGCTGCACCTTTCACTGTGATGCGCAGTTCGTTCATTCCTGGCTGCGGTTTTCCCTGCATATCGCGGTCGAAAGCCACCCACGCTCCACTCCAGCCTTTGAAATTCAAACCATATTCAAAAAAAGAGCATACTTTATCGTCTTTCAGAAACTCAAAAACAAGTTTAGCTTCAGGCAATTGTCTGAGGGAATAAAGCCAAAACACGAAAGTAGCTACCGAATTATCTCCGTGCGGATTTTGAGCCGCATAAGGAATGTTCTGTACAAAACTCAGTGTTGCATCTGTCTCGCTCCATTTCCATTGCAGACTTTTTTGTCCGTGTTTGAAATGCTCGCCAGAAATATTCAATTCAGATTTTTCATCGGCCGAAGCAGGAAAAACGCCTGTCTCAAACGATATAATAGCTGGATGCGCGAACTCCTTTGCCTGACCAAAAAGGCCAAAGCAGGTAAGAGTGCCAGCAAAAAGCATGAATATGTGGAAACGAAGATGCATTGAATAGTTTATAAGCCCCCTAAATCCCCCTAAAGGGGGACTTTAAAAACCGGGAAAGGTTTGAATTTCAATTAAATGGAGAATTGTGCTACGATTTGAGAATCAATTGTAAATCGTAAATTAAACTCAGGGTTTTTCAAGTTCCTTTTTTCTCAGGAGAGCTTCCAGAAAATAATAGTCGGCATAGTTTAGTGGCACATCAATTTCGTGTCCGTGAGGAATACTACCCACCGAGTGCATCAGCAGGAAGTTGCCGTTGGTTCCCAGAATAGCGCGATATGCTGGCGACGAAAGTGAAGCTACAATTTTGTCGGCTGTTTCCTTATATTCGGGTTTGCCGAAAGTGCTCAACTCGTACAAAGCCGATGCAATAATGGCTGCTGCCGAAGCATCGCGCGGCTCGTTGGGAATGTTTGGTGCATCGAAATCCCAGTACGGAACCAAATCTTCGGGCATGTTTTTGTGCGTGAAAAGATAGTTGTAGATTTTGTCTGTTAGTTCAAGATAGCGCGGATCTTTTGTTTCGCGGTAGCAAACAGCAAATCCGTAAATGGCCCATGCCTGACCGCGCGCCCATGCCGATTCGTGTGCATAGCCTTGTGCAGTGTGTTTGTGACGTACACCGCCTTTGATTTTATCGTAGTCAATCACATGATAACAGCTGTAATCGTCGCGGAAATGGTTTTCGAGTGTGACATCGGCATGACTGACAGCCATTTTGTAGAATGACGAATCGCCGGTCAAACGGGTTACTTCGAAGAAAAGTTCAAGGTTCATCATGTTATCAATGATTACAGGACACATCCAACCGCGTGTTCCCTGCCAGCCGCGATCCTCATCCCACGACTGAATTACACCCGGAGTTGGGCGGAAACGTGTAGCCAGCGATTTAGCAGCCTGAACCATCACGTCTTTATACGCTTCGTTTTTGGTGGCTTTGTAAGCATTGCCATAGCTTGTGTTGATCATAAAGCCCACATCGTGATGCCAGGTAAGATATTTAACCGAGTCGAGGTCTTCAGTATATTTTACACCCAGATTTTTCCATTTTTCATTGCCTGTGAGTTCGTACATATACCACATACTGCCGGGAAAAAATCCACTTGTCCAGTCATCGATAGGCACATACTGAATTTTATCGTTTTTTATGGTGCGCGGATTCAGAATTTTTCCACTTTCTTCAATCAGTTTTACCTGATGTCCGATTTGTTTTTCGGCAAAAGCGACATTATCGGCAATTAAATCAGTTTGCTGATTTTTAGAGGCACTATTACAAGCGCTGAGCAGTAAGAGCCCTAATCCAATGGTCAATAAGTTTGTTTTCATAAAGTTATAATTAAACCCCTGATGCCTGCCCCCTAACCCCCTAAAGGGGGAATGAGTACTATCGAAAGAACAGGTTTACAGAGAAGTTGTTATTTTATATTTTGTTTAAATTTTTTATTTTGAGTGAATCCATTTAAATGTATAATTGATATTTCTCCCTTCGATTCGGCCATAGTAAATTCCGTTAGTGAAATTGTTTAAATCAACGGTCAGTGAATTATCCATATTCAGCATTTTTTTCTGATACATCAGTTGTCCTGCAGTGGAATAAATGCGAACTTCAGTATCTTCATTCAAATCAGATTTTGGACTAATAATAAGTTGATTTTTGAGATTTGTAATTTTAAAAAGATCACTCTTTTCTGTTTTCTCAACAGCCGTATCATCGGGTCGTTTTAATGTAAAGTAAATGGCTTCACCTTCGCTGAAAGTCAGTGTGATTTGTGTTTCTCCATTGGCCGGAGCATGAAATTGCACACCCGGTACCGCTTTCACAGGCAACCATTCGCCATGAAGCGTAAGTGTGGTCTGACTGCTGGATGATTTCCAACCGTAAGTGGCATCAGTCACAGGTTTCAGGTTCGGATTCGAAGCAGCAAAATACTGTCGTCCCGTTTGTGCATCGGGTCGGTGCATCAGCAGATGTTCGGCTGTCGACGATTTTACAATGCCAAAAGTCTGATTGAAAGAAGCCCCGTAGAAAGTGTAAGCTGTGATATTTTTAGGTTTATAAGTCAGTGCATGCAGATTTCCGCTCTGGCTGTGAATCTGGTAAATGCTTCCGCCTCCGTTGGCCATTTGCGCTGAGAGTGTTTGCATTTCTGTGGCGTTTGTACCCGGAATGACTACAAACGCATAGCTTTTACCACTTGGTTTTACACCATGATTGATGTATGCCTTCGCTGCATTGGCAGTGGTTGCGGGCGATGCATAATCAGCTCCGGTTTCCACAGGAGATTTCTGCGCACCAAACCTGAGTTCAACGGCATCATTTCCCTGCGGAATAAAATATCCTGTTCCCTGTGGGCTCAGCAGCCAGTTATCCTGTGTTGAAGCTACTGATGAACTGTGCGGCATGGTTATTTCTGTACCATTGAGCAATAATTTTCCACTGGCTGATGAGGTCAGTTGTTGAAAAAGATTGGTGGCGGTAATCATGGACGCATCGTAAGTGCCCGACGAACTTATGCCGCTACCAAGACTGATAATCATATTGTCGAAAGCATACATCGATTTGCGGAAAACCAGATTTGTAGCTGTAAAACGCTGACTTCCCCATGTGTCGATCTGATCGAAATCGGTGGCAAAAACTCCGTATTCTCCCCACGAAAGTGCTCCCGAGAAGTTTTTTGTTTTTGTAAACTGATCGAAACGGTCGGTCAGATTTTTGTTAGGCATCATTTCCTGCCACGATGTGTAATGTACTGTCGTTGTGCCCGGCACCACATTCCAGTCCCAGCCACCTCCTGTGCCATTGCCGGGATAACCGCTTTGCGCTACTGAACCTTTGTAGGTTATTTCAAGTGTTCCATGACTTTGATAACGTCCGAAACGGTTCGCATTGCTGTAGATTTCAGCGCCCCAGAATTTTGTGGTCGGTGCGCGCATGGTAGCCACCCAGTTTGCACGGCGATAAATGCCGAGCGGACTGTAATTGAATTGATGGAAACCTTCGTACGACTTTGTTGGAACGCTGTATTTGGTCGATTCAAAAAAATAATTGTAAGCACCTGCAAGTTCTTCGTCCATATCTTTTCCCAAACAATCGCCTCCCACAAGAATCAGTTTCTCAAATAAATCTTTTGAAAAATATACCTGAATGCCCGAACCAAAAGGATTTCGTCCGGAAAGTGTATTGGCATAATGGCGCGTGTTTCCTGTATCCAGCGTGGCCATTGTGTAAATGGATAAAATAGATTTTCGGAAACGCAGGTACGAGTCGGCCGAAATGCGGAACGAAGTGCCCTTCATGTACCAGATATAATCCATCCAGGTCTGATACGAATACATATAGTTGTTGTAATGCGTATTGTGGTGGAAACCAGTCCCGTCGGGTTTCAGAATATCGCCACCTCCGGGCACATATTCGGTGTTGCGGTCGAGGAAGCGTTTGAAGGCTTTCATTTCGCGTACAGCCACAGCGTCGTCGGTCTGAAATAATGCGATCGCTGCAATATGAGGCAGATAGAGATAAACTACATCCGAATTCAGCGCCTGCATATAAGTGCTTTGCGATTCGTACATCAGACCGTAATACGAAATCCATCGAGCAAGTTTCAATACTTCATTTTTTTGTATATCGGTACAGGCCGGAAGAATATTCAGCAGTTTGGCCGGAATACTTCGTGCATTTGTATAATCGGTTGTGGAAATAATATAGTTTAGTCCTTCGGCAAAGCCCTGATCGGTAAGATGATCGAGAAAATTGCGGAAAATTTCCAGTGTTGGTGCGTCGTTCATGCCTGCAGCCGCCAATACTTCCAGTTTGGAAATGTAATCGGTTACAGCTGTTGTGGTTAATGCTGTTGGCGACATGTCGAGAATTTTACCTTTTACAGTTCCGTCCGTATTTCGGGTAATACCCAGTGAATTTACAAAAATTCTGGCAGCAGTCAGATTGGTAGCAGTACCTGCTGCAGGCGTACGCTTCAATAAATTCCGCAGCGTTTGTAAATCGGCAAGTTCGGTACTTGTGGGTGTTGTCAGCGCAATGTCGGGCGTATTGGCAAATAAATTCAGTTGCGTATTATTGCTTGTAAAATATTGTTTGTCAAGAATCCACTGACTGCCCGGAATACGATTTGCCTGTGTGGTTTGATTGAATTTTACATTGTCGAAATAAACTTTGCGGGCTGCTGCCGAAGCGGGTTTCAGTGTAAAACGCACTGCGCTAATGGTTGATGAAACATTGGAAGCGTACTCGGTATAAGCGCGGTTAAACTCACGCCAGCCCTTATAATTCAGCAGAAAGCGTGCAGTTCGTTTGGGTACATTCAGGTACAAAAAGTCCACTACCAGCGTATCGTTGGTAATTTCGGGCGTGTAAATCTGCAAAAATGCCGAGTTACCTGTCGACGCAATAAAACTTGTGAAGCTAACTGTTAGCGTTGCAGTTCCTGTGGTTTCCCAGCAAAGACTTTGCAGGCCTTCCTTGTAATGTTCGGTGCTCAGTGCAAGTGTGCCGTTTTGTTGCACGGTCCAGTTGGCAGGCACTGTACTTTCCTCGAAAGTAAATGTCTGAGCCTGAATGTTTATCGCAAGAAGCGCTGATAATAGGAATAATATGTAGAATTTGTTCTTCATTGTTTTAAAGCATTAATTTACGTGTAAATACAGAATTATCGGACAGTTGTGCCCAAAGAAAATAGATTCGGTTTTTATCAGCGTAAAAGGTTTTTTCCAATGAACTGTGGTTTTGATTTTCCACAATGCGTCCGATATGGTCGAACAGGGTTGCTGCGTTGGTTTGCCCGTGAATGGTTAGCGAGTTATTGGTTTTTGAAATTTTCAGTTTGTTTTCAGTTATGTTTTTTGTATTTGAAACTGTATTTTTCAGCACAAATTCCACCGGAATTCCCAATTTGCAACTTACTGTCAGAAGTGTATTCCCATTCTGATAACTTATTTCTACAGCTTCGTTTGGATTGACTAATTCTTTTGTTCCTTCAATCAAAATTTGTTTCTGCACAACTGCGCCTGGAAGCATGGTGCTTTCGCTGTTTTTTGTTTTTTCAGGGAAATGCAACGACGGGTCGCAAACACTCATGGCAATAGTTCCATTGTCGGTTTCGTTGTACATTAGCAATGTTTCTTCCGAAATGCTTTTGATAAGGCCTTCGTCAGAACGAGTAAGCTCAAAACTTACTATGGCAGTTGTTTTGCTTATTTCATCAAATACAATGTGCGCGGTTTTATCAGCCCTGATTATCTGATATTCAGGATTCGAAGTCCAGTTGCGCTGCTCAGCCGGCGAAGGTTTGAGCATTGTCATGTATTCGTAGTGCGCTGATATTGGTGCCTGACCATGATCAATACGTGCTGTTACAAAATTACCACGTGTTTCGGCTTTGGTTTTATTGTGTGCCGAAACCTGTTCGCCACCGCTGATAAGCACTCTGTTTCGTTCCGAAATGCGATAGAAATTTCCTGATAAATCGCTCAATACGGTAGGAGCGGAGGCAATTCCGGAATCGAAACTGTAATCGTTGATGTTGGTAAATGTGCCGTTTACCGAAATTTTTTCGGTACTGTTTTTAATCGAATTCTGAAAAAGAGTAGTTTCCGTCACAAAATCAGCATTGTTATTATTAATGTCTGTACCAATGCAGATAATACGTTTTCCGAAAGTGAAAACTGATTTACGCGCTGTAAATTCAGGAGTAAAATTGGTGTTGTTGATATCGTTTTTCTCTTTCAGTTTCATTCCGAAAATACCATATTGTCCGAGTAGGGAAGAGGCTCCTGCAAAATCTTCGCCCGAGCGTGCCATCAAAGTTCCTGTTGACGGGCTTTCGAGCAGGTTAAGTGGCAAATGAATGGTTGTGGTGCCCGGCAGTCGGTTCCAGTCCCAGCCATTTTCGCTGAAACGGCTTTCGGAACGCGATACGGGTGAACCTCCGTTTAGTATTTCCACAGCACCATAACTCTGATAACGACCGTAACGGTTGTCGGCAGTGTAAATTTCCGATCCCCACACGTCCGAATTATAACCTTTTATGGTAACCAAAGAATTCCCAAATCGATGAATTCCTAGCGCAGCGTGATTCATTACAAAAAATCCCTGCGTAAAATCATTTGCAGCCAATCCGCTGAAACGGCTTTTCAGCGTTGTGTTTTCAGTTTCGAGACGCAGATATTCAGCAGCCAGTTTTTTGTCGTAACTGTCCGATGGATTTTCAATGCCGCCCATAAGCGCCAGATAAGCAAATGCGTTGACAACATCCTGACTCATAGCTCCGGCATGCGGATGACGTCCGCCCAGCCCAATCGTCCAGTCGCGGAAATTGCTGTAACGCGACATGGCAAACAGTGCATTGGCCATATTCCGGCGCGCTTCAGTATTTATTTTAAATCCTCCGGGCTGTATGGCAGCCATAAATTTTCCCAAACCATCGAGTCCGCCAATGGCATAAGCAGGGTAATGTCCTGCATGATGAAACACAGAGCCATCGGGTTTAAAACCACCCATATTTCCAGGTGTGCAGTTCATTGACGTTTCTGTCCAGCGCACGAGCGATTCCACAGCGCGATAACGTTCGTTCGCAGCCGGAATAAGCATTGCAGAGATTAATCTTTCGAACAGCAAAGTATTCCAACTGTCCACCACGCCATCGCGTGAGATGTCGTAGCCGGCTCTCGATTCGGCGAGACCGCTCCAGAAACCGAGCGCAGCTGCTACATTCGTGAGTTTTCCTGCCGTTTTCAGTTCGTTTCGCATCAGAAAAGCCGCGCGGAAAATGTCGCGTGTTTCGTAACCGTAATGGTGATTGTTGCCCATGGCACTGCCAAAAGCAAAACCCTGATCGAGTGCAAAATCCCATAACAAAATGAAATTGTTTTTCGAAGTGTTGTTCTGATTAAAAACAGCATCCTGTGCGAATCCCATCATCATGGTTCCCAAATCGGCAAATGTAATATCACCTGTTTTTTTGTCGGGTTTTACAACTAACGGCGATCCTGTAAGGAAACTTCCGGTAGCTTTTATTCCTACATTTGTAAACAGATTTTTAGCATTGTTGATCAGCGAACTGTTAGCAGAAACGGGAAGGAGCGAAGCAATGGCCTGTTCGGTTTTATTGAGCGCTTCGGTTTGTGCTGCCGATAAATTTGCCGGTAGAGCCTGCGTGTAACTCAGCGTGCTTTCCCATTTCCAGAGCGAATTCCAGTGAATCAGATAAGCTGCTTCGGTATTGTTGGGTTGCTGTGCGTCAGGTGCATTCTGATAATTTACATCAGCCACAAATGAAAACCTATCGATAAATAAGCGTCCCTGCGAAACACCGGCCGGACTAACCAAATGCAGTTTCAAACCAGCACTTTGTTGTTTCGGTCCGGTCATATATTTGCTGCCAATACGGCAAATACGCCAGCCTTTGAAGTTCAGACCAAATTCGAAAGCATATTGCACAGTGTTGTTTGCATCACGGTATTCGGCTTTCAGCGGATTATTCGTGGGCTTTTCGTTGTAAACCCAGAAGATAACACCATCGCGGAAATTTTTGTGAGTTACCGCATAATCCACTTTCAGTACCGATGCATTTGTCCATTTCCATTCCATAGCTGCACTTCCATCCTTGTAAGGCGCTTGCACAATGTTGAGTTGTGCGTTCGTGGCGCTAAAGGGTGTGATGGTTCCTTTGTCGAAGCTGAAATTCTGAGCTCCGGCAATAAAACTTATTGCAGTGAATATGAAAATGAGGATATGGCGCATAATGATTTATATATTTATTGACATTTTCATCTGCCCCCAACCCCCAAAAGGGGGCTGTGACGTTGTGTAAATAAAGTAATTACGTTATACACCCTAAGTCCCCTTTAGGGGAACCAACGGTCACGACCGAAGGGAGTAATTAGGGGCCATTTATTATTTGCTTTTACTCTGTTATTATGATTTTGAGAGTCTTTTCCGTCGATTCGCTGCGAACATAGTTTTGATTCGAAGCGTAGAACTTTACAATATACTCACCTGCTTTAGTGAAAGTATAGTAGTAGTTTTCCACTCTGTTACTAATGTTTTTCACCGAAGTGACTGCCGAATTTTCAGTTTGTCCCAATGGAATTTCAATAGGTTTGGATATCAGCCAGTCGTGATTGAGTGCATTGTCGCGTGCTGTACGTTTTATTTCCATAGCAGCCGGATTGTTGATATACCAAACTCCGGCAAGCGATTCGCTATTGTAAGCTGCTGTTTTGTTCAGCATGTCAAAAGGCGAAAAACCCATGGTAGCTGCCAGATAAGTCGATACTTTCGAATTGTCGGTGGTCAGCGTATTGTCAATTTGCAGGTCGGACACAATCCATGTAGGTTGCCAGTCGGCTACGAAATCGGTTTTGTAGCGGAAAGCGATGGTGAGTGTTTTGCCACGATACTCGTTGACCGGAATTTCAGCTTTTTGCTTTGTATTGGCCACTTTTGGCAGATTCGATGTTGCAGTTACATCTATCCATGAGTGTGTACTTATTGCTGTGGAGTCTTTTCCAAAGTCGTTAAGCAACAATCCCGGAAAGCTTTCCGAAACATACACGCTCAATGTATTTTCAATATGTGTTCCCCACGCAGCCTGAGTTGAAAAGCTCAAAGTGGCATTGGTTGGCACAAATCTTTCGTATGCAAATGAAATAAAGTCGGGTTCTCCGGCGAAATTAAATTTCACCGTAGTTCCTTTTGCAGCAGTAATCACACTGTCGGTAATGTTTACTCCGGTAGCCGGTTCCACTGTTACATCAAATTTCAGCGGTTGTTCGAGTGCATCCTGACAGGCGGTAAATATTCCAGCCAAAACAGCTATCAGGAAAATATATTTGATTTTCATATCTCTGTATTTTTTATGTTTGAAAATTACCAACCCGGATTGTTTACAGTAATAAGTTTGTTTACCGACATTTCGGTATCAGGAATCGGGAAATAATTGTACGCATCCGACACATTGTAATAGGCCGAAGCATATTTCAGACCTGACGACCAGCCATCCTGTTCCACTACTGCCTGCATATTTCGCATGGTCACAGTAAAATCACCCCAGCGAATCAAATCCCAGCGACGCAGCGCTTCGAAAGCAAATTCCATAGCACGCTCTTTTTTAATAAAATCGCGGAATTGTTCTTTTGTAAGTCCGCTACCGGTCAGAGGTGTAATGCCTGCACGCACGCGCACTGCATCGATACATTCGTATGCCAGATCCGAAGGTACAGCCGTAAGTTCGTTATCGGCTTCGGCAATCATAAGCAGAATGTCGCTGTAACGCAGAATCGGGAAGTTGATCGGAGTGTAGTTTTTGTTCTTTGGTCCAACTACTTCATGTTCGCGACGATATTTTGCTGCGCAACGTGTTTTGGTGCGGTTGCTCACACTTGCAGTTTCTTCAATGAAGGTATATCCATCAGGTGCTACAGTACCGGGGCGGAGTTTTCCGAAATAATACTTTCTTCCGGTAACCTGTTTCGGGGCTGTGCTTGCAAAAGTATATTCGTAATTGGCAATGTTCCAGTCGCCACGGGCAGTATCGCCTTCGGCTTCGTACATTTCGTAAAGTTTCAGCGATGCATAAGCAAATTTGTAGCTGTAACCAGGATTGGCGAGTCCCATCAGTTCTTTGATTCCTTCGGTAGATGAATAGTCGGTCTGACTTCCGAAACCAATGGTGTTACCTATACGGCCTGCAGCCTGTTCCACAGTACCGCGGTTTCCGGCTTCTTCAGCTTCCCAGATACTTTCGCGCACTCCGGTGCTGTTGTATTTGTCCTGAGCCAGATCCATAAACACCCGGCTGTAAGGAGTTACAAGTCCGTGAAGCATGCTTTCCTTTACTTCGAGTGCCCAGCGTTTTGCTTCGGCAAAATATCCCTGAACTTCAGGTCCGGCAGGCTGGTTATCACGGAAATGTTCACCTGCACGGAACAGATAAATACGTGCCAGAATACCTTTAGCAGCCGACTGTGTAGCGCGGCCTGTATAGCTGATATCGGTAGCTGTCAGTAAATTCGGAATAGCTGCTTCGATATCACTGATAATCTGATTATAAATTATCTGTTTGTCGGTACGGGCGGCGTCGAGTCCGGTAACTTTTACAGTAGGTTCGAGTCGCAAAGGTACATCACCCCAACCCTGTACAAGGTTGAAATAGTAGAACGAACGCAGAAAAAGTGCTTCGGCACGCACACGGTCGCGCACGCTTTGTGCTATCTCCGGATTTTTATCCACATTGGCCAGTAAAATATTGGCGCGGTTTACACCTTCGTACAAAATACGCCAGAAAGTGCTGATATAAGTGTTGCTGCTATTGGCATTGGCACAAAGAATACTGCTTGTGGCACTCGAACGCTGAAAGAAAGTCAGATCATCGCCTCCGGCATTATACAGCGGATAGTTGTTTCCGTAAAAATGTTCCTGCATAATGGGGCTGTACACTCCGGTAAGGAATGCTTCAAGCTCGTTCGCATTGTTGAAAAAGGTTTCTGCTGTCAGTGTATGTGGTTCCTTTTCCAGAAAACCGGAACATGAAGATACACTGATTATTGCGAAGCTAAATAGAATTATTTTAAATGCTTTCATTTTGAGTAATTGATTTTTACAGATTAAAAACTAAGATTCAGACCGGCATTCACTGACGCAGCACGCGGATAAGCCGAGAAGTCGAGATTAGGTGTAAGCGCTGTGTTACGAATGGAAACTTCGGGATCGTAACCACTGTATTTGGTCAGCGTAAACAGGTTTTGACCTGATAAATAAACTCTGGCAGTGTTGATTTTTACTTTTTTCAGTAATTTCTGATTGAAAGTATAACCCAGCGAAACTGTTTTTAAACGCAGATACGAACCATCTTCGATAATGCGGCTTGAAAACAAACCGTTGGATGACGAAGTGCTGATGCGGGGAATGTTGCTGTCCTGATTGTCGAATGTCCAGCGGTTGGCAAACGAAGCAAACTGGTTTAAATCCTTGCGTCTGTTGTATCCACTTTCAAACATAAGTCGGTTAGCATTCAGAATATCTGCACCATACGACCACTGGAAGAAAATGCTGAGGTCGAAGCCTGCATATTCAAAGTTATTGGTAAAACCACCAATATGAACAGGTTCGCCCCGACCGATGAAAGTCTGGTCGTTGGAGTCAATCACACCATCCTTGTTGATGTCGGTGTATTTCGGGAAACCGGGCTGTGTATTGTTTTCAGATGTAAAACGTGCTATACCCGGTTTGAGCGTATAGTTGGCTCCGTCAAAATCAAACTCGTCCGTTTTGTAAGTTCCTTCGAACAGATAACCATACATCATACCAATAGGATAACCCACTTTGGCAATGTAGTTTGGCGAGGTAAAGTTCTGGTCGAAATAGCCGTTGCTGAGCATAGCCAGCTGATTTTCGGCCAGTTCCAGTACTTTATTGCGGTTCAGGGCAATATTAAAGTTCGAAGTCCATTTGAATTTTTTAGTCTGAAAATTGATTGTGTTTAGGGTAAATTCAACGCCCTGATTTTGTACTTTTCCGATATTTTTCATCACACTTCCGTATCCCGACGAAGGTACCAGCGTTGCCTGCAAAAGTAAATCGTAGGTTATTTTATTATACCAGTCAAAAGTTACACTCATTCTGTCTTTGAAAAATCCGAGGTCAAATCCGAGATTGGTCTGGCCGGTGGTTTCCCATTTCAGATT
>CAZDSY010000025.1:0-29541 GCA_964508285.1 uncultured Paludibacter sp.
ACATGCATTTGTATTTTTAAAATTATTATTTATAAAAACTTTCGTATGGTAGTGTTTAAACATATACAAAGATATAAATTTTATTTTTATTGCTTTAATATTGGACAACCAATTTAATATATTATCAAAATGAACTTAACATTAAAAATTTATTAGATTGATATTTAACTTTTTACATACATTCGATTACAAAGATACTTAAAAATTTGTCTAATATCTAAACATTAAAGTCATCTAATTTGTTATGAGGCTGTCAATTGAAATAAAAAAATTCAGTGCTCAAACGCACAATTTTTGTAATTTTGCAATATAATTCAATCTTTACATTTAAAAAATGAAGATTTGAATATCAGATAAAAAATTATGGCAGAAGATATATTACATGAAGTTACCCAAAGCGAATATAAATACGGATTTACAACCGAAATTGAGACAGATATTATTCCTGTAGGACTTGATGAAGATGTAATTCGGTTAATTTCGGCAAAGAAAAACGAGCCGAAGTGGATGCTTGACTACCGACTTGATGCGTTTCGGAAATGGTCAGCGATGAAAATGCCTGAATGGGCACATCTTACTATACCCGAAATTGATTATCAGGCTATCTCGTATTATGCAGCTCCGCGCAAAAACTCACCCAAAAGCCTCGATGAAGTGGATCCCGAATTACTGAACACCTTCAATAAATTAGGTATTCCGCTGGAAGAACAAATGGCGCTTTCAGGAATCGCCGTAGATGCAGTAATGGACAGCGTATCGGTAAAAACCACATTCAAGGAAACTCTGGCTAAAAAAGGTATAATTTTTTGCTCGTTCAGCGAAGCGATTGAACATCACCCAGATTTGATACAGAAATACATGTCTTCAGTAGTGCCAGTAACCGATAATTTTTTTGCAGCGCTTAACTCGGCTGTATTCAGCGATGGTTCGTTTGTATATATACCCAAAGGGGTTCGTTGCCCAATGGAACTTTCTACATATTTCCGAATCAACGCAGTGAATACCGGACAGTTTGAACGGACATTAATTGTTGCCGATGAAGACAGCTATGTATCCTATCTTGAAGGCTGTACAGCGCCCATGCGTGACGAAAATCAACTTCATGCCGCGATTGTAGAAATCGTAGTTATGAAAAATGCCGAGGTAAAATACTCAACTGTACAAAACTGGTACCCCGGCGACAAAAACGGTAGCGGAGGAGTTTATAACTTTGTAACCAAGCGTGGAATTTGCAAAGGCGACAACTCCAAACTATCATGGACACAAGTGGAAACCGGTTCGGCTATTACCTGGAAATATCCAAGTTGCATTCTTCAAGGGGATAATTCTTCGGCTGAGTTTTACTCTGTGGCTGTAACCAATCACCATCAACAAGCAGACACCGGAACAAAAATGATTCATTTGGGTCGCAACACCCGCAGTCATATTCTATCGAAAGGTATTTCGGCGGGCGTCAGCAACAACAGTTATCGTGGTTTAGTGCGCATCGGACCAAAAGCTGAAAATGCACGCAACTTCTCACAGTGTGATAGCTTGCTGCTCGGTGACAAATGTGGTGCACACACTTTTCCCTACATGGAGGTAAACAACGAAACAGCCATAGTTGAACACGAAGCAACAACTTCGAAAATCAGCGAAGATCAGATTTTTTATTGCAATCAGCGCGGTATTTCTACCGAAGATGCTGTTGGGCTTATTGTGAACGGATATGCAAAGGAAGTGCTGAACAAACTACCAATGGAATTTGCTGTAGAAGCACAAAAACTGCTGCAAATAACGCTGGAAGGAAGTGTAGGATAGAATATTTGATACATAGAACTCAAAGTTTTTTATACCAAATGCTAAGACTTAGAACACATAGTTTAAAACGATAAATCGTTTTTCGAGCAACAATTTTATGATCACACAGAAACACATTAATTTACTTACAAAAGAAATAATTGGTTGTGCAATCGAAGTTCATAAAGAATTTGGTCCTGGTATGTTAGAAAAAACTTATTAGAAAACCCTGATAATGCTATTATCCGAAAAGGGATTGAAAGTGCAAAGTCAGGTAGAAGTTCCTATTTTATTCAAAGGAACAGTAATTGAAAATGCATTCAGACTGGACTTATTAGTGGAAAATTTAATTATTGTAGAGCTAAAAGCAGTTGAAAATATACTTCCAGTACATTCACAAAGAAGCCAAAAGGAATTTTAATAAACTTTTATAGTACAAATATATTTTACAATGGACAAAAAACTTTCATAACAGAAGAATACTCGAGACTACCCAAAGAGTAAAATGACAAAGTCATTTTAAACTATGTGTTCTTGGTCTTATGTTTTTTTGAAAAAAGCTATTGTGAACTATGTGATAAATCAACAATATGTTAGAAATTAAAAACTTACATGCCAATATTGATGGCAAAGAAATATTAAAGGGACTGAACTTAGTGGTTCGTCCGGGAGAAATTCATGCCATAATGGGACCTAACGGAGCCGGAAAATCAACACTTGCTTCGGTACTTACAGGACATCCCTCATTCGAAGTAACACATGGAGAAGTAAAATTTCACGGAAAAGACTTGCTTGAACTTGCACCTGAAGAACGTGCAAACGAAGGTATTTTCCTGAGTTTTCAGTATCCTGTTGAAATTCCCGGCGTAAGCATGGTGAATTTTATGCGTACTGCTATTAATGAGCAACGTAAATATCGGGGTGAAGAACCTATTTCTGCTACTGATTTTCTCCGTTTGATGCGTGAGAAAAAAACGCTGGTCGAAATGGATAACAAGCTGACGAATCGCTTTGTTAACGAGGGGTTTTCGGGTGGAGAGAAAAAACGCAACGAAATTTTCCAAATGGCAATGCTCGATCCTAAACTTGGAATATTAGACGAAACAGATTCCGGGTTGGACATTGATGCCCTCCGTATTGTTGCAAACGGGGTAAATAAACTAAAGCGTCCGGATAATGCATTTATTGTTATTACGCACTATCAAAGGCTACTCGACTATATCGTACCAGACTTTGTACATGTTTTGCACGACGGGAAAATTGTAAAAACCGGGGATAAAAATCTTGCACTCGAACTCGAAGAAAAAGGCTACGACTGGATTAAACAAGAAATAGTCACCTAATTATCTCCCTTCGGTCGCTGACCGTTGGTTCCCCACAAGGGGACTTAAAGACAAATATATTCTCTTTAGAAATAACTTTAGATGAAAGAAATAAATAACAAAGCTAACTTCAATTCCTCCCTTGTGGGGAGTTTAGGTGCGGCTGAATATATCAACTTATATCACGAATATCACGAAACAATCAAAAAACATTCATCAGCACTGATGAATACAAATCGTGATTCCTACTTTGCACTTTTCGAGCAGTTGGGATTTCCTACATCGAAACTTGAAAATTACAAGTATTCTGACTTTACCGATGCGCTTTCGGTGGATTATGGTTTGAATATTAACCGCCTTAATATTCCGGTAAATCCATACGAGGTTTTCAAATGCGATGTACCGGGAATTCATTCATTTCTGTATTTTGTTTTGAATGATGGATTTTATCCTGTCAAAGACAAACGCAATGATGATTTGCCCGAAAAGGTAATTATATGTTCGCTTCGGGAAGCTTCAGAGAAATATCCATCACTCGTAGAAAAATATTACGGAAAACTAACTGCCGGGAAAAACGATGGTTTAATTGCATTCAATGGTGCATTTGCACAGGATGGTTTTTTTATGTATGTGCCTGAAAATGTGCAACTCGACCGTCCTGTACAGTTAATCAACATAATGCGTTCGGATGTGGATTTTATGGCTAACAGTCATAATCTGATTATTCTGGAGAAAAACGCCAAAGCTCAACTGTTGGTTTGCGATCATACAATGGATGATGTGCGGTTTATTACAAATCGTGTATCTGAAGTTTTTGTGGACGAATATGCTACTTATGAGCATTATAAACTTGAAAACACCCACAACAAAACTACAAACCTTTCTACACTGCTTATCGACCAAAAAGAGTCGTCAAATGTACTCTCGAATGTAATGACCTTGCATAATGGAATTACCCGAAATACGATAGAAATTAGTTTGAACGGCGAACATTGCGAAACTACACTTTGCGGTATGGTGATTGGCGATAAAAATCAACAGGTTGACAATTTCAGCTCAATTTTTCATAATAAACCCAACTGTCACAGTACTGAATTGTTTAAATACGTGCTCGACGATGTATCAAAAGGCGGATTTACAGGAAGACTTTACGTAGCTCGCGATGCACAAAAAACACAGGCATATCAAACAAATAAAAATATTTTACTGAACCGTACCGCCAAAATGCGCACCAAACCGCAACTCGAGATTTATGCCGATGATGTGAAATGCTCGCACGGTGCAACCATCGGTCAATTGGACGAATCGGCTATGTTCTACATGCGCCAACGCGGAATTCCCGAAAAGGAAGCACGTCTGCTACTGATGTTTGCGTTTACAGCAGACGTGATTGACCATATTCGTATCGACGCTTTACAGGACAGAATGAAAATGCTCGTTGAGAAACGTTTACGAGGTGAACTTTCGAAGTGCGAAGGTTGTGTGATATGTCAATAAAACTACAAAAATAAAGTTTTAACAAATCCGGAAAATCATGAAGGTTTTTCGGATTTGTTATTTCTATTTGATAGCAAAATACAACTTCGAAATATTTTCAATTCAGTAGTTTTTTATTCAATTTGAATTTTCTGATTTGGCACTAAAAGCTGCAGCGACAACCAACATAACAGATATGCCACACTTGCAACACCAAAAATCACATAATAACTCTCTGTAATTTCAAGAATATGTCCAACGCCTCCAGAAAATAGTACTCCACCAACAGCGCCTGCAAAACCTGCCAAACCGGTTACAGAACCAACTGCGTTTTTCGGATAAATATCCGAAACTATCGTAAAAATATTGGCAGCATATCCCTGATGTGCAAAAGTTGCTAACGAAACGAATATAACAGCTATCCAAAGATTTGAAACTTGTGAAGTAAAAAAAATCGGGACAACCAATAAAGCCATCATGAAAATTGCAAATTTTCGTGCCGAGACCGTGTTTTTTCCTCTTTTGATAAGATATGAAGAGAACCAACCTCCGAAAACTGAACCAACGATTGAGACAACATATACCACAATAAGCGGCAAACCTATATGCAACAAGTCAATATTATATGTGGAATTTAAGTATTTTGGCAACCAGAACAGAAAAAACCACCAGATAGGATCGGTAAGGAAGCGGGCTAAACATATTCCCCAGGTTTGTTTGTACGAAATAATTGATTTCCACGGAAGTTTTTGGGCTTCGTCTTTTTCATCCTGAAGAATAAATTTCAGCTCAACTGTGCTAAGTTTTTTACTTTCTTCGGGCTTCCGATAAGTTACCACCCAAAACACAAGCCACACAAAGCCTAAAGCGCCTGCGCTGATAAAAGCCCATTGCCAGCCAAATTTCACAGCCACAATAGGAATGATAAGTGGCGTGAGAATAGCCCCAACATTTGAACCTGAATTAAAAAGACCTGTAGCCAAAGCCCTTTCTTTTTTCGGAAACCATTCAGCAATGGTTTTAATGGCGGCAGGAAAATTGGTTGAAGCGCCAATACCTAAAGCAAAACGGGCTGTAGCAAAAGCTGCAACCGATGATACCGCAGCATGAAACATTCCTGCCAAACTCAACAAACTGACCGAAATTATAAACCCCAACCGTGTTCCAATTTTATCCAATAAAGCACCCATCGACAATAATCCAATGGCATAAGCTGCCTGAAATGCCATAATAATAAAACCATAATCAGACTCAGACCAACCAAATTGGGTTTGAACTTGCGGAGCCAAAATGCCCAACACCTGCCGGTCGAGATAATTGATGGTGGTGGCAAAAAACAGTAGAACCACAATGCGCCAACGGTATGTACCTATTTTTACTGACATATTTCGTATATTAAATGGTACGCTACTTCCTGTTCTTCGGGTGTTTCGCAATAGGTTACCACCACCATTTTCATTCCCGGAATCCAAAGTCTGCTAAGCTGATTTTTTATAGTTTCAATATCACCTACAATTCGTGCATTAAGTACGATGCCTGTTTTGGCAAATTTGTGAAAAGATTCGAGATTTTTGGGTACCCCCGGGTCGGTTTGTGGTGAAAAAGCCCCATCTGCCATCAGTAAACCTTTAGTTTGTAAAACTGCTTCCACCCAATTGCTCCAGTCGCCACAGGAATGAAAAACCGGACCTCCAAAGGGTGCACATATTTTTTCTACAGAAGGTACAGCAAGTTCCATGTATTGTTTGGGTGAAATCATAATCGCATTATCGTCGCTCATCCCAAGTCCGTCCCAGGCTGTGGACGAAGCAAATCCATGTCCGGGTGAAGCTAAAGCCGAACCGATGAGTTTTAGTTGTTCATTGTTGAATGCAATGGACAATTCCGCCAAACGGTCAAAAAGTTGAAGCACTTTTTCGGGTTCCAGAATTGTATCCATAAAAAAATGATCGAGCGGATATAAATGCCCCACCATATTAAGCGGTGATTGAGTATCGGTAAGCGAAACCGGAATCCTTCCTTGTGTTTTTTCCATAAAATACTCAATCATATCCAGCGTATGTCGGCCAATGGGGGTTTTAGCTATTTCCATTGGCTCATAAGACAGAATTTCGTCGATAGTAGAGAATTTTGGTTTCAAAGTGGGCGCCTGACCATCGAGCCAGATATAATCACCACCAAAAGCGCTGGCAATGGTTCCAATGCCGTACCAAGGTTCTAAAAAATTAGGGACATCAGCTTTAAACAAAATACTTTTTTCCAAGGCTCCAAGTTGCAATTCCAGCGACCGTTTCATATCCCGACAACCATACGAAAAGCATTCTGCAACGCGCATACGTCGATAAACCATCACTCCGGATTTCTGTTTCCAAAAAGCAACACAGCCTTTATTCAATTCAGCTGCATAAGTTTCGTACCTGTCGAAATCAAAATTTTTCGGCTTAACAGGTTCAACCTGTGTAGCCTGTGAATCCGCTTTTTTATTATCGAATTGTATTGCCATCTTTTCTTCAAGACTCCCTGTAGTGGATTTAGGGTGCTGTTTTTCTCAACTCTTCTACTGTTTCAAAAATGGTATCAATTTTATCATCGCTTACCGAATCATCAATGTTGATACAGCAAACGCCTGTCAGATACGGATTACCGGAGTCTTTCACCAGCGAAGTAATGGTTTCGCGTATTTCTTCTTTTGACTGCTTAGCTAATTCCACCGGACTGTAACGGATGTTCAGAAAAGTATCGGGCAAATGTTCACGCAGCATTTTGATATCACCACCCCAGCCTACATCTAAAAAATCGAGATGCGGAATTTTGGCAAACGACGCTGCCATGCGGTGTGGATCTGCTCCGCAATAATGAATCCCAAAAGGACGTTTCCGACTCCAGGCAATATCGTAAGGCAGGAGAAATTCTTCGTAATCTTCTGCCGAAATCATGGTGTGCGAACATTCGGAATGTAGCAATACCGGTTTATCCAGATGTCGAACTCCGCGATTGACTGAAACAGAAGTTGATCCGGTTTCGCTTTCCAAAAAGTCAGTAAACTTTTCAATTACTGCTGCAATCGAACTGAAATAAGCTTTTGTTTCGTCGGGCATCATCATCATGTCCAGAAAAATATTCTCGCCGTGTAAATCCATGGCAATATTCAACACACCACCCCAGTTAATATCACCGGTAACATGTCCGTATTTCGATTTCAGCGCATCAGTCAGTTTCAATACTTTTTTAAAACTTTCAGAATTAAATGCATCTTCTATATTGACATTCTCCATCTCTTTATGGGCAGCCAACACCTGCGGCGGGTGATTTTCTGTGTAATTCACTTCGCAACCCATCATTTCGGACAACAAATAACCGGCTGCCAAATGTACTGCACCAATCTCAGGACGAGCATCGTTCCGATGCTCCCCCAAACCGTAACGTCCCCAGCGTTCATACAGCACTTTTTCTTTTTGTTGTTCCACCTCTACCCGCTTCAGCGGATGATAGAAAAAATCAGGATCGAACGTAATTTTCTCGTTTTTGTACCACCATTCGGGCAATAGAACAATATCTACGGGCAATGGCTGATTGCCGAGCAAGGGATTAGTTAAGTATGACATTCTTTATCGTTTTATCTTTAGATTCTTAAATTCCAACGGGTTACCTTCAGCCTGAAAGCCGATAAATCCTTTGCCGACAGTTAATCCGGTTACTTTATTCTGAAGCAATCCATTTACATAAACCGTGAGTGTACTTTTTTTACTTATAATTTTTACATGATTCCACTCTCCTAAGGGTTTTTCATTCGATGACTGAAATTTTGGAATAGTAAACTTAACTGTATCGGTACATTCGTTAACCCAAAGACCATTCATGCAAATTATATCGCCAGCAAATCCGGCTTTTTGCTGAATTTGATAACATTTTGGCCATACGGTATCATTTTTTTGGATATGTACAAGTATTCCGCTGTTTGCTAAAGTTTGAGTCCAACGCCAATCTACTTCTAATGTATAATCTGCATAAACTTTTTTTGTACGAATGTACCCTAAACTAGCATTCGTTACGTGTAATACACGGTCATCAAATTGAAAAAGTTTTTTTACAGGAGTGTTTTTGTTATTGGTTATAATTTCCCAATTTTTATACTCTTTTTCAGTAAAATATATTTTTTGGGAAACAGTTCTTCCGGTACAAAACACAGTGATTAGTATTACTAAAATAAGTTTTAAATTCATAGTGAGTCATTTTAAAATATTTATTTTTAAATTAATAAGTAGGGGTACATAATATTTTATTTTTATAAATACATTATCTTAACTTCCTCTTTTCCATCAATCCAAAGTCGGTACTTATTTCCATCCAATTTTTCAATTGTACCCTTCGAGGCTTCTGGCTCTGAATTGCTGTAGAAAGTCAGATAACCTTTCCCTTCTGTAGCAGTTATTTTAATTGTTTTAGAATCCATAAAAAGTCTGATTTCTCCGTTTGGAGTTGGTACAGTTCCTTCCATCCATTGTAATCCGCCAAGGATGGGAGAAATGCTGAATTCACTGTAACCAGGCTGTACAGGTTGGATGCCAAGGTAATATTTGCCCAACAAATAAATAGGACTGGCTCCCCAGGCATGACAAAGACTTTTGCCATAAGGGCGACCATACATGGCCAGGTGTTGCGTTCCTTTGTCGGTTGGATTGTATTTTTCCCAGAAGGAAGTAGCTCCTTGGCGAATCATACCGCCCCAGTAGGCTTTCATTTCTTTCATTACCTGTTCCTGCTCACCGAGTACACACAAAGCTTCGAGTTCGTAGAAACGCATATAAGGTGTGCTAATTGCCATCACTGAATCGTTGAGCAATACCGATTTTTTGATTTCCTGCTTTTGCCCATCACTCAAGAAGTTGAAAAACACGGCAAACATATTGGCGTAACGAGTAATCTGTTCCTGTGGAATGTCATTTAGTCGATTATGTACAAGGGCTTTCTTTGTATCGTTCCAAAATACCGGCAGAAGTTTGGTGCGCAGGTCGGCTGCAAGTTTATTATATTTTTCATGATCGGTAGAATTACCGGCAAGAGTGGCACACAGCGCCATAGTCTCGAGACTTTTGCAGAACAGAATCTGTTCGAATGATAATTCACCACGTTTATCCATGTAACCATCAGCCCAATCTACAAACACCCAATCGCCGGTAAGTCCTTCTACCATACCATTTTTGTTAGTTCGACTCAACACGTAATCCATCAGCGATTGCATGCGCGGATAAATTTGCGAAATAAAATTCCGGTCAGCAGTAAACAAATAGTAGTCGTAAATTCCGAGAAACCAGAAGAATGTATAATCTAAAATAGTATTTATGTGACTTGTTACAGGATCTTTTCCACGCAGTAGCCATATTGTATTTCGTACAGTTTGCGCATCGAAAAACAAATAAAAATTCATCAGATAACTCTGATAAGCATCGCCACTCCAAGTCCAACGGTCGCGCTTGATACCGTCGATAAAAAACTCACGCGTAGTAAGTTCCATGGTGTAAGCTCCCATTTCCCAAATTCGGTTTAGTTCCTCATCGTTGCACCGGAAAGAACCCCGTTGCACTTCAGGCTTAAACTCATATAACATGCTGATTTCCTCAAATTCTACCGTTGCATCTGTGGTGATATACACCTGACGAAATGCTTTGCTGTTGGCTAGGGTATAAATTTCTTCTAAGGGAGAAGTTATAGCTAAAGCCTCATCGTTAACAGTATTTCCATCAACAGACAGTACATCCAAAGTTTCGCAGTCATTTGTATCGAGCGCTTCCTCCTTACTTTCTCCGTAATAAATATAAATTTTTCCTTTGCCGTAAAGTTTATGAAAACGCAAAAATCCAATTGTTTCTTTACCGAAATCAATCAACTGACCTCCGGGAACTATGGTAACTGAAACAGCCATGCGCTCTTCGGTTGCCAGTTTATATCGCGATGGAAGTTTATTGGCTGTATTAAAATCAGTCCAACCTTCTGCATCCATATAAATAGTTGCCGAAGTATCACTGGCTTTTCCGCTTTCGTCAATCCATTCCTTATCTTCGTAAGTAACTTTCCAACTGCTGTCTGAAAAAATCGTTTTGCCTTTGATAAAAATGCTCGGTGGAGTAGTCTGATTCCACACTTTAATATTCAGATTGTGTTTTCCGGCTGGCAATACAAATTTCTTTGGCATACCAAACTGAAGTTTGCCGTCGAGTTTGATATTGAAAGTTCCTTCCACTGCAATGTCAATTTCTTCGGCTTCAACTAAATCAATTATTTTACTGAATTCCACCAAAACATAATGGCTGTCCATTTTCCAGAAATGCGGGAAAAAGGCACCCCGTTCGGTTCGCCGATTATTCATTTGATTACCAAGCCAAATTTCGTAATCGCCCGGATACCAAATCCAGACTGCAAAAGAATTGTTGTTCATTTGTATTAAATAAGCCCCCTACCCCCTTAAGGAGGAACTAAAACTGATAATTAATCTTTTATTGGTGATACTTTTATTTAGAACCCCACAGAAACTCCCTCTTCAGGAGGTTAGGGAGCTGTTACTTAAATGTCGTCTCCGTATCTTTCTTTTGTAATTTCCTGTAGTGTTTTGCCTTGGGTTTTGGGTGTCCAAATGGTTCCAATAAGCAATGCTACAATCAACAAGCCTATCATCAAATATGCTGCAGTATTGAATCCTTCGCCATTTTCACCGTAGATATTTACAAATACCAATCCCCAGATTGCTGCAATGCCTCTTACAGCAAAAAACATAACACCTTGTGCTGCTGCGCGATATTTAGCCGGGAAAAGTTCAGAAGCCCAAAGTGCGTAAAATGCTTGTACGCTAACTCCTGCATGCGTACCCCAAAGAATAGTAAAAGCCCATAATGCCGCATAATCTTTTATTCCGACAAAAATAAGTATAAACCACGCCACAATACCGATAAATGTACCGATGAAATATAAAAGACGTTGATTTACTTTATCAACCAACATGGCAAAACCAAAATAAGTTACAGCGATTATAATTATCCATTGTGTGGCAGTTACCATATTAGCTTGTCCATTTGAAAGACCTCCGGCAGTTTCATAAATATGCTGCTGAAAGAAACCCATTACGGAAGCAACCATATTCCAGGTAATATAAATACCGGCAAGAAAAAGCATAGTACGTATATTTATCTTGTTCGTAAATAGTACTCCGAACGAAGCAAATACACCCGTTTTTTTTTCTTTGCTTTCAGCCAGTTTAGCTTCTTCCCATTCTTTTGATTCATTGAGCTTTCGTTGCAAGTTCCACGCTATAAATGCTACAATAAACAACGAACCGAAAATAATACGACTACTGAAAACATTGATTGCCTTAATTTCGGCTCCATTTCCAAAAAAGAAAGTCGCAACTTTTTGCACATAACCGAACAATACACCGGCAGAAGCATCGGCTTTACCCGGAGCCAACAACATTCCTAAAATCAAAATAATCATGGGACCGACACCCCAGGCAAACTGCGAAATGCCCATATTCCGTCCGCGTTTACCTACTTCTGAATTTTCGGAAATATATGTCCATGAAGCAGGAACGCCGACACCAACTGAAATTCCCGTAATAAGAAATCCTGTTAAAAGCATGGGAAAATTCACCGTGAACATAATAATTGCAACCCCGAGCATGTACACCAGCATATTGTAAGTGTAAATGGTTTTTCGTCCGTATTTGTCGGCAAGAAAACCGCCAATGATTGCACCGATAGCTGCACCGAAACAGTTGGCGCTAATAGCATTTAACCAACCAAGATGCCCTTCCGAAAGTCCGAGATAGTTTTGCCATAGAGTTAATCCGCTTGCACCGGCTACAATAGCCCCTGCATCAAGATAATTGGTTAAGGATACGGCGATTGTACTTTTTAAACTTCCTTTTTTGTGTTCCATGTATTTTATTGAATGTTATTTGATATTTGAATCATTACAATTTAGCAAAGTAAAATTATAGTCTTTTCGTTTTTGAATTAGATTTTGCTGCTTTGATATCAAATTTCAGACGTAAGTATTAAGATTTTGTAATATAAAAGTATGGTAGAAAAGAATAAAGAAAACGGAAGTGTCTCTGATATGAACTTCTTACTTAAAAGGGGGCATCATAATCTTGGCCTAAACATAGGTTTTTACCGCGGAGCCAAAAAGGGGGAAAAAATGAAAATTTTCCAGCTATGTTCCTGTAAAAAACACAAAAACCTTGATAACACAATGATTACCAAGGTTTTTCACCATAATTCGTACCCGAAGCGGGACTTGAACCCGCACAGCCGTGAGGCCAAAGGATTTTAAGTCCTTCGTGTCTACCATTCCACCATCCGGGCGAAATTACAACATGCTTTTCATTGATTTTGATACATTCGTTTATGCAAAGCAAACTTCGAAAAGCGGGTGCAAATATAGCTGCATTTTTTGGAAATATAAAATTTTTCGCATGTAACTTATCAAAAATAAGCAAAAAAAAACGGATTACTGTAGGTAACCCGTCTCTTTTTAATATCCTTACGGTTATGCAAGGCTTACAAAAACTTCAGTTTCTTCCTCTCTGAAATTTAGTTTACCTTCACGAGCCAACCAACCGAATGCCATATTCAGATCCTTTTCGCTAAGTTTGGTTGCTTTTTTTACGGCTTTTACATTCATTTCGCCGTTTTCTAACGCTGCCCATACAAGGCCGGCGTTGTTACCAATTTTTTCGTTTAACATAATTACAAAGTTAGTTATTTTATTTTTGAAATTATTTCGGTACAAAAATAGTAAAAATATGCTAAATAACACAATATTTAGTGTTAATAATTAAACACATTCAGATATTATGCTATAAAACATACATTTCATCTATCAATGACTTATATTTTTGCATTATTATGGCACGCCGCATTTTAAGTGTGTTTGTAAGTTCACCGGTTTCGATGGTAAAACCTTTTTTGATAAGGCGGAATTTTTTAATCATCTCGTAGCTTGCCATACTATTTTGCTTTTCTGCAATACGACTCTCTACAAACTTGTATATTTTTTCTGAAGCCAACAATTCATCAATATTTGCGTAACTTATTCCGTTTTGCTTCGCGTATTCTTCTAGTGCAGGAATTGACGGGACAATAATAGCAGTTACAAAATTACGTTCGTCGCCAATAACAGCTACCTGCTCAATATATTTATCCATACCCAGACGGGTTTCAATTTCCTGTGGAGCAATATATTTTCCGTTCGAAGTTTTAAACAAGTCTTTAATACGTTCGGTGAGAATAATTTTATCACCTTTGATATAACCTGCATCTCCTGTACGAAACCAACCATCGGCGGTGAAAGCAGCTTTATTGGCTTCCTGATTTTTGTAATAACCCGGAAAGATTGTTTTTCCTTTTAGCAAAATTTCATTATCCTCACCAATGCGCACATTAACATCAGGCATAATGCTTCCCACGGTACCAATTTCATAACCGGTATAATCAAAACAGGTAACAGTTGCAGTACTTTCAGTTAACCCGTAACCATAAACAATAGGCACTCCAATACTTCGCATAAAAACGGTTATGTCATCGCTTAGCCGTGCTCCTGCAGTGGGTAACATATTCGCATTTTCAATTCCGAGCGTCTTTTTTACTTTAGAAAAAATAAGCTTATCGGCAATAGTATATTTTATCTTTAACCAAATACCAGGTTTGGCGTTTTTGCGCAGATAATCCAAATTGTATTTTTTCCCCATTGCAACGGCCCAGGTTACGATCCCTTGCATTAAGGGCGACATTTTTCCGATATTTTCTTGAACTCCTGCATAAACTTTTTCCCAGAAACGAGGAACAGCACACATAAGTGTAGGTCGTACATCTTTTATGGTTTGTTGAATTTCGAGCGGACGGAGATTTACATAAATAGTTACTCCTTTGAAAAGACAGAAATAGCACCATGTACGCTCAAAAACATGAGATAAAGGTAAAAATGCTATTGACACATCGGCATCAGTAACACTTGTAAGCCTTATGTTATGAATACGCATAGCTTCAATAAAGCATGAATGGGGCATCATCACTCCTTTTGGATTTCCTGTAGTACCTGAAGTATAAAGAATACATGCTAAATCAGTATCTTTTGCTTCATTTCGAAGTAATTCAACATTTACTCGGGTTTCGGCATTCTGTCCCAATTGAATGAAATCAGAAAAGTACATTGAATTTTCTTTGTCTTGTAGTATTACTGACGCATCCAATACAACTATTTTTTTCAATACTTTCGATGTTTTAAGTACCTCAAGCGCCACATCATACTGCACCTGTTCTCCAACAAAAATCAGTTCGATGTTTGCATCGTTTACAATAAAATCAACTTGCTGCGATGAAGAAGTTGCATACATTGGAACTACAATAGCTCGTATGGAGAAGGCGGCAAAATCTATAATCAGATTTTCAGGCATATTTGAAGAAAACTGACCGATTGTATTTTGAATTTTCACTCCGGAATTAAGTAGGGCTGATGCAACTACATCAACTTGTTCATTGAATTCATTCCAGTTGATAGTGCTCCAATCATCGGTGAGATTTTTTCTGAAACGAAGTGCCTGCCTGTCTTTATAAACTTTGGACTGTAAGGGTATGAGTCGGGCAAAATGGGTTGTTTCCATGTATTTAGGGTTTAAATGGGTTTTATATCAGGTAAGTTATTTTAAACTGCGAAAGGAAAACTAAAAGGAATTCAGTTGAAAATTTTCTGAATTCAACACTATAACAAATGAAAACGAATTTAGTTCGTTGAATTTCAGCATTTTTTTAATCAGGTATTGTTATGTTTCCAAAAAAATCTCCTGCTTCTATTCGGTATATTGCATTGAATGATGCGTTTTGCTCTGCCTCTTTTTTATTTGAGCCGATACCGTTACTTACTTGTCTCCCGTCTATATTTAAAATAACCTCAAAAACATGACGGTTGGTATCAACAAGTTCATCTTTAAGCAAAATAAACTCCAGTTTTAGCCGATTTTTCTGACACCATTCAATAATTTTTGATTTAAAATTTTCATCTTGTTGTGATAGTTTATCAATATCGATATATCGGTTTAGAATTTGTTGTTCAAAAAACTGTTTACATTTTTTATACCCAAAATCGAGATAAATTGCACCCATAAGTGCTTCAAGGGCATTGCCATAAATATTTTTATTACCATTAGCCTGCAACGAAGCAGAAGTTAGCATTAGTTTGTCGATGCCAATTGTCAAAGCAATACGATTTAAAGATTCTCTACGAACGATTTTAGATCGTGTATTTGTAAGAAAACCTTCATTTTTTTTGGCGTATTTTCTGAACAAAATATCCGTTACTACCGAATTGAGCACGGCATCTCCTAAAAACTCAAGGCGTTCGTTACTCAATGGTACACCATTAGTGTCAGTAACCGATAAAGAACGATGACTCACCGCCTGACGGTAAAAGTCAATATTATCAGGATAAAAACCAAGTATTTTGTAAAATACTAAATAAGGCTCTTTTCGAGCATTCGACAAGAGCCTTATTTTTCCCAAAAAATATTTTATCACTTTTTAAATCATTATTGAACATATTTTTTTACGATAACACTTGCGTTGTGACCGCCAAAACCAAATGTATTGGACAAAGCAGCATTCACTACGCGTTTCTGTGCCGCATTAAAAGTGAAATTTAATCTGTAATCAATTTCAGGATCTTCATCACCTTCGGTAAAATTGATGGTTGGCGGAACAATATCGTTAACTACTGAAAGCACTGAAATGATAGCTTCTACAGCACCTGCAGCACCTAATAAATGACCTGTCATTGATTTAGTAGCACTGATATTCAGTTTGTATGCATGTTCACCAAACACATCAATTATAGCTTTTGGCTCAGAAATATCTCCTACAGGAGTTGAAGTTCCATGCACATTAATGTAATCGATATCTTCGGGTTTCATACCAGCATCTTTAAGAGCACGCCGCATAACCAATTTAGCGCCCAAACCATCGGGGTGACTTGCTGTAAGGTGATAAGCATCGGCTGATAAGCCTCCACCTACTACTTCACAGTAAATATTCGCACCACGTGCCAATGCATGTTCCAATTCTTCAAGCACCAAGCAACCGGCGCCTTCGCCCATCACAAAACCATCGCGGCTTTTACTGAAAGGACGCGAAGCAGTCTGAGGTTCATCGTTCCGTGTTGATAATGCAGTTAATGCGTTGAAACCTCCGACTCCACCGGGTGTGATAGCAGCTTCGGCACCACCGGTTACAATTATATTTGCTTTACCAAGACGTATATAATTGAATGCATCAATGAGTGCATTGGTTGATGAAGCACAAGCCGATGCAGTAGAATAATTTGGCCCGCGAAAACCATATATCATCGAGATTTGCCCTGCAGCAATATCCGATATCATTTTGGGGATAAAAAACGGATTGAATTTTGGTCCGTTTTCAATATTCTGATAATAATATCCAATTTCCTGTTCAAAAGTCTGAATACCACCAATGCCTGCAGCAAAAATCACACCTACCTCATCTTTATCTATTGTTTCGAGGTTTATGCCTGAATTATCAATCGCTTCTTTAGCTGAAGCTATAGCATATTGTGTGTATAAATCCATTTTTCGCGCTTCCTTGCGATCAAGAAAGGAAGATGGATCGAAGTTCTTTACCTGACAGGCAAATTTTGTCTTAAACTGTGTAGTATCAAAGTAAGTTATTGGGCCTGCACCACTAATACCATTAACAATACCGTTCCAGAGATCCGGAACAGTATTGCCAAGGGGAGTAACGGCGCCTAAACCCGTTACCACAACTCTTTTTAATTCCATAAATAAAAAATTGCGGAATAAACTTATTTTTGTAAAGCTTCGATGTGAGCGATTGCTTCACCTACTGTGGCAATTTTTTCAGCCTGATCGTCAGGAATAGAAATACCGAATTCTTTTTCGAATTCCATAATCAGCTCAACAGTGTCCAGTGAGTCTGCACCCAAATCGTTTGTGAAACTGGCAGTTGGAACTACTTCTGATTCTTCTACGCCTAATTTGTCACAGATAATAGCTTTTACTTTAGCAGCAACTTCTGACATAATTTTAATCTTTTAAGTTTGTAAATAAAATTTGTTTTCTAATTTTGCGCTGCAAAGAAATGAAAAATTCTTCAAATATCTACCATTTCGACTGAAAAAATTGTATTTTTTTGCACAATTAAAACGCTTTTGAGCAATAAATTTATTGTCCTATGTCTGTCAGAATAGCCATTTTCGCTTCGGGGTCGGGGTCGAATGCCGAAAACATAATTAAATATTTTTCACATAACCAGAAATTCATTTTTCCTGTTATACTATCGAATAATCCTGATGCTTTTATACATCAAAGAGCCAAAAATTTAAAAATTCCCTCCTTAACATTATCGAAAAATGAGTTCATTGAAGGTATAAAAGTGCTCGAAATATTAAATGAATACAAAATTGATTGTATCGTATTGGCGGGTTTTTTATTGCGCGTACCGCAGAATATAATTGAGGCTTTCACGAACAAAATCATCAACATACATCCTGCGCTTTTGCCTAAATACGGGGGCAAAGGTATGTATGGCGACAGAGTGCACAAGGCAGTAATTGAAGCCAGAGAAACACATTCGGGCATTACTATACATTACGTGAATGAAAACTACGACGAAGGAAATACAATTTTTCAGGCTAAGTGCAAAGTTGAACCATCTGATACTCCCGAATCGCTCGCTACAAAAGTCCACGCATTGGAGTATGAATACTTTCCAAAGGTAATTGATCAACTTTGGGGAAAAGATTGATTTTCAACACTCAATAGTTCGAATTCGTTTTTAGATTCTTGATTTCAGGTTACATCCCCACAAGTTTTCCGTCATAAATAATTGTTGAGGTTTAGAATTATTTATGAAATCGATTATCATCATACTTTCTCTTTTCTTTACTTTAGTTGCTCAATCGCAAAACCATACTTTTAGAACTACAGAAGAAGGCAAAAATGTGGTAAGCCAAGCCCGTATGGCTGAAATTTTCGAGCAAGTAAAAACTCCCTACAAATATGGTTTGGTTTTAGCGCCAACTTCGAACAATTACAAAATTGACTGCCCCACCGTTTTCCAAAAAGAGGGGAAATGGTTTATGACATACGTTCTTTACAATGGAAGTACAGGCACCGATGGACGCGGTTACGAAACCTGGATAGCTGAAAGCAATGATTTATTGCAGTGGAAAACCATTGGTAAAATTCTCTCGTTCCGTGATGGTTATTGGGATCAAAGTCAGCGAGGCGGATTCCCCGCTTTACCCGACAACACGTGGGATGGCAACTATGAATTGCAACCATTTAAAGGAAAATACTGGATGACTTACATTGGAGGTGAAAATTCGGGATATGAGAAAGGACCTTTGAATGTTGGTTTGGCGTGGACTTCGAAAAAGAACTTAGGAAAAGCCCTTGAGTGGGAATCGGCACAAAAACCTATTCTTTCGATAAAAGACAACGATGCTCAATGGTTCGAAAACCTCACGCAATACAAAAGCACTATTTATTGGGATAAGAAAAAAACCTTGGGCGCTCCGTTTGTAATGTTTTACAATGCCGGTGGAAAACATCCTGAAACAGGTTTGAAAGGCGAACGAATTGGCATTGCGTTATCGAAAGATATGAAAAACTGGAAACGTTACGATGGAAATCCTGTTTTTGGTCACGAAATTCAAGGGATGATTACGGGCGATGTGCAAATAGTTCAGTTTGGCGAATTGTATGTAATGTTTTATTTTTCAGCCTTCAACACAAACAAACCTTATAAAGCGTACAATACTTTTGCGTGCAGTTATGATTTAATTCATTGGAACGACTGGCAGGGCGACGATTTGATAATTCCATCAAAACCATTCGATAATTTATTCGCACATAAAAGTTATGTAGTGAAACACAACGGTGTGGTTTATCATTTCTATTGCGCCGTTAATAAAAACGACCAACGAGGAATAGCTGTTGCTACCAGTAAACCATTGGGACGCTCGCAGGTTCGTTTCCCAGAACCGGAAGTAAAAAACAGGCGTACAATTGTAAATCTGAACAATGACTGGAAGACCTGGATGGGAAAAGATACTCTAAAAGTAAATATTCCTCATAATTGGGATGATTATTACGGCTATCGGCAACTAACACATGGAAATTTGCATGGCATTGCAACCTACTCCAAAACATTCACAGCGCCCGATGCCGGTGAAAACAAGCAATTTTTTCTTCGGTTCGAAGGAGTAGGAACGTATGCTACGGTAACTCTAAATGGGAAAAAGTTCAAGCGCTTCCCAAGCGGAAGAACCACAACAACCATAGATGTAACAAACGTAATTAAACCCGGACAAACAAATAACCTGACAGTTGAGGCGGAACATCCCGAAATGATAGCTGATATGCCTTGGGTATGTGGTGGTTGCTCATCGGAATGGGGATTCAGTGAAGGCTCACAACCTTTGGGTATATTTCGTCCTGTTGTACTTGAAATTACCGATAAAGTGCGTATCGTACCTTTTGGGGTACACGTGTGGCATAACGATTATGCCGATACAGTTTTTATCGAAACCGAAATTAAAAATTATTCCGATAAAAAAGTTGAAATTGAGTTGGTAAACAAATTGAATAACGATGATGGAATTGGTGTTTTTCGCTTAGCAGAAAAAGTTATTTTACAACCTAACGAAACAAAAATAATTCGTCAGTTATCCACTATCAAAAATCCCACGCGTTGGAGCATTGAAAAACCGTATTTGTATCAATTGGCTACTATGATAAAACGGGGCGAAAATGTTACAACCGATGAAATTTCAACTCCTTTTGGCATTCGTACCATCAGTTGGCCGGTGAAACGTAACGATAATGATGGACGGTTTTTTCTGAACGGCAAACCTGTATTTATAAACGGAACCTGCGAATACGAGCATCAGTTCGGACAATCGCACGCGTTTAGCTCTGAACAAATTTATGCGAGAGTCAAACAAATAAAATCGGCAGGCTTCAATGCTTTTCGCGATGCGCATCAGCCTCACAATCTTTACTATCAGCGTTTGTTCGATGAGAATGGCATTTTGTTCTGGACACAAATGTCGGCGCATATTTGGTACGATACTCCCGAATTCAAATCGAATTTCAAAACACTGCTTCGTCAATGGGTAAAAGAACGTCGGAATTCTCCTTCAATTATTATGTGGGGCCTGCAAAACGAAAGTGTTTTACCGCGTGATTTTGCCGAAGAATGCAGTGAAATTATACGCGAAATGGATCCGACAGCCCGAAACATGCGTGTTATAACTACCTGTAACGGAGGTGAAGGAACCGACTGGAATGTAGTACAAAATTGGAGCGGAACGTATAATACCGGAATTCTTGAAAATTACGATAAGGAACTATCGCAAAAAAATCAGTTGCTTAATGGCGAATATGGCGCCTGGCGCTCGCTTGGTTTTCACACCGAAAATCCTAAAACAGACTTAAATGCGCCTTGGAGCGAAAGTCGCGCCTGTAAAGTGATGGAAACAAAAATTAAATTAGCCAAATCGGTACGCGACAGTGTTTGCGGACAATTTCAGTGGATTTACAGTTCTCACGACAATCCCGGACGCCGTCAGCCCGACGAAGCACATCGGGTGATTGATAAAGTTGGTCCATTTAATTACAAAGGATTGGTAACACCATGGGAAGAACCAACAGATATGTATTATTTGTACAAAGCCAACTATGTTTCTGCCAAAACGGATCCCATGGTGTATATCGTTTCACACTCTTGGCCAAATCGTTTTGAGAAACGCCGGCGTGCAACCATAGATGTTTACAGTAACTGCGACAGCGTAAAACTTTATAACGATGCCGTGGATTCGGTTTATCTTGGTAAAATGAAAAACAACGGCATCGGAACGCATTTCACTTGGGAAAATCGCGATATCCGCTACAATGTACTTCGTGCTGTGGGTTATTTCGAAGGAAAAGCAGTTGCTGAAGATATTATCGTGCTGAATAATTTAGAAAAAGCGCCAAATTTTGACAAGTTTTTTTATAAAAAGAATTCTGATAAAAATATATTGAAAGCAACCGAAGGCTACAATTATCTTTATCGCCTCAATTGCGGAGGTGAAGAGTACAAAGATGAATTTGGTCAAACATGGATGAAAGACGACACAACATATTCACGTTCATGGGCTGCTGATTTTAAAGGGCTGAATCCATATCAAGCAAGTCAACGTGTAACGTACGACCCTATTCGCGGCACAAAAGACTGGGCTTTGTTCGGACAATTCCGTTTTGGCAGACATAAATTACATTACACGTTCAATGTTCCTGATGGCAAATACCGGATTGAATTTTACTTTACGGAACCCTGGCACGGAACGGGAGGCAGTGAAAAAACCGACTGCGAAGGTTTGCGAATATTCGATGTGGCAGTAAATGACTCGGTTGTAATTGATGATTTGGATATTTGGGCGGAAAGCGGACACGATGGCGCATTGAAAAAAGTGGTTCACGTTAACGTAAAAGGCGGAAAACTAATTATTAACTTCCCTGAAGTGAAAGCCGGGCAAGCGTTGATTTCGGCAATTGCCATTGCTACCGAAGATAAATCGGTAAAAGTCGTGTATCCGCAGCAAAGTGACTGGAGTTGGGAAACTGCTGATAAAAACACGATGGATAAAACTCCATCGGAATTACTTCCTGCTGATACAAATTTGCGAAAAAGCTTGATTTATAGGGCTGAAGCTGCCGAATTGAAAGGAAAATTTGAGAAATTAACAGTGCGAAAAAAAGAAGGTGTAGTTTTGGGTAAAGGCGGAGGAACAGGCAAAAGCAAAAGTGGAGAAAATGAAAATTCAATTCAGTGGGAAATCAATACAGGTTTAGCCCAGGTTTATGCTTTGCGTTTCAATTATATGAATATGAGCGGAAAACCAATTAAAGCACGTCTTCAATTGTTAGCGGCAAATGGAACTTTGCTTCGCGATGACGAAATTACTTTTCCTGAAGCCCCTGAAAAATGGAAGCAAATAAGCACCACTACCGGAACATATATAAATGCCGGGAAATATTATGTGCGAATTTTCGGTGAAAATATTCAGGGTTTGAGCTTTGAATCGTTAGAAGTACAATAAGAATTTAGAGAATTGAAGATTTAACGATTTGGGATTTAACGATTTATTTTAATACATCTATAGCATCTAATCAATAAAAAACACATAGTTACGAATGAAAATTAATAATTTTTTTGGTATAGTTATCGTTATTACTGTTCTTCAATTCATATCCTTGAATATTAATGCTCAAAGTCAAAAAATTCTTATTACTGAATTTATGGCTGTGAATTCCAACGGAATAATCGATGAAGATGGTCAACATTCCGACTGGCTGGAATTATATAACGAAACTGATGAACCCATTGATTTAGCCGGTTGGTATTTAACCGATGATGCCGACAACAAAACAAAATGGCAATTTCCATCCGTAATCATTCCTAAAAATAGTTATTTAGTCGTTTTTGCTTCGGATAAAAATCGGGTTGATCCTGCAAAAACCTTGCATACTAACTTCAAACTTTCAGGTTCGGGCGAATATTTGGGAATTATTGAGCCTGATTTAACGGTTTCTTATGAATATGCGCCCTTGTTTCCTGCGCAACGTCAGGATGTATCATTCGGTATTTATCAGGGTCAATTGGTATATTTCAGCACTCCTACACCCGGAGCAGAAAATGTGGCAAGCGATGTGCCTTTTACACCCGTTTTCAGTCATAAACGCGGATTTTACAACGCACCTTTCGATATTACTTTATCAATACCGGGAGGCGAAGGTAAAATTTATTATACAACCAACGGTAGCAGACCCACAAAAACAAACGCGACACTTTACACGGCACCGATTCGGATTTCTACCACTACGCCTTTAAGCGCGGTAGTTATTAATGATGCCAATGTTAGCAGCCCGATAGTAAGTAATACCTATGTTTTTTTAAGTGATGTACTCAAACAACCAAAAGCGCCTGCCGGTTATCCCACCGACTGGAAAGAAGCTACAGCCACCACATCAATTCCTGCCGATTATGAAATGGATGCAAGAGTAACATCAGCTTCGGCATATAAGGACCGTATTACCGGCGCTTTTCAAACACTACCTTCCATGCATATCGTTACGGATATAAGCAATTTATTTTCGAACATCGAAAATGTAAACACGGGTGGTATTTATATTTTTACAGGGTTACCTCATACAACCAGTAAATCGTGGGAACGTCCAGCTTCGGTGGAATATTTCGATCCTGCCACCGGCAAAGAATTTCAGATAAATTGCAGGCTGAAGCTCCATGGAGGAAACAGTCGCCGACCTTCAAACAGCCCTAAACACGGTTTTGAAATATCATTCAAACCAACCTATGGACCATCAAAGTTAAACTTTGATATTTTTAATGAGAAAAAATCGGCCAAAGAATTCAATTCATTAGTACTACGAGCAGGATATAATTATACTTGGGTTAAAAACGATGCCAATCAGCAAAAAGCGGCACAATATATTCAGGATTCGTGGGCAAAAACTACACAGTTAGACATGGGTCATCCATCGGCACACGAAACATTTGTTCATCTATATATCAACAATTTGTATTGGGGACTTTACAACGTTTCGGAAGAGTTGAACAACGATTTTTTAGAGTCATATCTTGGTGGTAATGAAGACGATTATGATGTGATAAAAGAAAAGGAAACCACAACGCCAACCGATGGAACCATGGTGGCATGGAATGCTCTTAAGTCGCAAATCACTGGTGTTGAAAACAATGTTAATTATCAGAAAATTCAGGGACGGAATGCTGACGGAACCATAAATCCTGCCTATCAGAACCTATTAGATGTTGATAATTACATTGATTATATGCTGATTAATTATTATATTGGCAATGGCGATTGGGACGCGAACAACTGGACAGTCGGGAGAAATCGTGTAACCAACGATGCCGGATTCCGGTTTTTTGTGTGGGATGCCGAAACTTCAATGACATCGGTAACAGAGAATAAAATCATAACCGGAACAGCAGGAAATCCTACCGCCTTTATGCAATATCTCAAGAAAAATGCTGATTTTAAAGTTACAATTGCCGACCGTATTAAAATGCATTTAATAGATGATGAAGGAATGCTTACTCCTGCTAAAAACATTGAAAGGTACAATAAACTTGCAGCTGAAATTGATCAGGCAATAATATGTGAATCAGCTCGCTGGAGCGATTGGTACACGCCGTATAATCCTTATACCCTTGATGACCACTGGTTGCCACGCAAAGCCGATCTGATTACGAATTATTTCCCGCAACGAACCGATATTTTGTTAAATCAACTGAAAGCTGCTTCGCTTTATCCATCGATAGATGCACCTGTTTTCACACATCAGGGAGGAAATATTACTTCAGCCATTGAACTTGGCATTTCAGCAAAAAGCGGTACCATTTATTACACTACCGATGGCAATGATCCTCGTACGGCTATTTCGGGCCATGTTTCAACCACAGCCAAAACTTACTCCCTTCCTTTGAGCATTGGCAGCAGTACCACCGTAAAAGCTCGCGCGAAAAGCAGTACTGAATGGTCGGCATTAACACAAGCAGTGTTTGTATTTACCAATCCAAATGCTGTCGAAACTCCACTTTCGGATTTGCTCGTATGTTCAAGTTATCCGAATCCTTTCCGTCACAAAACACGTATTCAGCTGAACATTCCGTACGAAGGCAAATTACAACTGAATATTTTCAGTATCGATGGACGTTTAGTAAAACAATTATACAACGGAAGAGTATATTCAGGCGAACAAAAGTTCGAATGGCAGGCAGAAAATGCAATATGTGGAGTATATATTTGTAAAATTATTTTCAATAATAATTCCACATATTTGAAGTTGATAAAGAATTAAATAAATGTAAAGAGGCTGGTTAATATGTACAGCCTCTTTACATTAATAATCGTTGTTAATAAGATTTGTTAGTTTTATATGTACTGAAAGATATTTTTTAGCGAAATCTCTCTGTTTTATTGACCTTTATTAACTCAATCCCACAATTTTCCCATCCACTAAATCGATATATTTAGCTTGCGGTTCTTTGGGTAATCCGGGCATACGCATGATATTCCCCGCAATAGCTACAATAAATTCAGCTCCGTTGTTAAGCACTAAGTCATTGATATGGAAATCGAAATCGCGGGCAACACCATAAGCTTTTTCGTCGTCGGAAAAAGAGTATTGCGTTTTTGCAATACAAACCGGATACTCTCCGGCTCCCATTTCAATTAATCGAGGAATTTGTGCTAATGCTTTCTCGGAAAATAACACCCGACGAGCGCCATAAATTTTCAGAGCTATTTTCTCAATTTTACGTTCGATGGTATCTGTGTCCTTGTATGTGTAATGTATTGGCTTTGCTGGTTGATTTTCAATCATCTCCACTGCTTTTTGAGCCAATTCCACTGCCCCTTCTCCACCCAATGCAAAAGCATTGTTTACTGCAAACCCTACTTCTTTTTCCTTGCAATGCTTTTTCAGTAATTCAATTTCCTCATCAATATCAAAACTGTATTTATTAAATGCCACCAACACATTCTGTCCGAAAGATTTCAGGTTTTCTATATGTTTATCAAGATTTTCGAAACCTTTTATCAATCCTTCGGCATTTGGAAGCTTAATATCCTTTACAGGAATGCCTCCGTGCATTTTAAGTGCTTGTGTAGTAACAACCAGCACCGAAAGCGCAGGACTCAATCCCGATTTGCGACATTTGATATTCAGGAATTTTTCTGCACCCAAATCGGCACCGAACCCAGCTTCAGTAACCACATAATCGGTAAAACTAAGTGCTGTTTTAGTTGCCACTACCGAATTACATCCATGCGCAATATTTGCGAAAGGTCCGCCATGAATAAACGCCGGAGTATTTTCGGTGGTTTGCACCAGATTAGGATGCATAGCATCTTTAAGAAGCACTACAATTGCACCTGCAATTCCCAAATCGTCAACAGTAACAGGTTTACCTGAATAAGTATAACCTAATAATATTTTACCAATCCGCCGTTTCAGATCATCCTGATTTTCGGCAAGACATAGAATTGCCATAATTTCGGATGCAGGTGTAATGTCAAACCCTGTTTCGGTTGGAATTCCATTGGCATTTCCTCCCAAACCGGTTATGATATTACGTAAACTGCGGTCATTCACATCAAGCACACGCTTCCAAAGCACTTGTTTGATACCATCAGCCTGATTCCTGTTTTGATAAATATAATTATCGAGCAAAGCCGATATCATATTGTTGGCTGATGTTATAGCATGGAAATCGCCGGTAAAGTGCAGATTAATATTTTCCATAGGCAAAACCTGTGCATAACCGCCACCGGCAGCGCCACCTTTCATACCAAAACACGGACCGAGCGAAGGTTCACGTAAAGCCACAGAAGCCTTTTTGCCAATTTTGTTTAATCCTAAACTTAACCCAATTGAAACTGTGGTTTTCCCTATTCCTGCTTTTGTTGGAGTAATTGCCGTAACAAGTATCAGTTTACTTTTTCGCGTTTTTTTAGGCTTGATCATACAACAGGGAATTTTGGCAATATATGGGCCATAGGATATGAGCGTATCCTTGGCAATGCCCAATTCGCGTGCTACCGCCGAAATTTTTTCAAGATGCGATTCGTGTGCAATTTCTATATCAGATTTCATACAAAGAAATGTTTTAAATTTTTATCTGTGTTTTTTATGTTTTACAGATGACAAATTTACAAATTAAAGTTCATTGTTCTTGTTAAAATTTAACAGAAAATAAAACAATATAGAAATGAAACTCAATAATCAAGAGAATTAAAAAGGAAGGTAAATTGAATTTGAAATAGTCGGAATAATTTTTCAGGATATTGATTAAACTTGTTTATTATTCATTTTCAAATTTTCATTTCTACATTTTACATTATTTCTAAATGCTGCACCAAAGTGTTACCATAAAAGGTACCGTAAAATCCATGATAAATCCATGATAAACAGAAACAATTGAAAATTCTTTCCCTGAAGTACGAACGATAATCGGGAAAGTAGTATCCATAGTTGTAGCGCCACCTGCAGCTATAGGAGCAAGCTTGCCAAAATATTTTACCATGAGCGGAGCAAGCAAAAGTGCAAGAATTTCACGGAAAATATTTGCAAGAAGTGCAATTGTGCCTAATTCTATTCCCCTGTATTCGGTAATTAAGATTGATGATAGAGAATAATAGCCAAAACCTGAGCTTACAGCAAGCATATCTGTCATTGAATGTCTAAAAAAAAGTGAAGCAACCACAGCACCAAACCAAGTTCCGGCAATAGTAAAAAGCGGCAAAAAAAGCACCCTGGAATGAATCCTGCGAAACTGTTTTACAGTATCGGGCTGGTGACCAATACTAAACCCAACTGTGAACATCAACGCGCATAAAACGAAGAAACTTATATCGACATTTTGCCATTCAGCGGGTAAAATTCTGAAAATACCGAGCAGTAAACCGGCAGCAAAAAAAGATAATATGATTAAACTTGCTTTCAAAAATAATTCAACCTTTCAAATTTTACTTCAAAATTAATCTTTCAGCAAATCCGGACGCAGACGTTTGGTTCGCTCCAAAGCCTGCTGGTGGTTCCATTCGTCAACTTTAGCCTGATGCCCTGAAAGTAAAATTTCGGGTACCTTCCAACCTTTGTAGTCGGCCGGGCGAGTATAAACCGGGGGTGCAAGTAAATTATCCTGAAACGAGTCGGACAAAGCAGATTGTTCATCGCCTATAGCACCCGGTATCAGTCGTACAATTGCATCGGTCATGATTGCAGCCGGTAATTCACCTCCGGTAAGCACAAAATCGCCCACAGAAATTTCGCGTGTAATTAAATGTTCCCGAATACGATGGTCGATACCTTTGTAATGTCCGCAAAGTATAAGAAGATTTTCGGTAAGAGACAATTTATTGGCCAATGGTTGATTAAAAAGCTCGCCATCGGGCGAAGTGTAAATCACATCATCATAAATTCGTTCGGACTTTAATTTGCTGATAATTCGCTCAACCGGTTCAATTTGGATAACCATACCTGCACTGAAACCAAAAGCATAATCGTCCACGCGGCGATGTTTGTTGGTAGTGTAATCACGCAAATTATGTACATGCACTTCCACCAAGCCTTTATCGCGGGCGCGTTTTACAATCGAGTGATTTAAAGGACTTTCGAGCAGCTCCGGAACAGCAGAAATTATATCTATTCGCATTTTTTAAGTACTGAGTGTAAAGAACAATGAACAAAGACAACGGACGATTGACAACGAGAAAACAGAACTTATTATATTAATAAATTTGAAACGACTTACAAGTTAGCAGCAAGCCATTTTCGCAACACCTCAGGCTCCTTTCCTGAGCGACTGCAATAATCTAAAAACTGCGCTTCATCAATTTTTCCGATGTTAAAGTATTTCGATTTCGGATGCGCGAAAACCAAACCTGCTACTGATGCATTTGGGTACATGGCTCCATTTTCAGTTAGCGATATGCCTGATTTCTGAAAATCAATCAGTTTGTCGAGTATAAAAATTACCGATTGATCGGGAAGCGAAGGATAACCCACCGCCGGACGTATTCCTTGATAATGTGCTTTGAAAAATTCGGAAATGTTCAATTTCTCATCGGGAACAAAACCCCAGATTTCTTTTCTGATTTTATAATGCAACCATTCAGCAGTTGCCTCGGCAAGCCTGTCGGCAAGTGTTTTAATCAAGATAGAGGTGTACATATCATCTTCCTTTTCAAAAGTTTCGGCAAAAGCTTCGGCGCCAATTATAGTGTTGGCAAATACTCCCACCCAATCGTTTTCAGGTCGAAGAAAATCAGCTAATGAGTAACAAAAACCATC
>CAZDSY010000026.1:0-2785 GCA_964508285.1 uncultured Paludibacter sp.
GATATCAATAATGCATATCTTAGGCAAAATCCTAATCTGTCAAAGTAGAATTAATTATTCTTCAAAATATCTACACACTTTCTTAAACTTTCCTCCCAATGCGGTATATCCACACCGTAAGTCTTCTTGATTTTCGATTTGTTCAAAACGCTGTAATGTGGGCGTGGTGTGGTGAAATGATATTCTTTCGATTCTATTGGGCGAACCAGGCATTTAATTCCTGCAATTTGGTGAATTTTAATGGCAAAATCGTACCAGCTGCAAACTCCTTCGTTTGAAAAATGGTAAATTCCGGGCACAAAATTATCAGATTTTAAAATTGTTGCAATTGCTTCGGCTAAGTCGGCGGCATAAGTTGGCGTTCCTACCTGGTCGAAAATTACATTCATTGCTTCTCTTTCTGTGCCAAGTTTCATCATGGTTTTCACAAAATTATTCCCAAACGATGAGTACAGCCATGATGTTCTAATTACAACGGCTTCCTGCATAGTTTCAAAAAGCACTTTTTCACCTTCGAGTTTCGATTTCCCGTAAACACTAACCGGACAAACTACGTCTTCCTCGTTGTATGGTTTGAAATTTTCTCCATTAAAAACATAATCCGTCGAAACATGAATAACTTTAACGCTGATCTTTTTAGCAACTTCGGCAATGTTTTTTACGGCTTCGGCATTAATTTTATAACAGAATTCAATATCCGTTTCAGCTTTGTCAACGGCTGTATAAGCGGCGCAGTTCACAATAAAATCAATTTTATTGTCAACAACAAAATTTTCAATAGCCTCAATATTGGTAATGTCTAATTCATCGACATCGGTAAAAAAGTAATCAAAATCAGGATTTTTTTTTGCAATAAGCTGCATTTCGTTTCCAAGCTGACCTTTGCTACCAGTAACTAATATATTGTTCATTGGATTTCAGTTCTAAAAGTTTTTTTCAGCATCATTAAAACCAGGATGTTTAAGGTCTTTTTCGGAAATTATTTCCTTTCCGGCAGGAATTTTCCAGTCGATGGCAAGAGCAGGATCGTCGAACATAATGCCACGCTCAAGTGTCGGATTGTAAAAGTCGTCGCATTTGTAAGAGAAAATTGCTGTCTCACTCAACACCGAAAAACCATGCGCAAAACCTTTAGGAATAAAAAACTGCGTGTGATTCTCCTCGGTAAGCTCCACTCCGTACCATTGTCCGAAAGTGGGCGAGTTTTTACGCAAATCCACAGCCACATCCCACACAGCGCCCTGTATAACCGAAACAAGTTTCGACTGGCTATGCGGATTCAACTGATAATGTAGTCCGCGAATAACGCCATAGCCCGATTTCGATTGATTATCCTGGCAAAAAAGAATATCAATACCAGCATCGTGATAAAGTTTTTCGTTGTACGATTCAAAAAAGAAGCCACGTGCATCGGCAAACACACGGGGCTGAATAATCAATAAGTCCTTGACAGGAGTTTCTGTAATTTGCATAAAACAATAATCCTAACTAAAATCATTTTTTCACTAAAGGAAAGTTCACCCCAAGAAAAATCCAGTTGAACAATCCGCCATATTTATTAAAAGCAATGTGAGCATTTCCCAAAAACTGCTCAGGGTTTCTATTTTTCTTCACAAAAGCAAATGCATCAATCGAACCTATTTCAATAAAAGGATATTGAAAAAAAGTGAATCGGAATTTACCGGCTAATGACATACTGTAAGTCTTCAGATAATAATTCTCATTTGTAAGGGTATTATCAAAAAACCAACTATTCCGACCTGCACCTAACGAAACAATTGGCTCAATCCAGATTTTCCCAAAATCCCAGCGATAATAATAGTCTAAATACAAACGCTGAACATTCAGCCTGCCATTAACACCCGCAAAATCGCCTTTATAAAAAGGTGATGGATCCTGCAAGTGCTTTTCGCTTAACTCCACATTCATTCCGGCATAATGAATTCCCCAGAGTGTCTTCTTATCAATTTGCTTTGAAAAGCCGAGAAAATAAGTATGATTATCCTTCCCAATATTACGAAACGAATTCTGCGAAAGTTCAATATACTCAAAACCTCCAAACACATTATCTACTTTGTACAGCGCAGCAACAAAATTACAATTCAGAACAACAAACCCCCAAACAAAAAAGTATTTTAATCGAAATAGCACTTTCATACTACTAAGCAAAATTTTAGATATTTTCTTTTGCAATTTTAAAAAGATATTCTCCGTAGTGATTTTTCTTCAAAGGTTCAGCCAGTTGAAGAAGTTTTTCTTTGTCAATGTAACCGTAGCGATATGCAATTTCCTCCAAACATGCCACTTTCAATCCCTGACGATTTTCGATGGTGGCAATAAAATTCGAAGCTTCGAGCAAACTGTCGTGCGTACCAGTATCGAGCCATGCCATGCCACGTCCCATCATTTTCAGGCTCAATCGGCCTTCTTCAAGATAAAGACGGTTGAGATCGGTAATTTCGAGTTCACCACGCTTCGACGGTTTCAGTCCTTTGGCTTTCGCAACCACATCGTTGCTGTAGAAATAAAGTCCGGTGACTGCGTAATTCGACTTTGGCTCGGCAGGTTTTTCTTCGATGCTGAGCACTTTTCCGGTTTTGTCAAATTCGGCCACACCATAACGCTCAGGATCGTTTACATAATATCCAAACACCGTAGCGCCATCTTCGAGCTGTGCAGCTTCGCGTAGTATACGAGAAAAATCGAAACCGTAAAAAATATTATCGCCTAGTATCATACAAACATTATCGGTTCCAATAAATTTTTCGCCAATAATAAAAGCCTG
>CAZDSY010000026.1:2885-28656 GCA_964508285.1 uncultured Paludibacter sp.
CCGGATTTTAATAGTTCATAATGAAATTCAGTGATCTCTGCAAGTGTGTTTTTATTTATTTGCAAATGCCCACTTTGTTGCAGATTTTCTCTGCGCATCATATCCATTAGGCTTTCGTACCACTCATAAAGTTGTTTTTTTTCTGCTTCCGTAAGTGACTTGTAACGTTGCACTATGGTTTCGTTAACTTTGTCGATGTCGAGTTGAGATGCTCTTAAAATATCTTCTGTTTGCCACATATACAGCAGATATTCACAGATATTATCTTTTTTCAGTTTTTGAGCTATAAACATCTTATTAATTTACAATTTACGAATTTACGAATTTACAATTTAAACTTATTATTGATAAGAATTTATATTATCCTAATTTACTAATATTTCTCAATTTTCCAAAATATCAAAATATCAAAATTCAAAATCAAAATCATCGTCTAAAAAAACCGGTTCGGTAAAACTGTCAAGTTCACGGCGTTCTTTTTTTGTAGGTCGTCCTGTGCCTCGTTCTCTTCCGAGTTTTGCATTCAGTTTTCCTATTTCGTACAATTCAAGCTGGTCAAGGGTTGTTACGTTTTCCATAAAGTCAGGAACAAGTTTTGCATTCATGCGGTTTTCAGCAAGTTCAAGAACTTTAAACGAAAAAACAACAGGATTACGTTTTACCTGAATTATCTCGCCTTTCTTTATATGGCGTGATGGTTTTACAGTTTGATTGTCAATAAATATTTTGCCCTTTTTGCAAGCTTCAGCAGCAAGTGTTCGTGTTTTGAACAATCGTACTGCCCACAACCATTTGTCAATTCTTACTTCTTCTTTCATGTCATAGAAGTCAAAATTTTTATTTTCCGTTAAATCGTGTCATGGTTAGTTCGATGCCTTCCAGAACAAAATTTTTTATGATTTCTATTGCTTTTTCACATCGTTCAGGCAAAGCAATTTCCTGCTCCGGAGTCCATTTCCCGAGCACATATTGCACCTGATGGCCTTTCGGATAATCGTTGCCAATGCCAAATCTAAGTCTTGCATAATTGCTATGACCTAACACTTCCTGTATGTTTTTCAAACCATTATGTCCGGCATCGGAGCCTTTTGGTTTAAGCCGAAGCGTTCCGAAGGGCAAAGCTACATCGTCAACAACAACTAAAAGATTTTCAGGTTCAATTTTTTCTTTTTGCATCCAGTATCTGATAGCATTTCCGCTCAGATTCATAAATGTGGATGGTTTGAGCAGGATGATATTCCTGCCTTTTAGCTTTAACTCGACAGTGCTTCCGTAACGGTTTTCAGTAAAAAAAACATTGGACGCTCCGGCAAAAGCGTCCAATATTGTAAAACCTATATTGTGGCGGGTGTTATGGTATTCATTACCAATATTACCCAAACCGGCAATCAGATACTTCATGATAATTGAAGTTGTATGTAATTATTTTTTTGCTGCTGCTGCCGCTGCACCACGAGCTGCTCTTGTAAGTTTAACTTGTGCAACTACTGCATTTTTAGCATTGAGGAATTCAATATTTTCAACTTTTAAATGTCCTACTTGTATTGATTTTCCAAGTCCGAGATTTGTTACATCCACAATTATACTTTCAGGAATGTTTGTATAAATGCCTTTCACTTTAAGTTTACGCATTTCCATACTCATTTTACCACCGGCTTTTACCCCTTCGGCAAGTCCCTCGAGTTTTACAGGAATTTCAACAACTACAGGTTTTGTCTCATTTATTTCGAGAAAATCGATGTGTAAAATTGCATCGCTAACAGGATGAAATTGTAGGTCTTTTAAAACTGCTTTTGATTTGTTTCCATCAATATTGAGTTCTACTACATATACTTCAGGTGAATAAATAAGTTTTCTTAAGTCGGCAACGGTTGAAGTGAAATGCAAATTTTCTTTACCACCGTAAAGTACGCATGGTACACTACCACTCTGACGTTCAGCTTTCGATACTTTTTTACCTAATTCGTTTCTTACAGTTCCTTTTAATTCAAATGTTTTCATTTTTTGTTACTTTTTTTGTGTTACTCAAAATTTAAGCCCGTGGTTTTTAAGTGATTTGTGGCTTAATTTCCCATCACACTTTTTCTTTTCAGAAAAGCGGCACAAAATTAGTTTTTTTTGTCGAGATAAACAATAACTATTTCAATTTCAACCTTAAATTTTTTAGGTTAATGATTTTTTTTAATTCAAATCAATGGGAATTTTAAATTCATTATACTGAGTGTAATATGTTGTTAAAAAATATTGCACAAAAATACAAAGTATGTGTAATAATTATTACTTTTGTATTTTAACTAAAAGAAAACATGAACTAATATGATTCAGGAAAATTTCATACGTCTTTTTGAAGACGCATTTCGTAAAAACTGGGAGTTGCCTGCTTACACCAATTATGGCGAAGATTTTACGGTTACTTATGAAGATGTAGCTAAACGCGTTTCGAAGCTTCATATTCTTTTTGAACAATGCCATATTGTACCGGGCGACAAAATATCTTTGATAGGTCGGAATAATGCTAACTGGGCAATTACTTATATAGCAACAGTTACATATGGTGCTATTATTGTTCCGATTTTGCAGGATTTTAACGCAAACGATGTTCATCACATAGTAAATCATTCAGAATCGAAATTGCTTTTTGTCAGCGATTCAAACTGGGAAAATCTTGAAGAAGATAAGTTGAATGAAGTCAGAGCTGTTTTTTCGCTTACAGATTTTAACTGTATAGCCTTAACTTGCAAAAAGAAAATAATAAATTTTGAATTACAAGAAGATGGTGAAAAAGAAACTAATGAAGAAAGCAAATTGTGTTCTGATCTTGAAATGCATCAATTACAGCCCGATGTTATTAACGCCATCTTCAAAAGCAGATATCCTCATGGTTTCTATCGTGATCATGTGAGGTATATTGATAAACCTAACACGGAATTGGTGTCGATAAACTATACTTCGGGTACTACCGGATTTAGTAAAGGAGTTATGACCAGCGGAAATGCACTTGCAGGTAATATCACTTTCGGACTCCGCACGGGTTTAGTAGCACCTATGTATCGCATAATTTCATTTTTACCGTTGGCTCACTCTTATGGATGCGCATTCGAATTTCTTACTTCAACGGTTGCTGGCTGTCATATTTATTTTATCGGTAAAATCCCATCGCCTAAAATATTACTGAATGCATTTGCCGAGGTTAAGCCGAATGTTGTTTTTCTTGTCCCACTTATTGTTGAAAAAATATATAAAAAACAAATTCAACCTTTGCTTGCTAAACCCAGCATGCGATGGGTGTTGAGTATCCCATTTCTCGATCAGCCAATTCTGAATCAGATTAAGAGAAGGCTTATGGATGCTTTTGGGGGTGAATTTTCACAAATTGTTATTGGTGGAGCACCACTCAACGCCGAAGTAGAAGAATTTTTCCATAAAATTAAATTTCCATACACCATTGGATATGGTATGACGGAATGTGCTCCATTAATCAGTTATGCAGACTATAAAGAATTTGTGCCAAAATCAGCAGGGAAACTCCTTGATATTATGGAAGCAAAATTAATAAATGTAGATGCTGAAACTGGAGTTGGAGAGATTTGTGTTAAAGGTGAAAACCTAATGTCGGGTTACTACAAAAACCCTGAAGCAACCGCAAGCATATTCGATGACGAAGGTTGGTTACACACCGGTGACCTTGGTACAATTGACGAAAAAGGAAACATATTTATACGTGGAAGGAATAAATCGATGATTCTTGGTGCAAGTGGACAAAATATATATCCCGAAGAAATTGAAGCCAAGTTAAACAATATGCCTTATGTAATGGAAAGTTTGGTAATTGACGATCGGGGAAAACTTGTTGCCCTTGTTTATCCTGATTATGATGCTGTGGATGCAGAAAAACTTGACGAAAAACAACTTGAGGAGGTTATGGAAGAAAATCGTAAAACACTCAATACAATAGTTGCTTCTTACGAAACTGTTTCGAAAATTAAACTTTATCCCAATGAATTTGAAAAAACGCCAAAGAAAAGTATTAAACGTTATTTATATTCCAATGTAAATGCCGATGGCAAAGGTTGATTATCAGCTTTTTTGTTTGTAATTTCGGAATCTGCAAAAAAAAATTAAAAAAAAATAGAAAAAATCATTGCAAATGAAAAAAATGTAGTAATTTTGCGCCGATTTTGAATTGCATAACAAACAAGTTTAATTTTTTAAAAAGGATTAGTAAAAATGAAAAAAGTATTTTTATTTTTTGCTGTAGCTATGGTTTTTGCTTCTTGTGCACCTAAAGCAACTGAAACTGAAGAAGTTACTACAGATTCTGTAGTTGTTGTTGACACAGTAGCTGTTGACACAGTAGCTGTTGATTCAGCAGCTGTTGATAGCGTAAACTAATAACAGTAAAAAAATGTTATCAGAGTCGGTTAATTCAGTTTAACCGGCTCATTTTTTTTTCAAAAAAACAAATTTTATATTCAATCCGTCAAAACAAGTAGGTTTCGCAAAAAAAAATAAAAAAAAACCGATATATATTAATGCAGATTTAAAATATTATTCGTAAATTTGCACCGATTTTGAATTACAAAAGAAACAATTTTAATTAAGAAAGGATTTTTAAAATGAAAAAAGTATTTTTATTTTTTGCCATTGCTATGGTTTTTGCTTCATGCGCTCCTAAAGCAACAGAAGAAGCTGCTCCAGTTGAAGAAGCAGTAGTTACTGATTCAGTTGCTGCTCCGGTTGATTCTGCAGCTGTAGTTGCTGATTCAGCAGCAGTAGTAGCACAGTAATAGCTAAACCAAAACAGAGCTAATGCAAAAAAATGCTCAGAAACTTAAGAAGTCCGTTTTATAACGGACTTCTTTTTTTTCTTTTAATTCCATACTTTGAGTCAAATTTTGTAAATTTGCACCCAAAAATAAAAATAGTATAATGTTAAGAATAGCAGTACAGGCAAAAGGTCGTTTATATGACGATACAATGGCTTTGCTTCAAGAAACCGGAATAAAACTCGAATGGGGGAAAAGATTATTACTTGTTCCGGCACGAAATTTTCCGGTTGAAGTTTTATTTCTTCGCGATGATGACATCCCAAATTCAGTAGCAGACGGTGTAGCTGATGCAGGTATTGTGGGCGAAAATGAGTATTTCGAGAAAAAAAGTAAAGCCCATGCAATAAAAAAACTGGGATTTAGTAAATGCAGACTATCACTGGCAATTCCCAAAGAAGAAGAGTATAATGGCTTGTCGTGGTTTAATGGAAAAGTTATCGCAACATCTTATCCTGAGATACTCTCAAATTTCTTAAAGAAGAATCACATCAAGGCTGATATTCATGTTATTACTGGTTCAGTTGAAATTGCTCCAGGTATCGGGCTTTCTGATGCCATATTTGATATTGTTAGCTCAGGAAGCACACTTATCACCAATCATCTGAAAGAAGTAGAAGTAGTTATGCAGTCAGAAGCTGTTTTAATTACTAATCCAAAAATGTCTCCTGAAAAAAAGGAAATTCTTGATGAATTACTTTTCAGAATAGAAGCGGTTCAATTAGCAGAAGATAAGAAATATGTTCTAATGAATGTGCCAACTGAAAATATTGATCAGATAACTTCTGTATTACCGGGTATGAAAAGTCCAACCATTATGCCTTTGGCAAAAGAAGGCTGGAATTCACTTCACGCTGTCATAAAAGAAAAAAATTTTTGGGAAATTATCGGAAAACTTAAAGCACTTGGGGCAGAAGGGATACTGGTTTTACCTATTGAAAAAATGATACCTTAAATATTTTAAGGCAATGAATTTATGTATTGACAGAGGTAACTCAACGACAAAAATTGGGATATTTGTAAATGACAAACTCTTTACGACCAAAGTTTTCAAAAAATTCGGGCTGCTACAACTTGAACAAATTTTTTCGGAGTATTTTATTGAAAATGTTATTTTGTCCGATGTTGTCGATACAGAAATTGTTTTAAAAAATTTTTTAAAAGATAAAAGTGATTTTTTTATAGAACTTTCGCACGAAACCAAATTACCTTTTGAAAACAGATATCTTACTCCCGAAACTTTAGGTAAAGATCGATTAGCTGCAGTAGCAGGAGCTGCGTGGTTAAAACCGAATGCAGATTTACTTGTAATTGATGCCGGTACTGCCATAACGTATGATTTTATAGATGCAAATGGTATTTATCATGGAGGTAACATTGCACCTGGAGTGGAAATGAGGGCAAGAGCTTTGCATCAATTTACATCAAAACTTCCCTATGTTGTACCAAAAGAAGAGTTTACCCTTCTTGGGAATAATACAATAAGTGCTATAAATGCGGGTATAATTCAGGGAATTTTTTTCGAAATAGATGGTTACATTCAAACGTTGAAAATTAAATATCCTGAACTTTCAACTTTTTTAACAGGTGGAAGCATATTTTACTTTGATAAAAAGCTAAAAAATAGCATCTTTGCAGAAAAATTTTTAGTGTTATTCGGGCTTAACCGAATTCTTCAGTACAATGTCAAATAAACAGATTTTTTTTGTATTAGTTTTTCTATTTTCATTAAGTTTATCAGTTTTAAGTCAGAATAATACAAATTCGCCATACACCCGTTTTGGTTATGGTGAAATTAGTGACGCAAATTCAGGGGATCAAAAAGCCATGGGAGGAACGGCTTTGGGAGCACGTTTAAAAAACGGAATTAACCCCGTCAATCCTGCTTCATACAGTACTGTAGATAGTATGACTTTTATGTTCGATTTTGGCTTGGGAGGGCTGGTTTCGAAATTTTCTGATACAAATGGCAGAAAAACTTCATTTAACTCAAACCTTGAGTATATTACCATGCTTTTCCCTTTATCAAAAAACATTGGTTTTAGTGCAGGTTTACTTCCCTATTCTTTCTCAGGCTATAATTTTTACAACACAGACACGCTTTCTTTAGATAATTTTCAGGGCAAGGCTGACACAGTAACTTACAACCGCAGTTTTTATGGAGCCGGCGGAATCAGTCAAATATATGCCGGTTTGTCCTTGAATCTTTTTAATCATATTTCTTTTGGAGCGAATGCATATTATATGTTTGGTAATTTAAGCAATTACCGAAGTCTTACTTTTAATCAATCATCGGGTTATTATTCAACACTTCAACGAAATTCAATTGAAATAAATAATTTCAGATTCAGATATGGACTTCAGTTATATAATACATTTGCATCAAAACATGAAGTAAATATTGGGTTTATATATGAAAATAAGGCACTTGTGAACGGCAAATTTTCTCAAATAACAAGTGGTGTACTTACCGATAGTGTTTTACCGGTCAACGATTTCGAAATGCCAACTGTTTTTGGTGGTGGATTACGATATACTTATGATAAAAAATTAACACTTGCAGCCGATTATGTAATGCATAAATGGGGTGATGCACTTTTTTTTGGAAAGACTGACAGTCTTGTAAATCGAACAAAATATTATTTCGGAGCACAATATGTACCTGATTATCGTGGACGTAATTACTTTGACAGAGTCCAATTCAGGGCTGGTTTTAATATCAGCAATCCTTACTATAAAATTGGTAACGAAACTCCTCCCTTAAATTTTGGTATAACTTTTGGTATGGGTTTTCCGTTGAAGAATAGTAATACAATTGTAAATACTTCATTTGAATATGGAAAAATCGGAGCAACTGGTTTATTACGTGAAGATTACCTGAAATTTACTTTAAACGCCACTTTCAATGAAAATTGGTTCTTTAAACGCAAACTATAAAAATTATAAATTTTAAAATGAATATGAAAATCCGTAACATTGCAGTGCTTATTTTCAGTATTGTATTCTTTACAAACTGTTTTGCACAAAAAGAAAACAAAAAAAACAAAAAAGGTAAGGAAGAGGAAAAAACAGAAACTTCTGTTCCTGCTACCCCTGCTGCTTCTGAAGAAGCTCCTCAAATTACCGAAGAGTGTTTGGTTAACATTAGTTTATTCAACGAGTCGGCAAAAAATAAACAATATGCCGATGCACTCGGACCTTGGAATGCAGCATACAAAGATTGTCCGAATGCCAACAGAGCTATTTACAGTCGTGGACGTGAAATTTTGCATTGGGAACTTGATCAACAAAAAGATGATGCTTCTTACAAAAAAGTGTTTGATAAATTAATGGGAATGTACGATCAACGTATTAAGTATTTCGGTAATGACGAAAGATACCCTACTGCATGGATTTTAGGTATTAAAGCAATGGATTATATTGCAAAAGTTAAGGGTGATGAACTTAAAAAACCTGCTTATGAATGGTTGCAACAATCTGTTGATGGTTTAGGCGAACGCAGCGAAATTCCTGTACTTGTTCAATTGGTTTATTCATCACTGAATATATATAAAGCTGAACCTGCACATGCGGAAAAATTTATAGCTGATTATCTGAAAGTTTATGCGTTACTGGAAAAAATTATTGCAGGAGAAGATACTAAAAATGTAGAACTTGCAACTCAATCGAAACAAAATCTTGAAACATTGTTTGCGCAAAGTGGTGCTGCCGATTGCCAGACACTTGATAAAATTTATAAACCCAAAATGGCTCAAAATCTTACCAATCAAGAGTTTCTTAATTCTGTTATCGGCTTTTACAGAAGAGTTCGTTGCAATGAGTCTGAAGTATATTTCGATGCTTCTGTTGCCCTGCATAAAATTGCTCCTACTGCAGAATCAGCTGCTGGAAATGGTGCAATGTCGTACAAAAAGGGTGATTTTGCTAAAGCTATAGCATTTTATGATGAAGCAACAAGATTAACAGATGATAAATCACTCAAAGCAGATTATCAATATACGATAGCTCAGATATATTATAAAGATTTAAATAATTATCCACGCTCGCGTGAATATGCACGTAATTCGCTGGAGTTCAATCCTAACAATGGTAGTGCATACATATTAATAGGCATTATGTATGCTAAATCGAAAGGTATTTACGATGATCCCGTACTTGCAAAAACCATTTATTGGGTAGCTGTTGATAAATTTATCAAAGCAAAACAAGTAGATCCGAGTGTTACAAAAGATGCCAATGAATTAATTAACACTTATACTCCGCATTTCCCTTCAAAAGAAGATATTTTCTTTCAACCTGAATTAAAAGTAGGAAGTTCATTTACAGTTGGAGGTTGGATACAGGAAACGACGATTTGCAGATAAATGAATAAGTTTTGATTTTTAACTTCAAAAATATTAATCTATACAATATGACAACTGCTTTTTTAGCAGTTGTTGTTTTGTTTTTTGTAGTTGCATGTACCGAAGAAAAACACGACAAAATTGATGCTATAACCGATCGTGCCGCTTTTCCCAGAATGAAAGCTACCGAAGTTACTACTGTCGTTTCTGATTCTGGTATCACTCGTTACAGAATAACCGCTCCCGAGTGGAATATTTATGATAAAGCAATTCAGCCATACTGGGAATTTCCAAAAGGTATTCATATTGAACGATTCGATCTAAGTTTTAATGTCGATGCGAATATTCACAGCAACTATGCACGTTTTTTAGAAAATGAACAACTTTGGGAGCTAAAAGGTAATGTGAGAGCAACAAATATTATAGGTGAACTTTTCGAAACAGAACAATTATTTTGGAATCAGCGGGATGAAAAATTTTACTCAGATTCACTTATCAAAATTACGCAAACTACACGAATCATCACGGGAGAAGGTTTCGACTCTAATCAATCGATGACTCAATATACAATCCGCAAAGGTCAGGCGGTATTACCATTCAAAGAATAAAAAATCATACAAGTAAGTCCCTAAGCTTTTTGATATCAAGAATTTTGTATTCCTTTTTATTTACTTTAATCACCTTGTCTTCAATCATTTCAGATAAACTCCGAGCCAGCGATGGGCGTGCTACCCCAAAAAACTCAGCCAGCTCAGTCTGATTACGGTTAATTGTGAAAGTCAGACCTTCTTCGCCGGCTTGTTCGAGTAAGAAATGTGCTATTTTCCCTTTAATTGTCTTTATTGAGAGTAATTGCAAGCGATTAGTGAGAAATTGTGTGCGATTGGCACTGTGTTGAAGAAATTGTTGCATAAAATCAAGGTGTTCATTCATTAAACGCATTACTTCAACTTTTGGAATTCGAATAACTTCCACATTTTCTATTGCAGTTACATCAACCGGAAATCTATTATTTGAAGAAAAAATAAAAGCCGGTGCAAGCGGACGAGGGGCATTGATTATTTCTACTCCCAATAAATTTCCGTTTTCAGTAATCATTTCTGTTTTTACAGATCCGGTAACTAAAATGTACAAAGCATCACACAAGTCACCTTGCCTGAAAAGTATTTTATTCTTTTTATAAGTTTTAATCGAATAATCTAAATCAGAAGGAAAAATTCCGCTTTCGTTTTCTATACTTTCAAAATCATTCCAATCGGGGTTATTTTTTTTGTTCATTGTTGAAAATCATATTTTATCCAGAACAAAAATAAAATATTTTGTTGATTTAATTTGTAGTGTAACAAATGTTACACTTTAATAGTTTAGAGTAAACTACCTTTGCAATGTTTTAGTCAAATATACTAACTAACAAATTATAATATGAGCGATTTCAAATTTGCACCGAAACAGGAAAACAAAAATTTTCCGACAGGCGAAAAGTTTTCAATGACCGAAAAGGTTCAATATGCCGAAGGTTCGGTAGTGAGTAAAATTATTATCCGCAATGAACGTGGTAATGTTACACTTTTTGCATTCGATAAAGGAGAATTCTTGAGTGAACACACTGCTCCTTTTGATGCTATTGTACAAGTGCTTGAAGGTCGAGGACAAGTAGTTATCGACGGTAATTCTTTTGATCTTGAAAAAGGCGAAAGCATTATTATGCCAGCCAATATCCGTCATGCCGTACATGCCACCGAACGTTTTAAAATGTTGCTTACAATGATTAAGTAATTGACCATTTATTCATTTACCATTTACTATTTAGTGTAAACCGAATATTTAAGTGGTAAATGCTAAATGAGAAAATTGGTAAATGAATTTATGAAAAGAACTATAATTCGAATTGACGAAGATCTTTGCAACGGCTGCGAAGCTTGTGTGCAGGGCTGTCACGAAGGCGCGCTGCAAATGATTGATGGAAAAGCACGCATGGTGAGCGAACTGTTTTGCGACGGACTTGGTGCCTGTATCGGCGATTGTCCCGTAGGTGCTATTTCGCTCGAAGAACGCGAAGCGGAAACTTACGACGAAATTGCAACACTGCAACGTATGATTCCAAAAGGCGAGCGCACCATTATTGCGCATCTCAAACATCTGAAAGATCATGGCGAAACGGATTATTTGAAACAGGCTGTTACATTTCTGCGAGCCAATAATATAAATATCAACTTTGCCGAAGTGCACAATCATGGCGGAGCGGGATGTGCTTCGAAACCTGCTGCAAAACCCCAGGGCGGTGGTTGTCCAGGTAGTCAGGAAGTGAGTTTTGCTAATCAGAAACCTGCTGCTAATTTCCGAATGGCTTCTGTCGTTTCAAAACCTGCTGAGAATACTTCACAACTTCGCCAGTGGCCTGTGCAGCTGCATTTGCTGAATCCTGAAGCACAGTATTTTCGCAATGCCGATGTGGTACTTGCAGCCGACTGTGTGCCATTTAGTTTCCCTGATTTTCACAACCGCTATCTGGCCGGAAAAACACTGGCCATAGCTTGCCCGAAGCTCGATTCGAACAAAGAAGCATATGTGGAAAAGATCAAAACAATGATTCAGTGTTCCAATATCAATACCCTTACAGTAGTAATTATGGAAGTTCCCTGCTGCGGTGGACTTTTACGACTGGCACAACAGGCAGTTGTTGATTCGGAAAAGCGAATTCCTGTGAAACTTGTCATTATTAGTATCAGAGGCGAAGTCCTGCGTGAAGAATGGATTTAGATAATTGACAGTTGACAATGGAAAATTAATAATGAATAATGATGAATTTATAAGTCGTCAATATCACCTTCGTAACCCAAAATATTCAAATCTTCAAATCTTCAAATTTTCAAATTGAAACTCTGAAACTTGAAACCCAGAAACTCCAATTAACATACAAAATGAGCGAATATATAAATAACTCCGAACTCAGAAAAGCTAAGCTTAAAGAGCTGATCCTGAAATTACATCATGGCGGACAACAGGAAGATGTTCGTAACGAACTTTTACTCTCGCTGAGCCAAATTCCTTATGGCGAAGTGGTGGAGGTGGAGCAGGAACTTATTTCCGAAGGCTTACCTGAAGAAGAAGTGCTGAATCTTTGCGATGCGCACTCGGCAGTGCTCGAAGGCCGTGTGGATTTATCGGCATTGAAACCTGTGGCTGCCGGTCATCCGGTGGATGTATTCCGTAAGGAAAATGAAGAAATCCGTAATGTGTGTAACGCCATTTTTGCAACGGTTTCTGAAATTGTACATTCTTCGGACACGCAAATTGCCGACAAAGTAATGCGTTTGCGTGGATTATTCAATAGTCTGTTCGATGTGGATAAACACTATCAGCGCAAGGAATATCTGCTTTTCCCTTATCTCGAAAAACAGGGAATCACCGGACCGCCAAAAGTAATGTGGGGCAAACACGACGAAATTCGCGACCTGATAAAAGGCGCTATCGAAGTCTTGCAAACGCCCGATATAACCAAAGACGAATTTGAAGCTGTAGCCGAAATTGTACTTCGACCTGCTGCCCGTGGTGCTCAGGAAATGATTACAAAGGAAGAAGAAATTCTTTTCCCAATGACACTCGATACGCTGACCGATCAGGATTGGTACGAAATAAGCCGTCAGTCCATCGAAATAGGATTTTGTCTTTACGATCCGCAGGAAGAATGGATTCCCGAAGGTGTGGACAGAAGTACAGTAAAAACGGGGCACCGAAATGGCGACTTTATGCAGCTATATACGGGTAGTTTCACTGCAGAAGAGTTGAATGCTGTTTTAAATACTTTGCCTGTGGATATCACTTTTGTGGATAAGGACGATAAAGTAAAATACTTCTCTCAAACGCCCGATCGCGTTTTCCAGCGTAACCGCGCCATTCTGAACCGTGATGTACGCCACTGTCACCCGCCTGCAAGCGCTCACATTGTAGATAAAATCCTCGACGATTTCCGCAGTGGCCGCCAGAGTCGTGCTCCGTTCTGGATCAATATGAAAGGTAAAATGATTCACATTGAATACTTTGCACTTCGCAACGACAAAGGCGAATATCTCGGCTGTCTTGAAGTATCGCACGATGTGACTTACTACCGCGAACTCGAAGGCGAACAAAGAATTCTTTCGTATAAATAGTTTTAATCATTATCAAAAGTAAATTCAAATTATGTTCTTTCTCCCCCTTTAGGGGGTCGGGGGCCAAATATTCTATTATGGAACTAATAATAACACCCAAATCGAAAGTAATGGATATCATTAATGCATATCCTGAACTCGAAAACGAAATCGTGAACTATGTTCCCGCATTCGAAAAACTTAAAAATCCGTTTTTGCGCCATACTGTTGCTAAAGTAGCTACACTACAGCAGGCTGCCACCATTGGCAATACCGATGTCAGCAAACTTGTCAACCGTCTGCGTGAACTGGTTGGTCAGAGTTTAGAAACCATTCAGCCTCAGGAAGGCGAATATAACTACCAGCAACCGGGTTGGTTCGATGTGAACGAAATTGAACAGGAGTTTGATGTGCGCGAAATGCTAGCCCGTGGCGAACATCCGGTAGCACAGGTTATCGAAGACCTCAAACATTTACCCGAAGCCAAAATCTACAAACTTGTAGCTTCATTTCTGCCGGTTCCTCTTATCGACAAGGCAAGTGGCCTGGGTTTCGCGCACTGGATCAGTCCACAAAGCGATGACTTTTTCGTGATTTATTTCAAAAAGATTTGAATTAAATGTTTAATTTATTTTCTTAAAAAATAAATCTATCTTTATTAGTTTTGTTTGTTATTATTAAAAACTTACGCTAAAACTGTAATATGTTTTTTTATATTATATGAATATAGCTTAGTATTGAATCTTATTAGTTTTATTTATCCATTTTTGAAAAGCTACGATTGCTTTTTGAGGTAAAAGTTGTACAATTTTCACTTTTCGTTGTGTAATATCCAGCTTAAGTTCATCGTAAATAAATGAATCGTCGAAACCGATAGCTGCTGCATCTGTTTTTGTGTTACCATAATAAATTTTATCGATGTGCGCCCAGTAAATTGCACCAAGGCACATTGGGCAAGGTTCGCACGAAGTATATATTTCGCATCCGGATAGGTCAAAAGTACCGAGTTTTCGGGCAGCTTTTCGAATAGCATTTACTTCGGCATGAGCCGTTGGGTCGTTATGAGCTGTAACTCGGTTCACGCCGGTGGAAATTATTATACCATCTTTTACAACTACAGCTCCAAAAGGACCACCTCCCTTGTCGATGTTTTTTTTCGATAACGCTATTGCTTTTAGCATAAATGCATCTTTTTCCATAATAAGAGTTGAAAAAATTATGTTGATAAATTCATTTAAAATAATAAAGAATTTTATCTGTACAGATAATATTTTGAAGACAACTTCCGAAACTCATCTACATCCTTATACCAGTAATTTTTTATATCTTTAAACTGATAGTTTTCAACAAATCCCTGCCGAATCATATTTGTACCGCTCACTTTGTCGAACATACTGAAACGATCAGGTGAAGCATTTTTAAAAATTGCCTTTTCCGGATAAAGTTTGTACAATTCCTGCATTATGTAAAACTGAATATCTGACAAAGGTACTTTTTTGTAATTCGTAATGTGCATTTGAACACCATGACAATATTCATCTTTATGAACGGAGTAAAAAGGCTTAAAATGAATGGGACGGAAAAAAACTCCGGGAATTTTCAGAGCGTTAAGGTTGGTTGCTAAATTTTCGGCATTTATCCAGGGTGCACCGACTATCTGAAATGGCAAAGTATAGCCAACGCCAACCGAAACGTAATACAGTTCGCCTAAAATGCCGGTTACAGGATAAAAGAAAGAACTGTGTTTGTGCGGAATATGTGGCGAGGCAATAACCCATTCGAGTCCGGTTTTCTCCCAATTCATGTTGCGTTTCCAGCCTTTCATTTTCACCACTGTAAGTCTGCACTGGTTTGCAAGCATTTTCTCTTCATTAAGCATCAGCGCAAGTTCTCCACAGGTAAGTCCGTAAATATAGGGTATTTTAAACTGGCTGACAAATGATATAAAAGGTGTTTCGGTCAGATTACCCTCAATTTTTTGTCCGCCAAGCGGATTAGGTCGATCGAGTACAACGAAATCGATATTGTTTTCAGCAGCAGCTTCCATGGCAAGTCCCATAGTGCTGATGTATGTGTACGAACGGCAACCAACATCCTGAATATCATAAACAAGCACATCAAGATTTTTGAGCATTTCTGTAGTTGGTTTTCGGGTGTTTCCATAAAGCGAATAAACTGGAATTCCGGTTTTTGGGTCAGTAACATTATCTACTTTATCGCCGGCATAAGCATCACCACGTACACCATGTTCAGGTCCGAACAATGCAACCAGATTAACATTGGCAGCTTCGTGTAAAATATCGATAGTAGGTTTAAGGTTGCTGTCAACTCCGGTGGGGTTCGTAATCAGACCTACACGTTTATTTTCCAAAATTTTAAAATTCTGTTCTCTAAGTACTTCAATGCCGGTTTTTACCCTACTATATGAATTGAAAACAGCAATAAAAAAAGTCAGAATAAAAAGAAATGTTCTCATAAGTGCTTTGTTTTTATTGGTAAACAAAGATAATGTTTTTCAATAAAAGATGAATTTTTATTCCATATTGTTGAAATATTTTGCAATATATTTTTATTCTTTTAACCTGAGTACAATATTTCCAAAATAAGTTCTACCACGTGCTCTGATAAGTTTTTGGGATGTATCTGCAGTTATCCATATTTCTACCGGCTGTTTTCCAACAAAAGCGCTTTTTTTTGGCATTTGAGGTAATATTTTATAACATAAAGTATGTTTTTTGTTTTGATTCAGAAATACTTTACCGGCATATTCCACATCAATTTTATAACCTTTTTCTTCGTAAAATCCACTGATAGAGATTATATCTCCTTTTTGGTAATGGTTAAAATCAATAAGTCGTACTAACATAAAACCGGCAATGTAATCGCGAATTTCGGAGGGTGTATCATACGTTTTTCGGAGCGTATATTTTTTCAGATTTTTATTGTAAACACTTACCAGCGCTTTTCGTTCGGCATGATTGAAATATACGATTTCATCTTTTTCGTACCTGCCTTCTCTGATGCTTCGGTAAGAGCGATGGGTGGTAATGGTTGCGGTATCAATGTATGCCGACCATGTATCGTTAAGATAAAAAATACTTGCAATACCATTAGTAGTAGCATTTGCCGATATTTTATAACAAATATTTTTACCTAGCCTGAATAATTGCTTATGAATATTTATGGAAGCACTTCCTATGGTAAGTAATCTCCATTCTGCAATGTATTCCAGATTTTCACCTGCAGCAAATTTTTTCTTTTTTAAGTGTAAAGTATTGCTGCTTTGTATGGCAAATACACTAACTATTAATAAAAAAAGAAGTAAAAAAAATTTTTTCATAACACAAAGTTACAAAAAACTGTTTGCTAAAGGTTGAAAATATTTGCTGAAAATGAATTATAAAAGTTAGGTTTTAAACTTTCTTTTAATTGTTAATGTAAATTCCATTTCCTGTACCTATCCACATTTTATTATCAGGTGCATGTGTGTTATAGTAAAAACTCCGTTTTTGCTAAATTTATCATCATTGTTAACCGTCCATTTCTCGCCATCAAACACCGATAAACCTCCATAATTTCAGCACCAGATATTGTCATTTTTATCAACAGCAATCGTTTTTGCACCTAAAGTTTTTTCCCCTTTTATTTGGATAGCCGTTTTTCCGTCAAATATAAAAAACTGAATTCTGTCGGCATTAATGGTGCTCGAAAGTGAATAATCAATTGCAGCGCAAAGTTGATTTTTACTGTTTGTTTTGATATTTCCAAGGTAATAAGGTTCAAATCCTAATTCTGTTTTACTAAAAATTGTCCATTTATTGGAGTTTGAAATTTTTACAAGATTTGCTTCGTTAACAGTTTCATTCAATGCCAGCCAAACTGCGTCATTTTTGTCGATGGTTATGCTGTTTACTAAATTTTTAGGCAATGGTGAGTTTTCGGGAGTAAAAACATACCACTTTATACCATCGAATTTTACTACTCCGCCGGTTCGGAATTTGCACGATGTAAACCAAATGTTGTCCTTTGAATCGATAGCAATGGAATTTACAAAATTTTCCGGTATGGGAGTATTGGCAGAAGTGTAATGAGAGAACTTTTTTCCATCAAACTTTATCAATCCTTCAGCACCTATCCAAACATTGTTTTTGCTGTCGATAGCCAGATTATTAATCACCCAATCATCAGATATAATTGAGTTTGATGCATTGTAAACTGTTTTGATACCCGAATTGTATTTATTCAAACCATGTTTGAATGTTCATATCTATGCATTTCCCAAATTATCGAAAGCAATAGATGTTACAAAAAAATCTTTAAGTATTAATTTGTCAAAATCAGTATTGATTTCAGCTTTGTTAGTGTTATATTCATTTCACATGAAATAAAGATTGCTGAAAGCAGCATTAAAAAGATAAACCTATTCACAATGTTTAATTTATTGAGTTATACAAAATTTTCAGATCAAATATACGCATAAATATTTTATGAATAGCAAAAAAAAAGGAACTAATCTGACGGTTCACTCAGATTAATTCCTTTGAGGTTTAAAAATTTCTATGAAAACAGCAATTACTTAAACTACTTCAGCTTCATAATTTTTATTTCTGATTTGAATAAATATTTTCGAAGTTTTGGCACTGAACTCAGTTTTAACATATCCCATTCCCACGCATTTTTTGTTGGGAAGCATACTCCCTGATGTTACAACACCTATAATTTCATTATTACTATTCACAATGTTGTACCCATGACGTGGAATTCCACGTTCTATCACTTCAAAACGAACAAGTTTACGACTAACTCCCTCGTTTTTTTGTTTTTCGAGCAACGATCTGTCAATAAAATTCTTACCTTCCACAAATTTTGTAATCCAGCCAAGCCCCGCTTCGATTGGCGAAGTGGTATCGTCGATATCGTTTCCGTAAAGGCAGAAACCTTTTTCAAGTCGTAGAGTGTCGCGTGCACCAAGTCCAATGGGCTTCAGTCCGAATTCTTTTCCAACTTCGAAGAGTGCATTCCAAATTTTTTCACCGTATTGAGGATAAAAATACAATTCGAAACCGCCTGCACCTGTATAACCAGTATTTGAAATTATAACTTCTTCAACTCCCGCAAAATCACCGGTAGTAAATGCATAATAGGGAATTTCTGATAGGTTAATTGTGGTTAGTTTCTGAAGAAGTTCAATTGCTTTTGGCCCCTGAACTGCAAGCTGAGCCATGTTGTCAGAAGCATTCTCCAATACAGCACCTTCGGTGTTGTTAGCAACACACCAGTTCCAGTCTTTTTCAATATTTGCAGCATTTACTACCAACATGTATTTCTCAGGCTCATAGTGATATACGAGTAAATCGTCCACAATTCCGCCTTTTCCGTTTGGAAAGCAGGAATAATGTGCTTTCCCAATAGGTAAAGCAGCAACATTATTGGTAGTGATTTTTTGTAAAAAAGGCAATGCATTAGGCCCTTTTACCCAGAATTCTCCCATGTGCGATACATCAAAAACACCTACTCCTGTTCGTACAGTTGTATGTTCATCGAAAATTCCTGAATATTCAATTGGCATATTAAAACCAGCAAACTCGTGCATTTTTGCACCAAGTGCAATATGTTTTTCAGTAAATGGAGTTAGTTTCATATAATTATTAAGAAATTAAGAAATTAAGAAATTAAGAAATTAAGAAATTAAGAAATTAACATATAGGTTACTTTAAATTTGAAATTCAGTAACCTCTGAAACTTTCAAACTTAAAAACGTGAAACACGAAACGCAGAACACAAAACTATTTCCCCAATATTTCAGCAATTTTTACTATCACCATCATGGCTTTTTCCAATGAGGGTATAGGCAAATATTCAAAGCGTCCGTGGAAATTATGTCCGCCTGCAAAAATGTTAGGGCAAGGTAGTCCTTCAAACGAAAGTCGGGCTCCATCTGTTCCTCCTCGTATAGGTTTCACTTTTGGTTTAACACCTACAGCTTCCATTGCTTCGAAAGCGAGATTAACTATGTGCATCACCGGTTCCACTTTTTCACGCATATTGTAGTACTGATCACGTAATTCTATAGTTGCAATATCAGGTCCGAATTCTGCATTAATTTTATTTACAAGATGTTGCATTTCTTTTTTGCGACGTTCAAAACGGTCGCGATCGTGATCGCGGATAATAAAGTTCAAAGTACTTTCTTCAACCGTTCCCTGCATTGCTGTCAGATGATAAAATCCTTCGTAACCTTCGGTATGTTCGGGAGTTTCGTGTCGAGGAAGCATGGATATGAATTGTTGAGCAACGCGCATAGAATTCAGCATCTTGTGCTTTGCATATCCAGGATGAACATTGGTACCTCTGAAAATTACTTTAGCTGCTGCAGCGTTGAAATTTTCATATTCAAGTTCACCAATTTCACCTCCATCCATGGTATAAGCCCATTCCGCACCAAAGGCTTTTACATCAAAATGATCGGCTCCCTGACCTATTTCTTCATCAGGAGTAAATCCAATTCTGATTTTTCCGTGCTTTATTTCCGGATGCTGAATCAGATACTCCATAGCACTTACAATTTCGGCTATTCCTGCTTTATCGTCGGCACCAAGCAGCGTAGTTCCATCGGTTACAATGATATCTTGACCCTTGTACTGAAGAATTTCAGGATATTTATCCGTTTCGAAAACAATAAGTTTTTCTTCATTGAGTAAAATATCGTTCCCATCAAAATTTTCAATAATTTGTGGTTTAATATTTTTTCCGCTCATATCAGGACTTGTGTCCAAATGTGAAATAAATCCGATAACAGGAATTTCTTTATCGGTATTTGCAGGCAAAGTTGCCATTATATAACCGTTATTGTCGAGCGTTACATCTGCTAATCCAATTGATTTTAGTTCTTCAGTCAGATATTGAGCAAAAACTAATTGCCCGGGTGTGCTGGGCGTCATTTTGGTATTTTCGTCGGAAGTGGTATTAAAACTAACGTATTTCAAAAAGCGATCAACTATGTTCATGGTTTTATATTGTTTTAATTAATCAGGCAAAAATAATTAAAAATTCTGTCAGTCATTGATTCAATTTCTATTTAATAATAAAATTTTTAATTTATAAAATTTCTAAAACTGATAATATCTTATCGTGTATTATGTTACTTGAAATATATGAAAATCAAATTAAAACTTAAAAAAAAAGATACTTCACAATTGAATCAGAAAAAATGGTTTTTTAATTAAATGTGCGGAAGCACTCAAAATTATTGGTATTTTTGCATAAAATTAATCTGAAACAGAATTAAAGTAAATCACCAAAGTTGTGTTTAAAACAAATCAAAATTAAATTTAATGAAGATAATTAGAAATCATTTTATCTTATTTACATTATTTATTTTTATATCAAAGATTTATGCAGGCGATTCTGTTTCTACTTGTTACAAAGATGGTGATTTTGTAACTTATAACAGGGTTTGGGTAGATGCACCGGAGTACATTTCAAAAAAGGTAGTTGCAGATTTTGTCTATCAAACAAAATACGATCTCAATAAATTATTTACCTGGGGTTTAAAAGGTATGAATCTCAGACGTGAAAAAGGTGGAATTATTGAATTTGATTTTAAATCGACTACTTACAATGAAAAATCAGGGCTTGTAAGAGGCGTTGGAGATGTGGTAGTTCCTTATATTACTACTTTTAATGATATCTGTGTTGATAGTCGTATGGATATGACCGAATTGCGAGATGGACGCATTAGAGTTAAACTTGAAGTAATGTATTCTGATGCATTTTTCAAAAAAACAATCGGGATTTTTCACCTGATACCTGAAAAAAATGGTTGTTGGATGTCACTTGAAACCAGGGTGAAATTTGGTTGGTTTTTTGATTTCTTTATCACGTTACATAAGTATTCTGAAATTATGGAGTGGCGGTTTACCAAACTTGTTAATAATCTGAAAGAGGAAGCAGAATTGAGAACACAAATTGAAAATAACTTAAGTAATAAAACTTCAAAAATTTTACCGAAATAAAACTTCATAAATTAGATATATGGCAGAATCAGGTTTACTTGAAAAATTGGAAGGTTTGCAGCATAAGTTTGATGAAATATCTACTCTGATAACCGATCCGGATGTTATATCAGACCAAAAACGATATGTTAAATTAAATAAGGAATATCGCGACTTAGAAAAAATTCTGATAGCAAAAAATGAATATGAGCTAGCACTTGCGCATTTATCCGAAGCAAAAGATATTTTGGCAAACGAAACTGATGCTGAAATGCGCGAAATGGCAAGATTGCAAATAGATGAAGTTGAACCAAAAATTCCAGAAATGGAAGAAAACATTAAGTTGCTGCTAATTCCGCCCGATCCTGAAGATAATAAAAATGCAATCGTTGAAATTCGTGGAGGTACCGGAGGTGATGAAGCAGCTATTTTTGCCGGCGATTTATTCAGAATGTATTCAAAATATTGCGAAAATAAAGGTTGGCGTATTGAAATTACAAACATTAGCGAGGGGACGTCGGGTGGTTTCAAAGAAATAATTTTTACAGTTACAGGAGAGAATGTTTATGGTACCTTGAAATATGAATCGGGTGTACATCGAGTACAACGAGTACCACAAACCGAAACCCAGGGACGTGTGCACACATCGGCTGCTACTGTTGCTGTATTACCTGAGGCTGAAGAAGTTGATTTTGAACTGAATCCGGCTGATGTCGAGATGCAAACTTCCCGTTCGGGTGGTGCAGGCGGACAAAACGTTAATAAGGTCGAAACCAAAGTACAACTTACACACAAACCAACCGGTATAGTTGTGGTATGTCAACAAGCACGTACACAGCTTGCTAACCGCGAACTGGCAATGCAAATGCTTCGTTCAAAACTTTATGAAATTGAGGTAACAAAACATCAGGAAGCAATAGCATCGCGACGTAAGACCATGGTTTCGACAGGCGATCGTTCCGCCAAAATTCGTACTTATAACTATCCTCAGGGTAGAGTTACCGATCATCGTATCAATTATACTATGTATAATCTTACTGCATTTGTTACCGGCGATATTCAGGAACTGATTGATAAACTGATAGTGGCTGAAAATGCTGAACGATTGAAAGAGAGTGAGTTATAAAAAATCGTAATAAAAGTTAGTACATATAATTTATTAATTAGCAGAAGAAAAATGAATTAGTTTCTTCAAAAAAAATATATTTATTATGACAAGACAAGAGTTATTTGAAAACATACAGCGTAAAAAATCATTCCTTTGCGTAGGTCTTGATACGGATATTAATAAAATTCCAGAATTTCTTTTCGATAATGATGATCCGATTTTCGAGTTTAATAAAGCGATAATTGATACTACTGCCGATTTATGTGTGGCTTATAAACCAAATCTTGCTTTTTACGAAAGTTTAGGTCTCACAGGTTGGGATGCCTTGGAACGTACTGTCGATTATATCCGAACGAAATATCCCGATCAGTTTATTATAGCCGATGCCAAACGAGGTGATATTGGAAATACATCGGAAATGTATGCTCGCACGTTTTTTGGAAATCTCGATTTCGATGCGGTAACAGTGGCACCCTACATGGGAAGTGATTCCGTTACACCATTTCTTAAACTTAAAAACAAATGGGTGATTTTATTGGCACTAACATCAAATTCCGGAGCATTCGATTTTCAATTTATGAAAGATGCCGAAAGTGGTGAACGTTTATTTGAAAAAGTACTTGAAACATCTAAACAATGGGGTACGACTGAAAATTTGATGTATGTAGTAGGTGCAACAAAAGCTGAAATGCTAGCTGATATCAGAAAAATTGTTCCTGATAACTTTTTACTTGTTCCAGGTGTGGGAGCTCAGGGTGGAAGTTTACAACAAGTAGCTCAATTCGGTTTGAACAAAAATTGTGGTTTGCTCGTTAATTCATCACGTCAAATAATTTATGCTGCATCAGACAATAATTTTGCTAACGAAGCACGTAACGAAGCTTTAAAGGTACGCAACGAAATGGCGGAAATACTGCAGAATGCTGGCTTAATATAAAAACGGCTCATGATATGTTTTTTTGCTGAAATTTAGTAGTTTGGTATTAATTTTCAGCATATTTGGTTTATATTTGCGGCGGATTAATTTTTTAATTATTTTTTATACACTATTTATCAATGAAAATTATTTTTACTGCTATTGCAGTTACTTTAATACTGCTATTCAGCAACATTTTCATATCGGCTCAAACAGGAAGTCTGGTTACACAGGTAAAAGTAATCGACACAGATACTACTTTCAGGTTTTTTTATTTTTATGATAATAATAATAACAAAGTACTTGAAACTAAATATTTTCTACAAAATGATAACCAGTGGAAAAGACTTTCACAAACCGAATGGATTTATAATGATAACAAGTGTGTAATTCAAAGGGAAAAAATATTCAGAAATACCGACTGGGTAAACAATCATGAAATTAATTTTACTTATGAAGATGGATTGTTAATTTCGGAAAGGCATTCAAAATACGTTAATGGTATGCTTGTTGACTATAAACTGATTACTATTTCTTATGATAACAATTTAATCGTAAACCGAAAGGAGTTTTATTTCGTTGATAATAAATGGCTTTTAAAAGGAATTACTGAAAACACTTATCAAAATAATTTGCCGGAAACTACTGTAATAAAAAAAATAGGACAAAACATATCCGAAAATCTCGATTTAAAATTAACTTCGGAATATAATTCTGAAAATCTTCTTACTAAACAAACATTTACAGAAAAAAGTATTGATAATATATGGATTAATAAGAGTAAAACTGACTGGTACTATCATCCCGATAAAAAAATATCTTCGCAACGCTCAAAGGTATGGAATTCACAACTTTCAACTTGGGAAAATTCCTCGATGATTGAATTTACTTACAATGTTGATGGAAAAATAGCTTCTGAAACCTTTTTCTTTTGGAAGACCATGTTTTGGGAAAGAGTGTTAAAATATATTTACGAATATTCAAGCGATGGAAAATTAATCAGAAAAGTAATGCAAATGCCCATTTACCGCCAATGGCGAGATTTTTCTTCCATTGACTACAGTAACTTCAATGGCTCTAAACCTAATCAGATGGAAACAAAACTTACATTCTGGGGAAATAAAGGAACCTTGTTAAGTACAAATATTCCTTTTATTTTTAATGATGAAACCGAAATCAGAAAAGGAAATCAAATTATTATTTCTTACGAAAAAATTGATAACACTGATATCTCAACACTTGCGCAAAAAAACGAATTTTCTATTGCAGTTTATCCGAACCCTTCAGAAGATGAGTTTTATTTTAATCCTGAAGAATACAATTCAAAATCGTGGCTAGTGTATGATATGAACGGGAAAATTGTTAAACAATCCTCTATGTCTGAAAAAACCGGAGTTATTGATTTGAGCAATTTTACAGAAGGAATTTATTTGCTCAGGGTTATCACTCCAAAAAATGTATTAACTCAAAAATTAATCCGTAAATAATTTAAAAAGCTAATTCACATCACCCAAGCTCATACCAACGAAGTTCATATAAACGAAGTTATTATCTTATAATATCAATAAAAAAACAATCAATGAAAACAAAAAAAATAATTTTTTTTATGACTGCAGTAACTTTTGCAGCTATGGTAAACGGAGCAAATCCATTACTTGAGCACTACAACACACCTCACAACACAATTCCTTTTAACCTCATTAAAAATGAACATTTCATGCCTGCTTTTAAGGAAGCAATGAAAGTACATAATGAGGAAATTGCAGCAATAATTAACAACCCCCAAGCTCCTGATTTTAATAATACTATTGTTGTTCTTGAAGAAGCCGGCAGATTATTGAGCAAAGTAAGTTCACCATTTTATAATTTGTTGAGTTCTGAAACCAACGACGAATTGCAAAAAATTGCGGAGGAAGTTTCACCACTTATAACTGAGCATTCAAACGCAATTTCGCTTAATGAAAAATTATTCGAACGTGTAAAAGCAGTATATGCTACAAAGGACAAACTTAAACTTACACCGGAACAACAAATGCTCCTTAAAAATACTTATGATGGATTTGTACGTCGGGGTGCAAATCTTTCTGAAGAAAAAAAGGAAAAATACCGCGAATTGTCCAAAGAGCTTAGTATGCTTACACTTAAATATGGGCAAAACGTTTTAAAAGAAACAAATGCATGGTCGTTACTAATTACTGATAAAAGTTTACTTGCCGGTTTGCCTACCGATGTACTCGATATGCTTGCACTAAACGCAAAAAATGCAAAAAAAGAAGGCTGGTTACTCAATTTAAAAGCTACAACATATGCTCCTGTAATGAAATATGCACAAAACCGCGATCTACGTCGTGAACTTTATATGGCTTACTCTACCCGAAATCTGAAAGGTGGCGAATATGATAATCGCGAAATTTTGCGTAAAATTGCAGATGTCCGACTTCAGATTGCAAATCT
>CAZDSY010000027.1:0-28551 GCA_964508285.1 uncultured Paludibacter sp.
CCAATTTTTCATCACTTTTAGTTCCAAGCGTTACTGTAGTTAACGACTGTGTTTCACCACGTGTAAAAATTGCAGAACCATGAGGTCCCGGAAGATAATTTACTTCACTCCAAATTGGACGAATTTCTGTGGTTTTACGACCGTCAAGACGTTTGCCTTCGTCAAGAATTGAACGACGCATGGCTTCTTTTTCAACGGCATGATAATAACGGTCAATTAAACCCTTTTTAGCATCGGCTACTTCTGGTTCGAGCGCTGCAATATATTCTGCTTTAACTGCTTCAAAATTTTCGGCTCTCGAGTGTTTATCGGCATTACATGCTGTAGCTAAAGCATATACTTTGTCATACGTTTTTGCCCAAATATCTGTTTTCAGATCTTCATCGTTTTCTTCGTGGTGGTATTCGCGTTTTACAGTTTTACCTACTGCTTCCATCAATTCCAACTGTGCATGACAATGAACTTTAATGGCTTCGTGCGCAACTTTCATCGCATTTAATAAATCATCTTCACTTACTTCTTTCATTTCGCCTTCCACCATCATAATATTATCGAGTGTTGCCGCCACAATTATATCCATATCGGCATCCTCAAGTTGAGCAAATGTAGGATTTACTACGAATTCACCGTTAATCCTGGCAACACGAACTTCAGAAATAGGTCCATTAAAAGGTATATCGGAAACTGCCAACGCGGCAGAAGCTGCCAATCCGGCTAAAGCATCAGGCATATCTATTCCATCAGCAGAATAAAGCATTACATTGACAAAAGTTTCAGCGTGGAAATCATCGGGAAAAAGTGGGCGCAAAGCGCGATCAACCAAACGTGAAACTAAAATCTCATAATCCGAAGCACGGCCTTCGCGACGGGTAAAACCACCAGGAAAGCGGCCATTAGCTGAGAATTTTTCTTTATAATCTACCGAAAGCGGCATAAAATCAGTTCCAGGAACTGCTTCTTTGGCTGCACAAACCGTTGCCAACAACATGGTATTGCCCATGCGTACCATTACTGCACCATCGGCTTGTTTGGCAAGCTTTCCGGTTTCAATGGTAATTTCTCTTCCATCACCCAGTGTGATGGTTTTTGTAACTACATTCATAAAAATTACATTTTTCTTTTTAAACTATTTATTTTCGTGTGCAAAGATACTTCTTTTTCTCCAAAATTTCTTAAAATCAGCATATTTAGTGATAAAATTAAAATTTGATCGTTTTTAAAAATTGTGAAAAAAAAGAGAAACAGTTTCCTGCTTCTCTTTCATCTTTTTTATACCTTGTTTGATTTACTTTTTGTAAAGCGCTTCTTCAACTTTTTCTTTTGATAACTCTTTCGTGCAGAAGAACCAGTCATAGCATTTTACACCGGCTTCCTGACCTTCCATACGGCTTTTTGCCACACCGCATGAGCCTGCAGGAGGAACGATAACTGCATCACCCGGACGCCAATCAGCTGGTAGAGCCACTCCAAAATTATCGGCGGTTTGCAAACCGATTATTACACGTTTCAATTCATCAAAATTTCGCCCTAACGATAAAGGATAGTAAATAATGGTGCGAATAATTCCTTTAGGATCAATAAAGAATACCGCACGAACTGCTTTTGTTGAACTTTCGCCGGGTTGTAACATTCCATAAGTTTTTGCTACATCCATTGTAATGTCTTCAATAAGCGGAAAAGTAACTTCCACATTTTTCATTCCTTTGTATTCAATTTTTTCCTTGATAGTACGCAACCAGGCAATGTGGCTGTATAAACCATCAACCGATAATCCTACAAGTTGAGTGTTCAATGCTTCAAAGTCTTTTTGCATCGAAGCAAAAGTCATGAATTCCGACGTACAAACCGGGGTAAAATCTGCAGGATGACTAAAAAGTATTGTCCATTTACCTGCATAATCTTCCGGGAAATTAATTTCACCCTGTGTTGTTATTGCTTTAAACGAAGGCGCTTTGTCACCAATACGTGGCATTGAATAAGTTTTTTCTGTTGTTTCCATAATGTGATTTGTATATGAATGTTATTAATTATAATACATGAGTATATGTTCATGTATTTATGTTACAAAGATAATTCAAAAATAAACATAGAACAAATTTATTTATGCAATATAAATATAGATTATATAGATATTATAAAGAAATATTTCTTTAATTCATACAAAATAAACAATGTTTAAAGAACAAATGTTCGTTTTCCAATAAAAAAACCGGAATTTTTTGATTCCGGTTTTTTTATTTTCGCTTATGTATTCGTCCACTTTTCTTTAACGCCTGATCAAGTATATATAAGATTTGCCCGTTTACACTGCGAAATTCATCCGCTGCCCATTTTTCGATAGCTTCCATGGTATCAGGATCAATTCGGAGTAGAAAGGTTTTATTTTTCGATTCTTTTGCCAATTTTTGAAAATGGTAAATATGTAAATTACTATTGGTGTAATGTACCAGTATTCAGTATTGGTTGCGCATTTTCTTCGCCGCAAAGTACAACCAATAAATTACTAACCATTGCTGCTTTTTTATCTTCATCCAAATCGATAATATTTTCTTCGGATAATTTATGAAGCGCCATTTTTACCATGCCTACAGCGCCATCAACAATTTTTTCACGAGCTGCAATAATTGCATCGGCCTGCTGACGACGAAGCATAACAGCAGCAATTTCAGGTGCATAAGCCAAATAATTTATACGTGCTTCGAGTACTTCAATTCCGGCAATGCCAAGTCGTTCATTAATTTGATTTTCGAGAATTTCGTTTACTTCTTCCCCTCCCGACCGTAAAGTTAGCTCATCATCATTCGCGGTTCCGGTTTTGTCATAAGCATACATCCCGGCTACTTTTCGAAGCGCTGCATCCGACTGAATTTTAACAAAATTCTCATACGCTTTCATTTTTTGGTTCACATTATCTACTGTCGGAGTTCCGGGAACAGCTGCCGACATAGATGCGTTATCAATATCGAATGAAGCTTTATAAGTGTCGGTAACGCGCCAAACAACCACCATACCAATCATTATCGGATTTCCAGTTTTGTCGTTAACTTTTATCGGGTCAGCATCGAGGTTACGAGCGCGTAAAGTAAGTTTCTTTTTTGTGTAAAACGGATTTACCCAGAAGAAACCGTTTTCCTTAACAGTTCCTTCGTATTTGCCAAAGAAAATCATTACTCGTGCTTCGTTTGGTTCTATTTGCATGAAACCACCCCAAAAAATTGAATTAAGAATTAAAAGAATTACATCCATAACAATCAACGTTACCAACAAAGGTGTTGAAAAATCTGAGTTCGCAAGCCAAACAAAAAACGCAACAATAGCAATCGTAAAAAGCAAATTGAGTAACAAAACCGGAATACCGGCAAGTTTAACTCCAGCAAAATTTTCTTCTTTTGTTTTCATGATTTGTTTACTTAATATAATATTAAAATGATATTGCAAAAATAATATGAAACATTTCATTTTCAAAGCTTTTTGATAATTTATTTTAAAAAATAATTTTTTTGAAGAATTATATACCTTGAGGGCATAATTCCTAATATGCTTTTTTATTTATGTTTTTTGTGTCAGGTTTTTTAGTCTGATTTTTAAATTTTCGTGGATAATTTCCTAAGTCTTCTCTCCTGTAAGTAAGTTTTAAATAATTGAATTTAGTATCTTTGAACACGGAAACATATAATATTATGAAACTAACTGAAATAGGCAACACCGGCATAAAAATTCCGCCAATTATTTTTGGTACAAGCGCGTTGGGAAATCTTTACGCAGAGCTTCCATTTGAAACGAAACTTGAAATTGTAAAGCAATCCATCGAAAATGTTCCGGCGCCGGTGGTTTTCGACAGTGCCGGCAAATACGGCGCCGGACTTGCACTCGAAATGCTGGGAAAATGTTTGGAAGAACTGAATATCGCTCCTGAAGATGTTGTTATAAGCAACAAATTGGGATGGAAACGTGTACCGTTAACAACCTTGGAACCCACTTTCGAGCAAGGTGTATGGATGGGCTTAACAAACGATGCCACGCAAGATATTAGCTACGATGGTATAATACAATGCTACGAACAAGGAAATAAACTGTTAGGCGGAAAATATTCGCCTCAACTTGTTTCTGTGCATGACCCCGATGAATATCTTGAGGCTGCTCCTTCAGCTATCGAAAGAGATAAAAGATTCACCGAAATTGTTGATGCTTACCGCGCTCTGCATGACTTGAAGAAATCCGGACAAGTTACAGCCATTGGTGTTGGCGCTAAAAACTGGAAAGTTATTGAAGAAATATCGAAAGCGGTAGATTTGGATTGGGTTATGTTTGCCAATAGCATGACTATAATGCATCATCCGCAAAACCTACTTGATTTTATGCAATCGCTTCACAATAAAAATATTAGCATAGTTAACTCCGCAGTTTTCCATGCAGGTTTTCTTATTGGCGGTAAATATTTCGATTACCGACTGATTGAACCCGACACAGAAGAAAACAAAGCAATTTTCAGATGGCGCGAAGTGTTTTTTGAACTTTGTAAAAAACATAATATTTCTCCTGCTGTGGCTTGTGTTAGCTTTGCTATGACTGCTCCCGGGGTTATAGGTATAGCATTAAACACATCGAACCCGAAACACGTAAAAGGAAATGTAGATTCGGTGATAACAAAAGTTCCTGATGAATTTTGGTTCGAAATGAAAGAGAAGAGGTTGATCAATATTGATTATCCTTATTTGTAGGGTTTTATGTTCCGTGTTCTGCTTTCCAAGTTTTGCGTTTTGCGCTCTTTTTAAAAGTCTTTGTTCTTTCATCTTTATTCTTTGTTTTAAATGAAAATCGATAGTCATCAACATTACTGGTATTATAACCTGAAAGATTACGGTTGGATGGGCGATAATATGTCGGTTATTAAACGTGATTTTTTGCCTTCGGATTTATTACCGGAACTTGAAAATATAAACTTCGATGGTTCGGTAGCTGTACAAGCTCGTCAAAACATGGAAGAAACCAATTGGTTGTTGAAATTAGCCGATGAATTTCCATATATTAAAGGCGTGGTTGGTTGGCTCGATTTACAATCGGAAACAGTAGAAACGGAAATTCAGAAATTTGCAGCACATCCGAAAGCTGTGGGTGCTCGTCATGTTATTCACGACGAAGAAGATGACAATTTCATGCTTCGTCCTGAATTTATCCGAGGAGTAAAATTGTTGGAAAAATACAATTTAGCTTATGATATTCTTATTTTTCCGAAACATCTGCAAAATACAATAAAATTTGTTCGGGAATTTTCAGAAAATCAAACTTTTATAATCGATCACATTGCAAAACCATTTATTAAAGATGGCTTTCTTACTCCTTGGAAAGAAGAAATGACCGAACTGGCGAAAATCCCGAATGTATATTGTAAGCTTTCCGGAATGGTTACCGAAGCCGATTGGCAAAATTGGAAACCTGAAGATATTAAACCATATCTCGATGTGGTTTTCGAAGCATTTGGAACTGAAAGAGTAATGATTGGCTCCGATTGGCCGGTTTGTTTGGTTGCAGGAAAATATGAGAAGGTTATGGGTGTGGTTATGGATTACATTTCAAAATTAAATGAAACTGATAAAGCAAAAATATTAGGTGGAAATGCGATAAAAGCGTATAAAATAGTTACAGTAAATGTATGAAGATAAAATTTTTTATTTTTTAACTCAACTTTCGCAAACTTCTAATTTATTGATATTCTTATGATTTTAAATGTGAAAAATTGATTATCAAATGGTTATACAAAAATGACTTTTATAAAACTTTGTTCGTTAGACCTCTCCCCTCACCCCTCTCCACATCTATCGCCCTTTGGGCACTTTCTCCTCAATGAGAAAGAAAAAGGAACAATAATTTTAAGAGGGGAACAGTTCAGAGCAATTATAAAATTCATCTCATATTTGTAAATAATTGAAATAAAACATATTATACGTACGAATGATAAATTTTTAATTTAAAAATTAACTTGTATAAGATCGAAGTTAATATCAACAAAATATATTATGAAAGCAATACAAATATTCGGAGAAGGCAACATCTCAACTGTTGAAATTGAAAAACCTACTATTGGAGAAGAAGAAGTTTTAGTAAAAATACATTATTGCGGTTTCTGCGGATCGGATTTAAACACCTATCTTGGTAAAAATCCAATGGTAAAACTGCCAGTGATTCCGGGGCATGAAATTGGCGCTACCATTGAAGAAACAGGCTCAAAAGTTCCTGAACATTTGAAAACCGGAATGTCGTGTACGGTAAATCCATATACCGCATGTGGAAAATGTCCTTCGTGTCGTAATGGACGACCCAATGCATGTCAATTTAACCAAACGCTCGGCGTTCAGCGTTTTGGCGCCATGTGCGAATATATCGCGGTACATTGGTCGAAAGTGCTTGCCGATAATGAAATTTCGCCACGTGATTTTGCTTTAGTTGAACCTATGAGCGTGGGATTTCATGCAGTTTCGCGTGCCAATGTAACCGACTCTGACGTAGTTTTGGTAGTGGGATGCGGAATGATAGGCGTTGGTGGAATTGTAAGAGCCGCCCTACGAGGTGCGAAAGTTATTGCCACCGATATTGACGATATGAAACTTTCATTGGCAAAAGAGCTCGGTGCGCATTATACTATTAATTCAAAAACAGAGAACGTTCACGAAAAACTTCAGGAAATTACTAACGGTAACGGTCCTGATGTGGTAATTGAAGCAGTAGGCACACCAGCAACCTATCAGATGGCGGTAAACGAGGCTGCATTTACAGGAAGGGTTGTTTACATTGGCTACGCAAAACAGGAAGTGGCTTTCGAAACAAAGTATTTTGTTCAGAAAGAACTCGACATCCGCGGTTCTCGCAACGCAATGCCCGAAGATTTCCGCGCGGTAATGGAATATATGAAACGCAGCACTTGTCCTAAAGATAAACTTATTAGCGCCATATATTCACCCGAAGAATCTAAGGAAGCGATGGAATTCTGGACAGCCGATCCCGGAAAAGTTTTCAGAATATTTATTAAATTCTAATCTTTCTTTTTTAACTTCAAAACATCGAAGATTTTTGAACGTTGTATTTACGTTCTATATGTATAAATTGTAACTATTTTAATGTACAAACTCATAATATTCGATTTAGACGGAACTTTACTCGATACCATCGATGACCTTGCAAACAGTGTAAACTTTGCTTTGCAGCAATACAATTTCCCAATTCATCCCATTGAAGCATTCAGGTTTATGGTTGGAAATGGTGTGAATAAATTGCTCGAACGCGCTTTGCCGGAAGAACAAAGAAATGCTGATGTTATTTCGATGGTTAAACAGGATTTTATAAAACACTATTTTGCGCATTCCGAGGAATTTACAAAACCATATCAGGGAGTGAGCGAACTGCTTAAAAAACTCTCCAGCGATGGTTATCTGCTTGCTATTGCATCAAACAAAGTACATGTTGCCACCGCTGAACTTGCAGCACGATTCTTCCCCGAAATAAATTTCGTAAAAGTACTCGGCCAGCGCGATGGATTTCCTGCCAAACCTAATCCCGCAATTCTGGAGGAGATAATCGCCACAGCGGGAATTTCTAAAAAAGATGTATTGTACGTAGGCGATTCCGGAGTTGATGTTGTAACTGCAATAAATGCGGCTGTTGATTTTGCGGGAGTTTTATGGGGCTTTCGTCCTCGCAGTGAACTTGAAGCTGTAGGTGCAAGAACTTTTGTTGAAAATACCGAAGAATTACACGCATTGATTTCACGAAGAAGAAAACTTTAGTGGTTTTCACACTTCAAATTTAACATTGAATAAAAGAAACTTTAAAATGACAATAAATAAACTATTTCCAGTAAAAAACAGCAGCCTAAAACCATATATAAAGCACTATTTTCTTATTGATTTCAGCGAAATGGAAACGGACAGTTTCTCTTTTCCGCCCATAGGTTTTCCTGTCCTTCAGTTTCAGTTTGGCGAAAAATCTGATTTCTACGGACATTATCATACTTTTACCAATTCTGTTTTAATTGGTCAGTGTACAAGACATATTCACCTTAAGCCTACAAAACAAGTGAAACTTATTGGTGTGAATTTTCAACCTTATGGTTTATTTAACTTGCTGGGAATTTCTCCTTCGGAATTTATTAACAGTGGCATCGACAGCAATAAAATTTTTGGAATTGATGCAATCACGCATATTACTGACACGCTTAAAATTAAAGGAGTTGAAGCGGGAATAGATGAAATTGAAAATTTATTGCTTTCAAATCAAAATAAAAAAAATTCGCCACACATGTATTTCGATGCAATAGTTGATAAAATTGAACTTGAAAACGGATTGGTAAATTATGCCGATTTGCTTCATAAAAATATCTCAAGGCGTACTTTTCAGCGATATTTTAAAGAAGTAGTAGGAGTTTCGCCAAAACTATACTGCCAAATTCTGCGCCACCGGTTTATAATGGAGTTGCTTTACAAAAAGCCTGATATAAAATGGAGCGATATACTTCTAAATGGTTTTTATTACGACTTTGCACATTTCACTAAAGATTTCACGAAATTTTCAGGTTTGACACCCCGAAAATATCTTCCCTTAAAAAATAGTTTTGCTTCCGTACTTCTGAATTATTAAAAAAATTGATTATCCGTAAAACGACCTTTTATAATTGAAAAATCAAATTTATAACGAAATGAAATTAATTTTACTACAAAAAGAATAGAAGTTAAACTTTCCAATAATTTATGTAGAATTCTTTTTCGTTAAACCTGACTGCCGACAAGGCAGGTTCGTTAAATTCGTGGATTTATTCTTATTATGTAAGTCTTTTTAATGACAGGTCTTCATGGGGATATTCATTTTAAAAAAAGACATTTGTGTCGTATTTTTACATATAGTTTCAATTTTTCTGATGTTACTTTGCCAACTTTTGTTTAACACTTAAAAATTGATTTTATATGAAACTAAAATTACTCACATTACTTATTGTCGTTTTTGCCGGAGTTAACAACATATACTCCAATGATTCATTTAACGTTAAAAATGAAGATGGATACTGGCTTGGATATTATATTTTATCCAATACAGATATGACAGTGAGAGTTTCTCCTACGATTGAAGTAAGTCAACAAATAACATCCATAAAAATTCCATCCAGCGTAATCAACCCACAAAACGGATTAAATTATACTGTAATAGAAATTACTGAAAATGCCTTTACATCTTATGGGAAATTAAAATCAATTACGTTGCCATCAACTATCAAGACTATTGGTACAAGGGCTTTCATTGATTGCATAAGTCTTGACTCAATATTTTTACCTGAAAAGTTAGAAGAAATTGGCGAGAGTGCGTTTTGGGGCTGTACAAGTTTATCATCAATTATAATACCTGAAAAGGTTACTATCATAGAGTCTGCAACCTTTCGCGGTTGCAGCAGTTTGAATTCAGTTTTTTTATCTGATTCCGTAAAACATATCGGCGATGCGGCTTTTGCAAATTGTTTAAAACTGAGTTCAATTACAATACCCTTTAAAGTTACAGGAATAGGAAATTCATCGTTCAAAAACTGTAAAAGTTTGATTTCAGTAACAATACCCGCATCAGTTAAAGAAATTGGCGATTATGCATTTGAATATTGCGATGAAATAAAAACACTTACAATTGGTAGTGGAGTTGAATCAATCGGAACAAGGGCATTTGCTTACTGTAAGAATCTAACATCTATAAAAAGCAGAGCTGTTGTTCCTCCTACATTAGGTACAGATGTATTCTGGGGCGCAGGTACAGTTCAACATCCGACTCCAATATCTATTATGGTACCATGTGGGAGTTTAACTGCTTATAACAGTTCGTCATGGTGGAATAGTTTTAAAAACATGCAAGAACGTTGCTCGGAAGCAATTCCAACAAACAATTCGGTACAAATAAAATGGATTGCACAAGCCTCGGCATCGTTTTACGAACTTGTTTTAATGAATGAAAATTTCGAAGAAATATATATTCAATGGTATGACAATAATGGCAATCCAATTGAACATATTCAAAACAATGACATTCCGGCTTCTGTCAGAAAAGCAAAATATGATGAACAAGAATTTTCGGCGATAATTAATGGATTAGCACCAAATGCTAACTATTACTATGGCTTAACATCGTACGACGATTCAGATACATATCTTAAATATATTTGGGGGAGTTTCATTACTTTGACCGGAACGACTACAGATATCATCAAAACTGGAAATGAGGTTTTATCAGTTTATCCAAATCCTGCAATAGATTATTTATTTATCCGAAGCGATATTAATAATTTTTCTGATTTTAAGGCAGTTATAGTAGATATCTTCGGAAAAAAAGTATATGAAAGTTACATTTCATCAAACTCAATTAATATTCAAAATTTAAATACCGGAATTTATTTCTTTCAATTAGAAATTGAAGGTAAACCTTACTCTACAAAATTCATTAAACATTAAAAAAACAAACTTTAGCGGGTTTTCTTTTTAATTCTGATTTGTTTCAATTTGTTTCAATAAAAAAGAGGATCACTTCATCCTCTTTTTTTTATTTCCTAAAATTTTCAAAAAATTCTGAATCCAATTATTTCTCTTACTTCTCTGATTGTTTTAGAGGCGTTTTCTCGAGCTTTTTCACGTCCAATGCGTGCAGCATTAGAAACATAAGCTTCATCGGCTGAAATAGCCTTAATTTTCTCTCGCATTGGCTCTGTAAATGCAATCATATCCTGTGCTAATTGCTTTTTCATGTCACCGTACCTGATTTGGCAGGAATTATATTTCTCTTCGAAAAATTCAAGCGTTTCAGGTGCTGAAACCACCCTCATTAACTGAAAAATATTTTTAATTGCTTCAGGCTTCTCCTGATTTGGTTCAGTCGGACCGCTATCGGTAACAGCTTTCATTACTTTTTTACGGATTACTTCCGGCTCATCCGAGAGGAAAATTGCATTCCCCTCTCCCTCCGATTTACCCATTTTTCCGGTTCCGTTCAGTCCGGGAATTTTCACCAATTCCTTTCCGAAATTAAATGCCTGTGGTTCGGGAAAATAATCAACATTATACATGCGGTTGAAGCGATTACTAAATTGTCGCGTCATTTCCAAATGTTGTTCCTGATCTTTTCCTACGGGCACCTTATTAGCGCGATGTAAAAGAATATCAGCAGCCATTAAAGTAGGATAAGTGAGCAAACCGGCATTTACGTTCTGAGGTTGCTGACGAATTTTATCCTTAAACGATGTACAACGTTCAAGTTCGCCGATATAAGCATTCATGTTCAGGAAAAGATAAAGTTCTGCCACTTCTGGTACTTCACTTTGAATATAAAGAGTAGATTTTTGAGGATCGAGCCCTGCAGCTAGATATTCAACCAATACTTGACGTACATTTCCATGTAAATCATGTGGCGTTGGATGTGTTGTTAATGAGTGATAATCGGCAATAAAAAAATAACAATTATACTGATGCTGCATTTCTACAAAATTACGAAGTGCACCCATATAATTGCCAAGATGCAGGTTTCCGGTTGGACGGATTCCACTGAGAACTGTTTCCATAAATACCCTTAACCCCTGAAGGGGAATTAAAAAAATATAGTTTCTATTTCTTTGTCTGTTTCTACTTCGTCAAAATTCTCCCAGTTAGATAAATGTCTTTATCTTTACCCCTTCAGGGGTCAGGGGTATTTTCATTCTATAGGTACCGTACGCTTTATACGCTGATCAAGTGAAGTTAGAGTTTCGGTTGACGCAACGCCCGGAATTTCCTGAATACTTCCATTTAACAAATGCATAAGATGTTCATCGTTTTTTGCATAGAGTTTTATAAGGATAGTATAATGTCCGAGCGTGTATTGCGATTCGACTATTTCCGGAATTTTTTCAAGTTCTTTTACTACTTGCTTATACATTGAGCCTTTTTCGAGCGTGATACCAATATAAACACACATTTGGTAACCAAGCGATTTAGGATTTACTGTATATCCCGAACCAGTAATTACATTCATATCAATAAGTCGTTGTACACGCTGATGAATGGCTGCCCTGGAAACACCGCAACTTTCAGCTACATCTTTAAAGGGCATGCGAGCATTCTGAGTAATTATCTTAAGAATTTTTTTATCCAACTGATCAATTTTTTCCATGGTAAATTGTATTAATGTATCATTTAGGCAACAAATTTAATGAAAACATTTGAAAATGAAAAGAAATTAATATCAATATTTATCAAATTAACCTGAAAATAAAGAAATTTGTCTCAATTACGAAAAAAGCAGCCTTAATTAGTGGCTGCTTTTTTCAAGACTATTTATTATTTAAGTTTTATTTTTCAATAGAAATAAGTTCTACATCAAAAATAAGCGCTGAAAATGGTTTTATCGTTCCCTGATCCTGTTTTCCGTAGGCAAGTTCCTGTGGAATAAACAATCTGTATTTTGAACCAACAGGCATAAGTTTTAAGGCCTCGGTCCAACCTTTTATTACCTGATTTACACCAAAAATGGCAGGTTCGCCACGATTAACAGAACTATCGAATACTGTGCCATCAATCAGAGTTCCATGATAATGCACTTTAACACGGCTAGTGTCAGTAGGTAATGCACCTTTGCCCAATTTAAGGACTTTATATTGTAAACCACTTGCTGTTGTTACTACACTGTCGCGAAGTTTATTTTCTGCAAGAAATTTCTCGCCGGCTTCTTTGTTTGCTTTGTATGTTATCTCAGCTTGTTTTTCCTGACGACGCTGCATAGTGCTGTTAAGATATGCTTGCGCTTCTTGTGCAGTCATTTGAATATCTGAACCTTTCAAACCGTTAATTAAACCTTGTTTAATCAGTTTCATATTCAGTACAAGGGATGAATCATTCATTAACCCTTTTTCTTTTTGTTCTTTAAGTGCACTTCCGATACGTGTTCCGAGTTCGGCTATTTCTGCATATTTAGGATCAACTTTGCTTTTCATGCCCTGAGCAATACCATCAAGTAATGCATTAATTTTTTGTTTTAATGTATCGGCATTAGCAGTATCGTTAGCAAGATAATAATTTTTAATTCCGTTACCGTTCGATAATCCAAATGCATAGTTTAAACTGTCAATCTGACTTTTAAGTGCGGGCAATTCTGTTTTGTTATTTTGGCACGAAGAGAAAACAAACACAACAGCCAAAATTATTACAAAATATATATTTAACTTTTTCATTTTAAACGAATTATTATTAGTTTGATAGAATAACATAATATTACTTTTTATTTTTTGCTTTGTTTACCGTATCAGCAGGAGTAGACTGATGAGCAGGTTCGGGAGTTTGAGCTTTCATTCTTTTTTCCTGAAGTTCTGTCATAACTTTGCGCAGAAATTCATCTGCTTGAGTTGTTGACATCCCCTCACTAAAACCATTGAGTCCATTAATTAGTCCCTGCATAACAAGCTTTTGGTTAAAAGCAAGTGTTGAGTCTCCCATTAAACCATTTTCTTTTTGTTGTTTAAGCGAGTTTCCAATTTGCAAACCGAGTTGATAAAGTTCATCCTTTTTAGCTGATTTGTCGTTAAAAGCTTTATCCATTGCTAACAACAATTCTTTTATTGGTTTGTCAGTTGAATCACCCCGAAGATAGTAATTTTTAATTCCATCGCCATTTGCCAGTCCGAGAACATAATTCAAACTGTCGTTTTCATTTGCAAGTTTTACTTTTGCAGGTTCGAATTTGCTGCACGAAGCAAATACTAGAGCAGCAATAAACATTACTGTTGAGAAAATACTTTGTTTTTTCATTTTGTTATTATTTATATGACTTGTTTTTACTTGTTCTTGTTATTTTTTTTGAAAACTTGTGGTTCTTTTTTCCCGGTTGGAGCAGGCAAAGTTAAATCGACCGATTTTGCTTTTTCAGGGTCGATATAGGGTTTTATGCCAAGCAATTCTACCTCAAATATCAAAGTGGCATATGGAGGAATCACACTACCGGCACCTTGTTCACCGTATCCGAGGTTGTAAGGAATAAAAAAATTATATTTTGAGCCTACGCTCATAAGTTGTACACCTTCGGTCCAGCCTTTTATAACCTGATTTAATGGAAATTCAATTGGTTCGCCGCGATCCACTGAACTGTCGAATTTTGTACCATCAACCAATGTTCCTGTGTAATGAACTTTTACAGTATCCTGAGCCGTTGGTTTCTTACCTTCAGCTGGAACTAAAACCTTATACTGCAAACCGCTTGGAGTTACATTAACACCTTCTGCTTTCATATTATCAGCTAAAAATTTTTCTCCATCAGCTTTTTTGGCTTCAATATCCGCATTTTGAGCTTTGGTAATGTATTTACGAAAATATTCGTTGGCAAATTCTTTCGTTAATAATGTCGAGTCTCCTTTCATTGCCGATGAAAAACCTTTCACAACTAATTCAATGTTTGATTTACCTCCCGGAATTCCTTTTAAATTTTTGAGAAAATCTTCGCCAACACTCATACCAAGTGCATAGCTCATGGAATCAACTTCGTTAGTCAATGGATTTACGACAACTTCAGGTTGATTTTTTTTTGTTTTTTTTACTTTCTTTTCTTTAGCTTCTGCATAATTAAATAGAGTTGTAAAAGCTAAAATTAATACAATTGCCTTTTTCATTTAGATTTCAATTTTACTCCTTATAAATAATAATATTATATCTTCTATTTTTCCTAATTTCTCATTTTCTCATTTTAAAAAATAGACTAAACAATTTCTAAAAGTTCAACTTCAAAAATTAAAGTTGTATGTGGTCCAATTTGTTGTCCTGCACCTTGTGCTCCGTAAGCTAAATCTGAAGGGATGTATAATTTCCATTTTGAACCTACGGGCATAAGTTGCAATGCTTCCACCCAACCGCTTATCACCTGTGTCACTCCGAAAATAGCCGGTTCGCCACGTGCCACAGAACTGTCAAATACATTTCCGTCGATAAGCGTACCGTGATAATGAACTTTAACCCTGTCTGTGGATTTTGGGATGGCTCCTTTGCCTTCGGTTATTATTTCGTATTGCATCCCACTTTCAAGCGTTATCACTCCTTCGCGTTTACCGTTGGCTTCCAAAAAATCATTTCCCTGCTTTTTGGCAGCTTCACCCGCTTTAGCCTGAAGTGCCGTAAAATATGAATTAATAACCGATTGAGCTTCCTGAAGTGATAATTCCGGCTTATTTCCGTGTAAAACATCGCGTACTGCTTTGGAAAACTCCTCAATATTAAGATCACGTATTCCGTTATTTAATAAATTATTACCTAAACTAAGGCCTAAGGCGTAACTAACTTTGTTCATACAATGAATTTTTAATATTCTGATTATAAAAAATATCCCTCTCTCCTTATCTTCATATGCAATTTTTTATGCATATTATCATGAAGATATTTTTGAATAAATGGATTTGAATATTTTTTAGAAAAACGACTGCAAAGATAGTTGATTTAATTGAATTATAGCATGTTAATTTTTCGAAATTAGCGTGAAGTAAGTACTACAGGAAATTTATACGATTTTTTTATGCCGTTTGTTGGATTAAATATTTCAAAATAAACAACATAGATACCGGGGGTAGCAATATTTCCACGCGATGTACGTCCATCCCAAGGAATATAACCTTCAGTTGAAAGAAGTCTGTTTTGTGCAAGTTCAAAAACTTTTTCGCCAACCGGACTAATAATAAGAACATTTGCAACATAACCGTTCATTTCAGTTTCGTACCGAATGAAACATACATCGTTATATCCATCATTATCCGGCGAAAATGCTTCAGGGTCTGCCCAAACAAGCTTTGGAGAGTCATTGAGCGATGTTGTTTCTCTGTATTGCGAGTTTTTATAACCGGGAGTACCGTAATTAACATCGGTTCCTGCTGAATGCCACGATGCAGGGTTTTGTGTTTCTAACAGTGGATTTATTTTTTCTAATGCAACTCCTTTGGCATTTTTTACAAGCGGATGATGCCATTTTGAGCTATATGTTAATTCATCAAAAATTGTATCACCAAGAGGGTTAATTAATACGAGTGTCGCCGATTCATTATTCAGAGAAGACCAGCTTGTACTTGTTATATTACTTTCATTCGGACATAAATGAAATTGCCTCACAATATCAGGTTTTTCGGTAAATGCTATGTATTCTTTTGGTGGAATAAGTGTACCTTTCGGAATTTTTTGCCCTGAATTCAACGTTCCATCTGTTTTTCGTGTTGTAAATACGAAATCTGAAATATCGAGCACTTTGTCCGAAACGTTGGCAATTTCTACATATTCGTACGAACTTTCCGAATTTTCGAACATTATCTCATTCCAGCGAATATCGCCGATTTGTGGCTTTTCAGTTATTGCTATTCTTTTATTTTCACGGCTCATTAGATTACCGGCTAAATCTGTAATGCCTTCTACAGTCAAATTGTAAATTATGCCTTTGCTAAAATTACCAGTAAATTTCAGTAAAACTTCGGTTTTATCTTCGCTTATGCTTACCAATGGTTTTAATGGAAACGCAGGTGTCAAACTGAATAAACCGTTTGAAGTATTTATTTCTTCGGAGAAAGTGAGTGAAAGCTTATCGGGATATATCATTGATAAAGAGTTCCATACAGGAGGATCGTAATCAGGAGCTTTATCTCCTGTAACTTTAATATCATCGAAAAAGTAAAAGCTACCGGTTGTTGAAGTATTTACAAACAATAAAACAAAATATTTCGTCGTTTTTAACTTATCGTTTTTTGTTGTACCCTCTTTGAAATAATCAGTTTCAGAAGCAAGTTTACTGTAAAGTGTAAAATTACCATGCTTATCTCGTGTTACTCGAACTCGAACATCAACTGGTTTTCCATCCACACGTTTATCAAACCCATCAATTATTTTTGTTTTTGTAGTTCCCTGCTGATAAAAAAGTGAAACTTCATCATTTGTCCCGCCAATCTGAACAAAATAGCCATTACAGCCGTTGGTTAAATCAGCTACATCACAAATTATATAAACCGATGCATAGTTTGATGAGGAAGTAGTGTAGTTTATAATAACGCGAAATTCCCAAACCGCATCGTCAATAGCATTTGAGGGTGTAAGAAGCCAAGAAGTTGAAGCAACTTTTGCAGATGATTGTAACTGAAACGATGCGTTTACAATAAAATTTTCTGTGGTTCCTGTCCATAAAGGATTTTCGGTAAAATTACCATCCGAAAAATCTTCATAAAACTGAGCGGATACGCCAAAAACAAAAAACATCGAAAAAAACAGCAGTGTAAATTTCATAAGTTTGCGTATAACAGTAAAATAACGTAACTTTGTAACCCGGTTCAATGGTTTTTAACTTTGTGAAAACAAAGATATAAAATTATCCGAATTTTTGAATAATTATTTATTAATCATCACTCTGCAAGGTCAGAGTAAAAAAATCATCAAGTGTAAAATGAGAGTAGCAATTGTTGGCGCAAGTGGCGCCGTTGGTCAAGAATTTTTACGTGTGTTGGCCGAACGCAATTTCCCTTTGACTGAACTGAGTCTATTTGGTTCGTCGCGAAGTGCAGGAAATGTTTATGAGTTTAAAGGAAAAAAATATACAGTAAAAGAGCTTAAACACAGTGACGATTTTAAAGATTTTGATCTTGTATTTACCTCTGCAGGTGCAAGTATTTCGAAAGAATATGCACAAGATATTACCAAATTCGGCGCAGTAATGATTGACAATTCCTCTGCATTCCGGATGGAATCTGACATACCTTTGGTTGTTCCGGAAGTAAATGCTCCGGATGCAAAAATTCGCCCTCGTGGAATAATTGCAAATCCTAACTGTACCACCATTCAAATGGTGGTTGCGTTGAAAGCCATTGAAAACCTTTCACACATCAAACGTGTACATGTATCCACTTATCAGGCTGCTTCAGGTGCCGGCGCTGCAGCAATGGATGAACTTGAATTGCAATACCGTCAGGTTTTAGCAGGCGAAGATGTAACTGTAAACAAATTCGCATATCAATTAGCATACAATCTTATTCCGCAAATTGATGTGTTTACCGAAAACGGTTACACCAAAGAAGAAATGAAAATGTACCACGAAACGCGCAAAATTATGCATTCCGATGTAGAAGTAAGTGCAACGTGTGTACGTGTTCCGGCCTTGCGTGCTCACTCAGAAAGTGTATGGGCCGAAACCGAACGCCCACTTTCAGTAGAAGAAGTTCGCGCAGCTTTCGAAGCAGCTCCCGGTGTAGAAGTTATGGATAATCCAGCGGAAAAAATTTATCCGATGCCATTGTTTCTTTCAGGCAAAGATCCCGTTCATGTTGGACGTATCCGCAAAGACCTTGCAAACCCGAATGGCATTACATTCTGGTGCGTAAGCGATCAGATAAAAAAAGGAGCTGCATTAAATGCGGTGCAAATTGCAGAATATCTTATTGCAGAAGGCGATTTATAATTTTGTGAAGATTTGATTTTTAAATCTTTTTTTTTCAAAAGGCAGACTTTCAGGTCTGTCTTTTTCATTCAATGAAATTTGGTTTATTTATCGTTATACTTTTTGTTTTATATATTTGTTTCAATTTTAATTTATAATCATATCACAATGAAAACCAAATGTTTATTCTCAATAATTTTATTGTTATTAATATCAGACAGTATTTCGCTTGCTCAAAAGAATAATATTTCTTATGTCCCAATCGAACACGCAACTTTTCTGATTAAAACGGAAAATCTTAAAATTCTTGTAGATCCAGGGCGAATAGACATTAATAAATACAAAGAAGCTCATAATCCCGATTTGATTCTTATAACCCATCATCACGGCGATCATTTCGATTTGGATATTATCAACAAACTTAAAGGAGATAACACAAAAATTATTGCTTCAAAAATTGTAGTGGATAAAATCAATTCTGGTCAGATAATGAACAACAACGAAGCAACCAAGTTTGGTAAAATTAAAATCGAAGCCATTCCTATGTACAATACAACTCCTGTAAGACAAAAATACCACGTAAAAGGCGAAGGAAACGGCTATATTTTAACTATTGCCAAAGACCGTATTTATATAGCCGGCGACACCGAAGATATTCCTGAAATGCGCTCACTTAAAAATATTGATGTTGCTTTTATTTGTATGAATCTCCCCTACACTATGACGCCTGAACAAGCTGCGTCAGCTGTCTTGGAGTTTAAACCCAAAGTTGTTATTCCTTATCATTACCGTACCAAAGATGTTTCGAACGATGAAATTCTTGAAAGATTTACCAAAATTGTTGCTGCAAACAAAAAAATTTCCATCAACTATTTAAAATGGTATGATGAATAATAAAATTAATCTTTTAACTATACTAACTATACCAAGCCAAATATTTTTAACTTACAAACCTGCCGATTAAACACAATCGTCAGGTTTTTTTAAATTACAAATTCTTTTGAAGAAAGTTTTGATTAAACTTGTATTCACAAAACATCAATTTTTGATAGCGTTTTATAAGTCGTAAGAAAAAACGTAAAAATCAATATATTAAATATTTAGAATAAACAATTAGCTAATTACATTGTTTATAAACTACTGATTTATAGAATTTAACACGAAATAATGCTTTTTGTTATTTATATTTGCACTCGTGTTTTATGTAGTAAATAGAAATTGTTTAAATTGTAAATTTTAAAATGGATTTTAAATATGACGTGATAGTAATCGGTGCGGGACATGCCGGAAATGAAGCTGCTGCTGCTGCTGCAAACATGGGTTCGAAAACCTTGCTGATTACAATGGATATGAATAAAATTGGGCAGATGAGTTGTAATCCTGCCGTTGGTGGTATTGCAAAAGGGCAAATTGTTCGTGAAATTGATGCACTTGGTGGCCAAATGGGAATTGTAACCGATAGATCTGCCATTCAATTTCGCATGCTAAATAGATCAAAAGGTCCGGCTATGTGGAGTCCACGTTCACAAAGCGATCGCCACCGATTTATTCAGGAATGGATTAAGATTTTAAGCAATATACCCAATTTGTATATTTGGCAGGATACAGTTAAAAATCTTATCATCGAAAAAAATACAGTTGTAGGTGTAATTACTGCATTAGGTATTGAAATGAGAGCAAAAAGCGTCGTATTAACCGCTGGAACTTTTTTAAGTGGACTTTTGCATATAGGAAAAAATCAAATTGTAGGAGGTAGAATTTCTGAGCCTCCCTCCTATGGAATTACCGAACAATTAGCAGGTCTGGGTTTTACAACCGACCGTATGAAAACAGGCACTCCATGTCGAATTGATGGTAAAACAATAGATTTCTGTAAAACCACCGAACAAATTGGCGAGAATGATTTCCACAAATTTTCTTTTCTTGAAGAAGTAAAAAGAGATTTGCCACAAAGAAGTTGTTGGATAACCTACACAAGCGAAGAAACGCACGAAGAATTACGAAAAGGTTTGGCTGATTCACCACTTTATAACGGTCAAATAAAAAGTATTGGCCCGAGATATTGCCCGAGTATAGAAACAAAAATTATAACGTTTGCCGATAAAATTTCGCATCAATTATTCCTTGAGCCTGAAGGTGTCGATTCTCAGGAATATTATTTAAACGGATTTTCTTCCTCACTTCCCATAGATGTTCAGATAAGATCTATTCATACAATTCCCGGACTGGAAAACGCACAACTCTATCGTCCGGGTTATGCAATAGAATACGATTTTTTCGACCCAACTCAGCTTAAACATACGCTGGAAACAAAGAAAATTAAGAATTTATTTTTTGCAGGACAAGTAAATGGAACGACAGGCTACGAAGAAGCTGCAGGGCAGGGTTTAATTGCAGGAATAAATGCACATATAAACTGTCATGGAGGTAAAGAGTTTTTTCTTGGAAGAGACGAAGCATATATTGGCGTTCTTATCGATGATCTTGTTACCAAAGGCGTAGATGAGCCATACAGAATGTTTACATCTCGGGCAGAATATCGCATTTTGTTACGCCAGGACGATGCCGATATGCGTCTTACTCCGAAAGGTTATAAAATTGGGTTAGTTAACGAAAATCGTTATAACCAATACATTTCAAAGAAATCAACCATCGAAAATTTAATCGATTTTATAAGAAATTACTCAGTTAAACCAAATTTAGTAAATTCCTTTCTTCGTTCGAAGGAATCTGCTGAACTCAAACACGGATGCAAACTTCATGATTTAATCCTTCGTCCTCAATTTGGTATTTCAGAACTTGCAACCACAGTTTCTGCTTTACAAAAACAAATTGATAAAATAACTTCACGCAAGGAAGAAATTATTGAAGCAACAGAGGTTTGTTTGAAGTACGAAGGGTACATAGAACGCGAAAAACAAATAGCTGAAAAATTACAACGGCTTGAACATATTCCATTATCAGGACGCGTTGATTATAGTAAGGTTTTATCTCTTTCTACCGAAGCTCGTCAAAAACTAATGAAAATTAATCCCGATACCATCGGGCAGGCAAGCAGAATTCCCGGTATTTCACCAAGCGATGTAAATGTTTTGTTGGTATTACTTGGTAGATAAAAATGTTCCACGTGAAACAAACTGCACTTAAATTTCAGAATTTCAGAATTTTATAAAAACACCTGTCAACTCGTAATACATATTAGCTAACAATTTGTTTCACGTGAAACATAGTTTTTGAGAATAAAAAGAAATGAAAAATATAACATCTGAAGAATTATTACTACAAATAAAATCCCTGCCTTCGAAGCCGGGAGTTTATCAATATTTTAATAATCTCGGTGAAATTATATACATTGGGAAAGCAAAAAACCTGAAAAAAAGAGTATCGTCGTACTTTAATAAAATTCATGATTCTGGCAAAACTAATGTTTTAGTAAAAAATATTGCAAGTATAAAATATATAGTAGTTGAAACAGAAGAAGACGCTTTACTTCTTGAAAATAATCTAATAAAAAAGCATCAACCAAGATATAATGTATTACTGAAAGATGGTAAAACCTATCCGAGCATTTGTATAACAAACGAAGAATTTCCACGTATTTTTAAAACAAGAAATATTTTAAAAAATGGTTCTCTATATTTCGGTCCCTACAGTTCAACTTACACAATCGATGCAATTCTTGAAATAGTTCATAAGCTCTACCCTATTCGGACATGTAAATTGCCTTTATCAATAGAAAAAATTAATGCAGGAAAATTTAATCTCTGTCTTCAATACCACCTAAAAAAATGTAACGGACCTTGCGAAGGAAAAGAATCAATATTTGAATATCGAAAACATATTGATGAAATTCGCGAAATAATTAAAGGAAATGCAGATAAAATAAGTAAAATACTTTATGAAGAAATGATGGAATTATCTTCAAATTTACGATTTGAAGAAGCAAATAAAGTAAAGGAAAAATACGATTTAATTCAAAATTATCAATCGAAATCAATTATTGCAAATACAATTTTGGATGAAACTGATGTATTTGGTTATGAAGAAGACGAAAAAAATGTTTACATAAGCATTATTCGTGTTTCGAAGGGTGCAATTGTTCAAGGGTTAACAATTGAATACAAAAAACGCATATTGGGTGTAAATACGGAAGACAATTCAGACTCAAAAAAAGAAATTTTATCTTTAGCAATTATCGAATTAAGAGAAAGGCTTAAAAGTGCATCGAAAGAAATTTTATTACCCTTTGATATTGATTTTAAAATAAAAGGCATAACTTTTTCTGTACCTCAAAAGGGTGACAGAAAAAAATTGCTTGATTTGGCACAACAAAATGTAAGGTTATATAAACTAGAAAAATTAAAACAAACAGAGAAACTTAATCCGGAACAACGCGGAATGCAGTTGTTGAAAGCTGTTCAGGAAAAATTACAACTCGAAAAAATTCCATTGACAATTGAATGTTTCGATAATTCAAATATACAAGGTAGCGATGCTGTTGCAGCTTGCGTAGTATTTAAAAAAGGAAAACCATCGAAACAGGATTATCGTAAATATATTATTAAAACTGTAGATGGTCCTGACGATTATGCTTCGATGAAAGAAGTGGTTCATCGACGTTATTCCCGTATGCTTAAAGAAGAAACACCCCTACCCGATTTAATTATTGCCGATGGTGGAATCGGACAAATGGAAATTATAAGGAAAGTAATTATTGATGAACTGAACTTAAATATCCCGATAGCTGGACTTGCTAAAAACAATAAGCATAAAACCAATGAAGTATTAATTGGTTTTCCTCCAAAATCTGTAGGTCTTAAACCAACCGATCAGTTGTTTAAATTTTTTGCAGGAATACAAGAAGAAGTACATCGGTTTGCGATACAATTTCATCGCGAGAAAAGAAGTAAATCACAAACCACATCGGAACTTGATTTAATTAAAGGAATTGGTGAAATAACAAAAAAGGAACTTATCACACATTTTAAAAGTATAAAACGACTTAGATTAGCAAAATTTGAAGACATTGAAAAAGTAATCGGAAAACACAGAGCTTCAATAGTTTATGAGCATTTTAAAGGCAATTTAAAGCCTTGAGAATCAAATATTCTAAAATCGTTGTACATTTATACTTAAATATATTAATCTGGAAAGCTCAAAAAAGAAAAATATTACCTGAAACAAATTACTCTTTTTAAGTATTCGTAAACAGGTAAAAAAATCGGGATAAAAACAAAAAATAATATATAGTAAATTTGAATGGAATTTAAAATTAAATCGATAAAAGAAATAAATGTAGTTGCCCGTCAATTTATTGAAAAAATGGGCAATAGAAAAGTTTTTTTGTTTAACGGAAAAATGGGGGCAGGTAAAACAACTTTCATAAAAGCAATTTGTGAAGAAATGGGAGTTCAGGAAACTGTTAACTCTCCAACCTTTTCGATAATTAATGAATATGAAGCAGCAAAGGGTGAAATTATTTATCATTTTGATTGCTACCGCATCAAAAATATTGAAGAAGCAAAAGATATCGGTGTAGAAGAATATCTTTACAGCGGGAATTACTGCTTTATTGAATGGGCTGAAAACATCGCTTCTCTCCTACCCGCTTATGCCGTAAATGTGGAAATAATAGAAAATGTTGATGGCACAAGAATTGTTGAGGCCCCCTAACGTAATCAAGCCATAAAATATTTTAAAAAATGAAAAAGAAGAAAAAGATAAACAAAATATTGTTTGCTGTTAAATCTGCACGTAAAGCAAGCAGAGAAGAAGAAATAAAGCAACATGTCAAACCTGTGAATTACCAAAAAATTGCTGAATCAAAGAAAGTGTATAACCGTAAACGAATTAAGGCTGATCTCGATGATAATCAGCCTTAATTTTTTAGAATTAAAAACTTAGTTTACAATCAAATTAAAATGTATCCGGATTTATGCTATCAATAATATTAAACAGTTCATTCAGTGTTTCTGCCCTTAACATGGCTATACGTGTTTCTTTAAAGTTGGGAATTCCCTTAAAAACAGGCGTGGCAGCCAAATGCCTGCGACTGTGAATAATTCCTTTTAAACGTCTATCACTTACAATTTCCACTGGTGTATCTTCATTAATGTCAAGCCAGTAAACTGATGCTATCACATGTTCTTTCAATATAGCTTTTTGTTCATCAAAAGTTAATGCCTGATGTATTTCTCCGGTTTTAAAATAATGTTTTATTTCCTTAAAAATCCATGGTCGCCCTATTGAGCCACGTCCTATCATGACAGCATCCACTCCAAATTTGTTGAAACATTCTAATGCACGTTCAGGTGTTGTTACATCACCGTTTCCTATGATTGGAATTTTCATTCGTGGATTGTTCTTTACCTCACCAATCAATGTCCAATCGGCATCGCCTTTGTACATTTGAGAACGTGTGCGACCGTGAATAGTCAAAGCTTGAATGCCACAATCCTGCAACTGTTCAGCTAAATCTACAATCACCTTGTTATCTTCATCCCATCCAAGACGGGTTTTTGCAGTTACAGGCAAATTTACAGCTTTTACCACTTCTGAAGTTATTTCGAGCATTCGTGGAATATCCCTTAAAAGTCCAGCTCCTGCTCCCTTTCCAGCGACTTTCTTAACAGGACAACCAAAATTAATATCAATGATGTCAGGTTCAGCTTCGGCAGCAATTTTAGCTGCCTCTCCCATAGATACGGGATCATGACCATAAATCTGAATGGCAATGGGGCGTTCTTCAGGATAGATAGTTAACTTTTGTTGTGTACGATTTACATTGCGTATTAAAGCTTCGGATGAAACAAATTCTGTATACAACATATCAGCTCCAAAACGCTTACAAAGCATTCGAAATGCCGGATCGGTAACGTCTTCCATTGGAGCTAAGAAAAGCGGTTTATCGGGAAATTTGATATTTGAAATTTTCATTTGCTAAACTATATGAATATACAAAAATGAAATTTATACAAAATTAGAAATAATCGGTGATACATTTGAACAAAAGAATTTTAAAGTAAATTTATTTACGTTAGATAAGCTTATAATAATCCGATATTTTACATACTTTTGCACGTATAATGAAAAAGTTAATTTCTTTAGTCATAATATATTTATCAATCCTTTCACTTCATGCACAAGTGAAATACGCTCCCGCCTGGTTCGGACCGAATGCAAATCCTGTTCCGGAAATGACTGATGCCCGAATTCCTGAAAAATCTACAATAAGTTTAATGGGCGATTACTATTTTGGATATGGCGATAAAACTACAAATGGTTATGTAAAAATTGAGGTGCCTCTCCTACCTGAACGTGTTTCGGTAAAACTATGGACATCTATTTTAGAAAATTACGAAGTTACTCCGGAAATTAGTGAAAAACGTGGCATGAACGGAAATTTAACCGGTCGTCCGAATGGTGATTTGTATTTTCAAACCCGAATTTCAATCCTAAAAGAAAGTAAAAATTCACCCACAATTACTTTCAACGCAACATTAAAAACAGCTTCGGGAACAAATTTTTTACAGCGACGTTATTTCGATACTCCGGGCTACTATTTCGATGTTGAAGCAGGTAAATCTTTTTACACTAAAAGTAACTTTATTAACGAAATTAGGTTGGTTGCCAATCTGGGTTTTCTATGTTGGGAAACTACAAATAGCACACAAAACGATGCGCCAATGTATGGATTCAAGGTTATTACAGGCAATGAAAAATGGAAGTATGAAAATACGCTTTCAGGCTATTGGGGTTGGATGCATACACATCCAAAATATGGTTCGGATTATGGCGATGCTCCTTTGGTATATGCTGCAAAATTCACACTGATGCAAGGTTATATGGATTATTTTTTTCAATATCAGAATGGAATAAATGATTTTCCATATCATCAAATTCGGGCGGGAATAAGTTTTCCGGTAGAGAAATTGACACCAAAATTTAAGTAAACTATCCCCCTAATCCGCTAAAGGGGAATTTTTGAGAATTACAAATAGACAAAGTGAACGCAAATGAATATTATACATAACAATACTTCCAACTCCCCTTTAGGGGACAGGGGGTTTTTCGAAATCATGGCTCCCGCAGGTTCTTGGGAAAGCTTATCGGCAGCTATTAAAGCAGGTGCCGATTCGGTGTATTTTGGTATAGAAAAACTGAATATGCGCGCAAAATCGAGCAGTAATTTTACTATCGAAGATTTACGGGAAATTGTACAGATTTGCAGGGTAAACAATGTAAAAAGTTATCTTACGGTTAATACAATTCTGTACGACAACGATTTGACTTTGATGCGCGAAATAATTGATACTGCTAAGGAAGTGGAAGTTTCGGCAATTATAGCATCGGATGTTTCGGCGCTTATGTATGCAAACCAAATTGGCGTTGAAGTACATTTATCCACACAACTAAACATTTCAAATGTAGAAGCTTTAAAGTTTTATGCACAATTTGCTGATGTGGTGGTTTTGGCTAGAGAATTGAACATGGTACAAGTTGCAGATATATATCGGGCAATAATTAACGATAATATACGGGGTAAAAGCGGAAATTTAATTCGCATCGAAATGTTTTGCCATGGCGCTCTTTGTATGGCAGTTTCAGGAAAATGTTATCTTAGTTTACATGAAAAAAATCTATCTGCTAACAGAGGTGCATGCAACCAGATTTGCCGGCGAGGTTATATCGTAAAAGATAAAGATTCCGAAATTGAACTGGATATTGACAATGAATATATCATGTCGCCCAAAGACCTGAAAACCATTGGTTTTATAGATAAAATGATGGAAGCAGGTGTAAGGGTATTTAAAATCGAAGGTCGTGCGCGTGGACCAGAATATGTAAAAACGGTAGTTGGATGTTATTCCGAAGCAATTTCAGCTGTTTTGGACGGTACATTTTCATCAGAAAAGGTTTCTGAATGGGATATTCGACTTAGTAAAGTATTTAACCGTGGTTTCTGGAACGGCTATTATCTTGGACAGCGATTGGGCGAATGGAGCGCGAATTACGGTTCGGAAGCTACGCACAAAAAGGTATATGTAGGAAAAGTTACCAACTATTTCCAAAAAATTGGCGTTGCTGAAATTTTACTGGAAGCACAATACATTGAAGTTGGTGATGAAATACTTATTACAGGAGAAACCACAGGCGCTTATGAAGATTTTATCGATGAAATGCGTGTAGAATTGAAACCAGTAGAAAGAGTGGAAAAAGGAACTTACTTTTCAATAAAAACCAAAGAAATGGTACGAAGAAACGACAAGTTATTTAAAATTGTAGTACAAACAAAACAATAAGAAAATATGTATTTGTAAAAATATTGACCTGACCTCTATCTTAAAAGTTTGATTCTGAATTTTCCAAAATAAAATCAATTGCAGTTTTGATTGCATCATCTGCCTCCGGAATTGGCAGAATTACCCAATCGTGCTGCATTCCTTCGAACCTGCGAAATATAAAATTTCCTATGTTTTTTATTTTCTCTTTCAGCGATTCAATATCCGGACAAAAAAGCTCTTCAGATCCGTATAAAATCAAAGTGGTAGGTAAACCATTAAAATCTCCATTAATTGGTGAGAGCAAATAATTATACAAATCTTCGTTACCCGCATATTTTTGGGCAGCATACATAAGTCCTTTTAAAGGCAAAATTATATCTTTAATTTCCTGCTGCTTTATTAGAGGATTTGTCATTGAAAGGTCAATCCATGGTGAAAAAAGAACACATTTAACAGGGTATTTAGTGGTTTTGTCGTTGATAAGTTTCTGAGCAAAAGCTAAGGCTAAACCTCCTCCGGCAGAATCGCCCATAAGTATAAAATTGTCATCAGGATATTTATCAATCAATAATTTGTACGATTGATCCACCATTTCGTGAGTTGTGTGATAAGTATTTTCCGGCGCTAAGGGATAATCAATATAACTCACTTTGTACTTGGTATTTTTAGCTATAGATTTAATCAGTTTAAAATGTCTAGAACTACCCTGAAGTACGTAAGCTCCTCCATGAAAAAAAACAATATGATTTTTAGTAAATTTTGGTTTAGGTTTCAGTGTAATTACAGAAAATGATTATCCGTTATTTCGCCTAATTTGATTATTTTTGTAAAAACAAATCAG
>CAZDSY010000028.1:0-28400 GCA_964508285.1 uncultured Paludibacter sp.
TAACCGAAACCACCCGCGAAAAAGTGAACAAAAATCGCAAAATTGTTGAACGAATTGTTCATAAGCAAAAAATTGTTTACGGTATAAATACGGGATTTGGTCCGCTTTGTACAACGCTTATAGATGAAGAAGATACCCGAAAATTGCAATATAACTTACTGATGAGTCACAGTGTGGGTGTTGGGAATTTTATCGACCCCGAAATTGCCATGCTTATGATGATTCTTAAAGTTCATGCACTTTGTAAAGGTTATTCCGGCATTGCCCTCGAAACCGTTGAGCGCATTTTGTGGCATATCGAAAATAAAGTGATTCCGTGTGTGCCTGAACAAGGTTCGGTGGGCGCTTCGGGCGATTTAGCGCCGCTTTCACATCTTTTTCTGCCACTGATTGGCATGGGACAGGTTTTTTATCAGGGAAAAATTACTGAAATGAGCGAAGTGCTTCAACTCAAAAACCTGCAACCTGTTCAGCTTGGACCGAAAGAAGGCTTGGCGTTGATAAACGGCACACAATTTATGAGCGCACATGCCATCGTACTGCTCGAAAAAATGCAAAACTGCCTCGACCATGCCGATATTATTGCAGCTATTAACCACGAAGCCATGCTTGGATCTGTGAAATGTTTTGATGAACAGTTACACGAACTTCGCCCTTATTCAGGCAGCGTTTATGTTGCCAAACGTATGCGTACGCTTTTACATCACTCGCAAATGGTGGCTTCACACCGCAACTGTCATCGTGTGCAGGATCCGTATTCGTTGCGTTGCATTCCGCAAATTCACGGTGCATCGCGCAATGCATGGCTACATCTGAAAGAAACCATTCTTACTGAAATTAATTCTGTTACCGACAATCCCATAATTTTTACCGAAGATAAAACCATCAGCGGAGGACATTTTCACGGTCAACCTATTGCTTTGCCTATTGATTATGCAGGCTTGGCTGCTTCTGAACTAGGAAATGTTGCCGACCGCAGAATTTACCTTTCGATGATGGAAAATGTGCCAGGCCTACCAAAACTGCTTATGGAACACACCGGGCTTAATTCCGGTTTTATGATTCTGCAATACAGCACCGCAGCGCTCACGAGCGAAAATAAGTCGCTTTGTTTTCCGGCAAGCGCCGATAGCATTCCCACATCGCTAGGTCAGGAAGATCATGTAAGTATGGGCTCTATCAGCGTTCGGAAAAGTCTGCGAATTGTGGAAAATCTTGAAAAAATTCTGTCTATCGAAATGATTACAGCTGCTCAGGGTTTCGATTTTCGTCGTCCGCTTAAATCGGGTATGCTGGTTGAACATGCGCACAAACTTATTCGCAAACATATTACTTTTGCTGATACCGACAGATTATTTTCAAACGATATTGAAATAGCTATCAAACTTTTACGTTCGAAGTCAATTATCGAAGAACTGAACAAAACCGCTGAAAAACATAATTTGGAATTTAAAAACGAAGACCATGAAATATTCGGAATTTATTGAAAAATACGCCGCACATCCGCATTATAAATCACCGCATGGAAATCAATTACATGCACGCTCATGGCAAACCGAAGCGCCCATACGTATGCTACTCAACAATCTGGATGCCGAAGTTGCCGAAGACCCTGAAAATTTAATTGTTTATGGCGGAACAGGTCAGGCTGCCCGAAACACCGATGCAGTGAAAGAAATTATTCGGATTTTGTACAATATGGACGAAAATCATTCTTTGCTGGTGCAATCGGGTAAACCTGTCGGAATTGTTCGTACACATCCACAAGCGCCGCGTGTGCTTATTGCCAACAGCAATTTAGTGCCGGCATGGGCAACCTGGGAACATTTCGAAGAACTGAAAGCGCGCGGATTAATGATGTACGGACAAATGACTGCCGGAAGCTGGATTTACATTGGCTCACAGGGTATCTTACAGGGAACGTATGAAACATTTGCCGAATGTGGGCGACAATATTTCGGTGGAAATTTAACCGGAAAACTCATCGTATCAGGTGGAATTGGCGGAATGAGTGGCGCTCAACCATTGGCTGCAACAATGGCAGGAGCGGTTTATCTCGGCGCTGAGGTTGATCCTGAAAGAATCAAAAAACGCCTCGACACCAAATACATTGACCGAATGACCTACGATTACGATGAAGCAATCCTGTGGATTTTGGATGCAAAAGCGAAAGGTGAAACTCTTTCCGTAGGACTTGTAAGCGATATTGGCGATTTACTTGAAAAATTGCTTCGCGATAATATTATTCCGGAAATCTTGACTGACCAAACTTCGGCACACGACCCTCTGAATGGTTATGTTCCCAATGGAATTTCGCTTGCAGAAGCTATTCTACTGAGGAAATATAATCCTGAAGAATACAAAAAACGCTCTTTGAAAAGCATGGCACGCCATGTTGGTTTTATGCTCGAAATGCAAAATCGTGGCAGCATAACTTTCGATTACGGTAATAATTTGCGCGAATATGCGCGTCAGGGAGGCGAAAAAAACGCTTTTGATTTTGAAGGTTTTGTACCAAAATTTATTCGTCCGTTATTTTGCGAAGGCAAAGGTCCGTTTCGTTGGGTAGCACTGTCGGGCAATCCGGAAGATATTTTTACGACCGACAAAGCATTGATGGAACTTTTTCCGGAAAACGAACATTTAATTAAATGGCTGACTGAAGCTCAACAAAAAGTTACTTTTCAGGGTTTGCCAAGCCGTATTTGCTGGCTGGGAATGGGTGAAAGGGAAAAAGCCGGACTGCTTTTCAACGAATTGGTGCGTTCAGGCAAAGTAAAAGCGCCTATAATCATTGGTCGCGATCATCTGGATTGCGGTTCGGTAGCTTCACCCAACCGCGAAACCGAAGGAATGCTCGATGGCTCGGATGCTGTTTCGGACTGGCCATTGCTGAATTTGATGGCAAATACAGGCGGTGGTGCAACATGGGTTTCATTTCATCATGGAGGTGGCGTTGGAATCGGTTTTTCCCAACATGCAGGAATGGTGGTTTTAGCTGATGGAACCGACCGTGCAGCCGAATGTCTGAAACGCGTACTTTTCAACGATCCGGCAATGGGAATTTACCGACATGCCGATGCGGGATATAAAACTAATGGTCTCCTAACCCCCTAAAGGGGCAAGAGCAAGAACCCCTAACCCCTAAAGGGGAATAAAAGTTGCTTAATAATTTGTGGTGAAAAATTAAAAAATCGATGAATAGCAATCAGCCATTTTGGGCGTTTTAATTCAGAAAATCTAAAATATGCATAATAACTTTATATGATACCAGCTAACAAGGATTTTAGCTCCGAAAACTCCCCCGCTGCATCGGGGTTGGGGGGTCAATATTTATCGGAAGGCATTCTTATCGGACCTTTTGCTCAACTGCTCACAATGGATAAACTTCCATTGAGAGGAGCGCTGAAGGATGATCAATTGGAAATAATTGAAAAAGCGGGCATTGTTTATTTCGATGGAATTATTTCGGAAATTGGCAATTATAATGTTTTGAAAAAAAAATATCCTTACGAAATAGCAGCCGAACTGAACGATGACTATGTTTGCCTTCCGGGAATGATTGATGCCCACACGCATATTTGTTGGGCAGGTTCAAGGGCAAAAGATTATGCCATGCGACTTTCGGGCAAAAGTTATCAGGAAATTGCTGCAGCAGGCGGAGGAATTTGGGATACAGTTACTAAAACTCGCGAAGCTTCGGTTGAAGAACTTGCAAATAATACAGCTAAAAGGGCTAATGCTTTGTTGCATCAGGGAATTACAACTATCGAAGTTAAAAGTGGTTATGGACTTTCAGTGGAACAGGAATTGAAAATTTTAGAAGCAATTAAACTCGCTCAAAAACAAACTCCGGCGGAATTAATTTCTACTTGTCTTGCGGCTCATATTGTTCCAAAAGATTTTCAGGGCAGTGAAAACGATTATCTGAAAATGATTACTGAAGAATTGTTACCTGAAATTAATAACCGGAATTTATCAAACAGAATTGATATTTTTGTTGAAAAAGGAGCATTTTCAGTGGATGCAGCGAAAAAATATTTGTTGAAAGCACATGAAATGGGTTTTGATGTTATATTACACGGCGACCAGTTCAGTACCGGAAGCGCTCAACTTGCCAATGAAGTAAATGCGCTGAGCATTGACCATCTCGAAGCAGCTGATAAGCAGGAAATTGAAATTCTTGCAAAAGAGAATACGATTCCTGTGGCTTTACCGGGAGCTTCCATTGGATTGGCTGAACCTTTTGCACCCGCTCGTAATCTTCTCGATGCAGGAACTTCGCTTGCAATTGCATCTGACTGGAATCCGGGCTCAGCACCCATGGGTGATTTGTTGACACAGGCAGCCATTTTGGGTATTTACGAAAAACTTAGCATGGCAGAAGTTTGGGCTGCGCTCACGTTTAGAGCTGCAGCAGCGTTGAGTTTCACCAATCGTGGAATTTTAAAACCCGGAATGAAAGCCGATTTTATTGCATTCAAAACGAAAGATCACCGAGAAATATTGTACCGACAAGGGCAGTTGAAACCCGAAAAAGTCTGGAAAAACGGAAATCAAATAAAGTAACAGCGTCTTTACGATAGAATAATAATTAAAAATATAACTTCAATTCCCCCTTTAGGGGGTTAGGGGGCAAATTTATGACCAAAATAATAGAATGCGTTCCAAACTTTAGCGAAGGACGCGACATGCAGATTATCAACCAGATAGTTGATGAAATTAAAACGGTGGAAGGTGTAAAAGTAATCGATGTAGATCCGGGCAAAGCGACCAACCGCACGGTTGTAACTTTTGTAGGCGAGCCTGAACCTGTTTGCGAAGCAGCTTTCAGATCTGTAAAAAAAGCATCAGAGCTGATTGACATGAGAAAACACAAAGGCGAACATCCGCGATTTGGCGCTACCGATGTACTTCCGTTGGTTCCGGTAAAAGGAATCAGCATGGAAGAAACCGCTGAATTAGCCCGCAAACTTGGCAAACAAATTGGCGAAGAACTCGGAATTCCTGTTTATTGTTATGAATTTGCAGCATCGGAAGAAAAACGCCGAAATCTGGCAAACTGTCGTGCCGGTGAGTACGAAGGATTACCACAAAAACTGACTGACCCTGCATGGAAACCCGATTTTGGTCCGGCAGCATTTACTGAAACTGTAAGAAAAAGCGGCGCTACAGCGGTAAGTGCACGCAATTTTCTTATCGCTTATAATATAAATCTCAACACAACTTCTACCCGTTGGGCAAATTCCATTGCTTTCGATATCAGGGAAAAAGGAAGGATAAAGCGGGAAGGAAACCCGGTTACCGGAAAAATTGTAAAAGATGAAAACGGCGAGTCCGTTTACACACCCGGGCTGCTGAAAGGCGTAAAAGGAATTGGTTGGTTTATTGAGGAATACGGCATCGCGCAGTTGTCGTTTAACATTACCGACACTACTAAAGTTTCGATGCATCAGTTGTTCGAACTTGCCTGCGAACGCGCTGCTGTGCGTGGGATAAGAGTTACAGGTTCCGAATTGGTTGGTGTTGTTCCACTGCAAATGATGCTCGATACCGGAAAATATTTTCTGCGCAAACAACACCGATCCACCGGAATTTCTGATGCTGAAATTCTGAAAATTGCCATAAAATCACTCGGATTGGATGAACTGACGCCATTCGACCCAAAAAAGAAAATCATCGAATATCTTATCGAAGAAAATTCAGCACAAAAACTTATCGATTTTAGTGTAAAAGATTTCACGCACACAACAGCATCGGAATCCGTTGCACCGGGCGGAGGTTCGGTGGCAGCCTGCATGGGAGCTATGGGCGCAGCGTTGGGCACTATGGTTGCCAATCTTTCGGCGCATAAAAAAGGCTGGGACGAGCGTTGGGAAGAATTTTCTGTGTGGGCTGAAAAGGGAAAACTCTATCATGATGAATTATTGCGCCTTGTTGATGAAGATACACAGGCTTACAACGCAATAGTTGATGCATTCAGACTGCCAAAAACTTCCGTAGAAGAAAAACAGAAACGTACGGAAGCAATTCAGGCAGCAACACGTTATGCAATGGAAGTTCCTTTCAGAGTGATGCAGACAAGTTACGAATCGATGTCAGTAATACTTGAAATGGCAGAGAAAGGAAATCCGAATTCGGTTTCGGATGCCGGAGTTGGCGCTTTGGCTGCACGCTCGGCTGTTTTGGGTGCAGGAATGAATGTGCGTATTAACTCAAAAGACTTGCACGACCGTGCTTTTGTTGAAGAAATTCTGAAAAAAACAGCTGATATTGAGCAAAAAACAATAGAACTTGAAACGCAAATTATTGAAATAGTAAGAAAGAAAACCATTTAACTACTCTGCCCCCTAACCCCCTAAAGGGGTAATTTTTGAGCAACAATTGACATTGGTGCGTTTAAATTTTGTGAAAATATAAATTTTTATTCATTAATCTTCCATAATACGTTTTGTAAAGTATTTTAAGTACTGATTAATGATAAAATTACTCACAAAAAATCCGGCTATCAAAATGCCGGATTTTTTAATTTTTGATAATTTACTCTTCTTCCTTAGTTTCCTTATAACTTTTTATCAACGCATCGATATCGCGCAGATTTTTGAAAAACAGGTAAAATCCGAGAATTAATCCAATAACTGCACCTACAATTACGGCAATTAGCATGGGAGTTGTTGAAAGTTTATCCTCGAATTTAAAAAGCAGGATAAAAAACGGAATCAACAATATCATACCCACAATTGTGTGGCTTCGTGTGAGAACTTTATATTGGATAGCTTTCTGAACAAGCGATGTAACAGTTTCAGTTTCGATATTCATTTTTTTGAGCAAATGAATTTTATACAACTGCCAAATTGCCGACAATACAAATACAATTCCGAAAAGAATTGATGCAGCTCCGTTAAAAATACCTGCAAAATATATAAATGCCGAATAGAAAATAAATACAATACTGAAAATAAAGAAATTAAATTCAAATTTTTGCAATTTTTGCTTTGCCGATTTTTGTTTACTGCTTATCATTTCATTTAATAATTTCTGATTAAGTTTTTCTGTTTTTTCCAAACGACTATTCAAATCGTTCCATTTTTTGGTTATTTCGTCGAGTTCCATAAGTCTGATTTTTTAAAGTTGTGACATTTGATGTAGTTTTTCCTTAATTCTGTTGATGCGAACACCCACATTGCTTTTCGTGATTCCGATAATCTGCGCAATTTCATCGTACGACCTTTCTTCGAGATACAATAAAATGATTGCCTTTTCTACAGAGTTCAGCTTGTTAATCAAGCGGTACAATTCTTTGATTGTTGAAGTATCCGAATTTTCGGCAATCAACATTAAATCGTCGGTTAGCGGGACTGATTTTATGCTTCTGCCCGATTTTCGTAAAAAAGTTACGCAGGTATTCAAAGCAATACGGTAAATCCAAGTCTGAATTTTACTGTCGTTTCTGAAATTCGGATAGCCTTTCCAAAGATTGATCAGCACTTCCTGAAAAAGATCATCGGGTGTATCTTTTTCATTCGAATACATATAGCAAAACTTGTAAATCAACGCTTTGTTTTGCTCAGCAAGTTCAATGAATTCTTGTTTTTGATTGTCCATTTATAGTATTTTCGAAGTTTTAGAATTCTTTTCCGGCCGGGAAAAGTTTCATCAAAATTTTTGTTTTAACCATTAGTCGCAAAAAAAGGCAAAAAATTACAGTTCAAATAATAATTTTTCGGGAAAAATCTTCGCTTTAATATTATATATCTGAAAATTTGATATTTACATCAAGTATTTTATTCACAACTTTCCCCAAACTACAAAACTAACTCAAAAATTCAATATTCGATAAGTGGTTAAAAATGTCAGATGAGCGTACTTTGTTGTATTTTTTCAATAAAAGTTTTTAAATAACATTAGATGTGTTTATTTTTGATTTCAAAACTCATAATTAGTTCGATGAAAAAACTACTTATCGTATTATCGCTTATAATTTCAATTACCACTTTCTCGCAAAATAGGAGTATAAATCCTGTCCAATTCAATCAGGTTCATATCACCGATAATTTTTGGGCACCACGCATCGAAACAAATCGTACCGTATCCATTCCTTCAGCGTTTGGTAAATCGGAAGAAAGCGGTCGTTTCGACAATTTTGCATTGGCAGGCGGACTTATAAATGGCGAGCATAAGGGCGATTTTTCGTTCGACGATACCGATCCGTACAAGATTATCGAAGGTGCTTCGTATGCGTTAGCGGCTAAATATGACAAAAAACTCGATGCTTATCTCGACAGTGTGATAAATCTGATTGCTATGGCTCAGGAGCCTGATGGATATCTGACAACCTGTGTCACAAATCGCTGTACAAGGCTTTCGGGCTGGTGGGGAAATGCGCGTTGGGAGAAAATAAACAGCCACGAACTTTATAACTCAGGACATCTTTACGAAGCGGCTGTGGCGCATTTTCAGTCGACAGGAAAACGTACTTTACTGAATGTAGCCATTAAAAATGCCGATCTGGTTTGTCAGGTTTTTGGTCCGAATGGAGGGCAAATTCATCGTCCGTCGGGTCATCCGATTATAGAAATGGGACTTGCAAAGCTTTATAAAGTTACCGGTGATCAGAAATATCTTGACATGGCCAAATATTTTGTGGAAGAAACCGGACGAGGAACCGATGGGCATCACCTGAGCGAATACAGTCAGGATCATATGCCTGTTTTGCAACAAAAGGAAATTAAAGGTCATGCGGTGCGTGCGGGTTATTTATTTTCCGGAGTAGCCGATGTGGCTGCGCTTACCAACGATACTGCGTACTTCAACGCACTGACGCGAATCTGGGAAAATATGGCTTCGCGCAAACTTTATATTACTGGTGGAATTGGTTCGCGGGCACAGGGCGAAGGTTTTGGTCCCGACTACGAACTCCACAATCACACGGCCTATTGCGAGACCTGTGCATCCATCTCAAATGTTTACTGGAATCAGCGCATGTTTCAGGCCACAGGCGATGCAAAATACATCGACGTGCTCGAACGTGCTTTGTACAATGGTGTGATAGCCGGCGTTTCGCTCAGCGGCGATAAATTTTTCTACGACAATCCGCTCGAATCGATGGGTCAACACGAACGTCAGGCATGGTTTGGATGCGCCTGTTGTCCGGGCAATATTACGCGTTTTATGGCTTCGGTGCCGGGTTATATGTATGCAACCGACAAGAATTCCATTTACATAAATCTTTATGCGCAAAGCAAAGCCAATGTATTGCTTGGCCAGAATAATATTGAAATCAGACAGGAAACAGTTTTTCCGAACGATGGCAATGTAAAGTTTTTCATTCGTCCATCTAAAACACAAAAGCTGACCCTTAAGTTCCGTATTCCCGGTTGGGCCGAAAACCGTCCTGTGCCTACGGATCTTTATTTTTATTCTGAAAATAAAAATATGCCTGTGGAAATTCTGTTGAATGGAAAAGTCGTGAAGGCAAAATCCGAAAAAGGTTATCTTTCCATTGATCGTGAATGGAAAAAAGGCGACAAAGTGGAATTGAAGCTTCCAATGAATATCCGGAAAGTGCTTGCCAATGCACAGGTAGAAGATACTAAAGCGAAAATGGCTTTTGAGCGTGGCCCGATTGTGTATTGCCTCGAAGCTACCGATCAACCCGATAAACATGTGTTTGACAAGTATATCCCGAAAAATGCAGAATTGAAAGAAGAGTTCAGAACTGATTTGCTGAATGGAGTGATGGTGCTGAAAGGAACCGCTCGTAAAGTGACTGAAACTGCTGATGGAATTTCGGAAACAGAAGTGCCTTTTACAGCAGTGCCTTATTCGGTGTGGAATAATCGTGGTGCAGGCGAAATGGCTGTTTGGTTGCCTTATAAACAGAATATTGCCCGTCCGCAACCCGAAGAAACCATTGCTTCGCGCGCACGCAGCGTGAATACTTATGGAGTGAACGATCAATGGGAACCGAAATCGTCGGCTGATATTTCAAAACCTTATCATTACTGGTGGCTGAAAAAAGGGGTGGATGTGGAACTCGAATATGCCTTCGACAAACCTGAAACCGTACAGAATGTGCAGGTTTACTGGCTGAGTTTCGACCATTACGATGGAAATTACCGCGTACCCGAAAGCTGGAAACTGTTTTACAAAGCAGGTGAAGAGTGGAAAGAGGTGGAAACTGATGATTATTATACTACTTTGAAAGATTGTTACAATAGTCTGAACTTTAAAAAAGTAACCACTACAGGGCTGAAAATTACGGCTAAACTGCAAAAAGGTCAGTCGGGCGGAGTGATTGAGTGGAAAGTGAAGTAAGATAAGGTTACGCGATTTCCGGTTCGCGAGTATGCAAAGTTTATTTATCAATTCGGAAATCGATGCACCCGATTGAATCATTTTTACACTATAGATTATTTACTTTTTATTTATTTTTGTCTCAAATCAGAAACATACGTTTTTCCATGAAAAAATCAGTTGTAAGCATATTATTACTCGTTTTGGCTATTTCGTTGTTTGCTCAGAAAAACAAACCGGCAGGCTATCCTATTTCTCCCGTGCCATTTACAAGCGTAAAGGTAACCGACCAGTTTTGGGGACAAAGGCTGAAGGCAAGTCGCGAAGTTACTATACCCCTGGCATTCAGTAAATGTGAAGAAACCGGACGTTACGAAAACTTTGTGAAAGCAGCAAACCCAAGCGAAAAATATAAAGTAGATGGATTTTCGTTCGATGATACCGATGTGTATAAAACGATCGAAGGCGCAAGTTATTCCATGCAGACTTTTCCTGATAAGAAACTCGAAAAATACATCGACAGTGTATTGCTAATCGTAGCAAAAGCACAGGAACCTGATGGATATTTATACACCTCGCGTACAATGAATCCCAAACACCCACATGCGTGGGCAGGATCGAAACGCTGGGAGAAGGAAGAAGACCTAAGTCACGAACTCTACAACCTCGGACACATGATTGAAGGCGCTATCGCTCATTATCAGGCAACGGGTAAGCGGAATTTTCTGGATATTGCCATTAAATATGCCGATTGTGCAGTGCGCGAAGTAGGCGACAAACCGGGTCAGGCTTGCGTGGTTCCGGGTCATCAGATTGCCGAAATGGCATTGGCAAAACTGTATGTGTTGACCGGTGAAATGAAATATCTGAATCTGGCAAAATTTTTACTCGACAAAAGAGGTTTCACTCCAATGAAACATGAATACAGTCAGTCGCACAAGCCGGTTTTGGAACAGAACGAAGCTGTTGGTCATGCTGTACGCGCTGCTTATATGTACACAGGAATGGCCGATGTGGCTGCACTTACAGGCGATTCGGGCTACATAAAAGCCATTGATAAAATCTGGGAAAATATTGTGAGTAAAAAACTCTACATTACTGGAGGCATTGGCGCCACAAGTCACGGCGAAGCTTTTGGCAAAAACTACGAACTTCCCAACATGTCGGCTTATTGCGAAACCTGTGCAGCTATTGGAAATGTGTATCTGAATTACCGTTTATTTCTTTTGCATGGTGAATCGAAATATTTCGATGTGCTCGAACGTACGCTTTATAATGGTCTGATTTCAGGTGTTTCGCTCGATGGCGGTGGATTTTTTTATCCAAATCCGTTGGAATCCATTGGCCAGCATCAGCGTCAGCCCTGGTTTGGTTGTGCCTGTTGTCCTTCGAATATTGCACGCTTTATTCCTTCAGTACCGGGATATGTGTATGCCGTGCACAATTCTGAAGTGTATGTAAATCTTTTTATGTCAAATAATTCCACACTTAAAGTTGCCGGAAAGAACGTAAATCTTCAGCAAAATACTGCTTATCCCTGGAATGGCGATATCAAAATCAATGTAAATCCTTCTGGCAAGCAGAAATTTCAATTAAAAATCCGTATTCCGGGTTGGGTGCAGGGACAGGTTGTTCCATCGGATCTATATACTTATAGCGATCGTAAACAGCTTTCGTATAGCATAAAAGTAAATGGTGAGGTTCAGAAATCGAATCCGGTAAACGGTTATTTCAGCATCAATCGTCAGTGGAAAAAAGGCGATGTGGTGGAAGTGCATTTCGATATGGAACCACGTACAGTGAAAGCACATTCGGCGGTTGAGGCTGACAGGGGAAAGTTAGCTGTGGAACGTGGTCCGGTAGTTTACTGTGCTGAATGGCCCGACAACGATTTCAGTGTGTTGAGTGTGATTATGAACCGAAAACCTGAATTTAAAGTTGTGGAAAAGCCAGCACTTCTGAAAGGAATCACGCAACTTCAGACCGATGCTCAAACACTGAGTTATAACAAAGCCGGAAAAATTGAAGCCCGTGATGTAACGCTTACGCTTATTCCGTATTATGCATGGGCACATCGTGGCAGTGGCGAAATGGCTGTGTGGTTTCCCGACGAACTGAGAGCAACGCGACCTGTAATGCCTCCGAGCATTGCTTCCGAAAGTAAAATTTCAGCATCGGTTCACTCGAATTCGCTTTCGTCTATCAACGACCGCCTTGTGCCAAAAGACGAAAATGATCGTTCGGTGCCTTATTACCATTGGTGGCCAAAAGAAGGAACCACCGAATGGGTCAGCTATGAATTTCCTGAAATGAAAAGTATCAGTTCGTGTTCGGTTTTTTGGTACGACGATGGTCCCTGGGGTGGTTGTCGTGTGCCTCAGTCGTGGCGAATACTTTATCGCGATAAGGATGGAAAATGGCTACCGGTGGAGAATCTGAACGAATTTGGCACAAAGAAAGGTGTTTCAAACTCAGTCTCGTTTAAAGCCATAACAACTGATGCCATAAAAATGGAAATAGAATTGCCTGAGAAAAATTCAACAGGTATTTTTGAGTGGGAAGTAGAGTAATAATAAAACCCGAAAAGATATGAATTTTCTTTTCGGGCATTTCTGAGCATAACATTATTCAGGAATATTTTTAATTTTCTGATTCTGATAGATTTTTTTCTGCAATTTTCTGTAGCTTTTTGTAATAAAATCTTGAGAAAAATGTTGTGTCTTTTCTTTGCTGTATCACTTGATCATGAAAAGTTACATCGCTTCGGTCTACCACCAAACCTTTCATATTATTTTCAGTTTCTGGAATATAGTTCGTATCATTATGTAAATACTTATTATTAATCCAATTAAACATTAATCCGGGATCATAAACGCAGTAGTTTACAAAATCAACTCCCTCTTTACCATCCCCATTGAACCAACTTTTTGTTTTAAGAATTGAACTAAATTTTACCTTTTTATTATTATTAAACTCACCACCGATTAGCTCCATAGGAATTTTGACACTTCTGATCCATTCATCTTTTGCTTCATAGGGAATAACATTTGCAATATCGAGTAATGTAACGGCGAATGCAGAACATCCTGAGCCTTCGTTTTCGTAACGTGGATAAAGTGCTCCGTTATAAAATTCGCAAGGTGCATATCCCGTTTGATTTTTTTGCTTGTAATAATTCACAAATTCAACCAACCTTTCTACTGCCTGCTGATTAATTTTGAATTTCAAATAAGCGACTTTCCCCCTTTTAGCATAAAGCGCCAATCCATCATGAATATGATCAACAGGCTCAATTCTGCCTTTAATCGTACTACCAAGCACTCCAAGACCAACTTTCTTTTTAATGACATACTCAACTTTCTCTGATTGAACTGCACCGTTCATAGCCACATAAACTACAGAATCGAGCAGCGGAGATTGAATGCGACCAATTACATGACCAATTACATAATAATGTTTTCTTAATGCAGCATTCAGATAACATTTAAACGTAGTTTTAAATAATATTGAGGGATTATCCCATGCAATTTTACTTAGTTCCGGAATTACAAAAATGGTAAGTTCATGGTCTAAAGCACTATTCGAAACCGTGTTCTTCTGTGCAAAAATTACATCGAGTTGTAAAAAAAATAGTAATAACAGAAAAAAAGAAACTCTATAAGGTTTATGCATGTTATATTGAAAAGATGAATTATAACTTGGTGGAAGATTTCTGGAAAAATAGCAAATCAATATTATAATAAAAGGACAAAAATGAATTCATTAATTTATTGAAAGATAAAACTTTGGAAAGTTAAAAAAAATTTGAGCGGCAAACGGGGCTCGAACCCGCGACCCTCAGCTTGGGAAGCTGATGCTCTACCAACTGAGCTACTGCCGCGTATTTTAATAAAATCGGTTACAAATTTATTACAATTCTGAGAATTTAATAGTAATAATGTAAAGTTTTTTATTAAAAAAATTTGATAAATCTTTATTTCAGAATTATTAAAAATAAAAATTAACTTAAGTATTTAACCTTATAAATTGAAAGATAGCTTTATTCTGCACTTAATTTATTAACAAAATGGACAATTTTTCAATGGAAGAATATGAAACATTTTTTTCTACCAAAATTACTTTATTGTCCACCCTGTACGCAAATGTAAATTCTAATTTTGCATAACCATATAATCAGAAAAAAAGATTTTTAATAGTTTCAAACTATTTTTACAACCTAATACAGGTCAGCATTTTATATATTTTCATCAATTAAAGAATCAAAAAATAATACCTTCATAATTACTATTAAACACAACTACCACATGATATTCAATGCATTATACTGTAAAAAAATTAATTTGAAAACAATTTTCAATACAAAGATTTTCATTCTGAGTATTTTTGCTTTCAGTTTTATATTTACTTCCTGCGACAGCTATCCGTTTGATGATAAGGAACCTGACTGGTTAGGTGCAAGCATTTATGACTACTTGAAAAACGAGAAAAATTTTACAGTTTTTACCCGCTTAATCGAAGATCTTAATTATACTGAAGTATTAGGTAAAACAGGAAGTAAAACACTTTTTGTGGCTGATGATGAAGCATTTGACGAGTTTTTTAAAAACAACGAATGGGGAGTGAAAAGTTACAACGATTTCACTCTATCGCAAAAAAAACTCATTCTAAATTTTAGTATGATAAATAACGCATACCTTGTAGAAATGCTTGCCAACTACAATAACGTAGGGTTAAAAGAAGGTGCAGCATTCAGAAGGGTAACGGCCATTTCTGTTCTCGATAGTTTGCCTCATGAAATTGGAAATCAACTTCCACATGGAGAATTTTGGAATTACTACAAACAAAAAGGAATCTACCTGCTTAAAGATAACACTCCTTGGACACTAATGTACTTTACACAAAAACATATAGAACAGGCACAGATAACCGATGAAGACTTTAGAATCATAACGGGTATAAATCGTAAAGAAAACGATGCGCATATTTTCGGGATTAAAATTAAAACCAAAGACATTACTTGTAAAAATGGATACCTGAATGTATTGGAAAAAGTATTAATTCCTCCTATGAATATGGCTGAGTATATTAGTAAAAACAAGAATACATCCTTGTTTTCATCAATCATCGAGCGTTTCAGTGCTCCGTATTACGATAGTGAAAATACTGTAAAATACCGACAGTTAAATCCAACATTCAATGATTCAATTTTTGTAAAACATTATTTTGCAAAAGTCGGAGGCAGAACCGTTACTCCAAATAATAAAGTCATATCAAGCGATTTGCTGTTGCCTTTCAGTCCATGTTGGAACAGTTATACACGTACAGCAAGCGGCAATGCACTCCAATCGGACATGGCAGCGATGTTTGTTCCTAACAATCAAGCTCTTGAAACTTATTTCAGTTCCGGCGAAGGCGCTGTTTTGAAAGATCGATTTAAATTTATCGACAGTATTCCCTTTGAGGTTTTGCCACTTTTATTGAAAAGACACATGCGAACTTCATTCATGGAGTCTGTTCCGAGCCGGTTTGCAAATATGGTGGATGAAGACAACTCAGTTCTCCCCGTAAAAAAAGAAGATATTGAAACCGCTTATATCGGCACAAACGGTGTTGTTTATATTACTAACAAAGTATATCCTCCCGATGATTACCGTTCGGTTTACGGACCAGTTTTGTTAAGCGCAAATAATGCTTCACCGGAAAATAAAACAAAAATCTGGAAATGGGCTATTGTACAACCGGCAAACGACTTTCGCCTTTACTTAAATTCATTGGTGAGTCGTTATAGCTTTTTTGTACCAACGGATGAATATTTTAAAAATTATATCGATCCAATTGCAATTGAAAAAGACGTTCCCGGTGCTCTGAAATTTTGGTACGACGATAAAGTAAATACAGTAAAGGCTACCGTTTACAAATACAACAGTATAAATCATGAAACAGGCGATTCGGTAGGTGTAATTACAAACACCACTTTTCTGGCAAACAGGCTTTTGGATATGCTCAATATGCACATTGTTGTGGGAGGAGTTGAAAACGGAAAAAATTATTATATCACAAAAGGTAATGTAGCATTGAAAATCGAAGGAGAAGGGGAAAACCTAAAAATTCAGGCTGGTGGCAACTTAACCCGAAACGAAAAAGTTAACGTAAACAAAGTATATCGTCAATATAACGGTTATACCTATTTTATCGACAAGCCAATTCAAACACCCGTAAGATCGGTTTATAAAGTATTGAGCGAAACTCCTGAATTCAGTGCTTTCTTTTCACTAATGGCAGGATTCCCTGCTACTAGTTCATCAGTAATTTTTGTTAACAAAACCAACTATTTTGGTGTCGATCTGAATGTAAAATTCTTCAACACATTTAATTATACTGTATATGTGCCAACAAATGCAGCCATCGACAGTGTAATAAACGCCGGAATAATCCGACCATGGGAAAGCCGTGGACCAATTGTTGGAATAAATGATATTACTAATGCTACAGAAAAAGCCAATGAAATAGTAAAACTCGAACGTTTTATTCGCTATCATTTTCAGGATAACTCTGTTTTTGTAGATAATCAGACTTTCGACAGACAGTACCAGTCGGCAACCATGAAACTCGACAATTTGCCTTCACTATTCAATACTTTTAAAAATAAATTTTACAAAATCGGAATTAAAGCAACACCCGGAAATCTGGAACTAACAACTGAAACTAACTTTAAAACAAGTGTAAATAAAAACAACGGTCTTTATAACATCTTAACCCGCGATTTTGTGTTCAACAATAAACCCTCGGCTTTTAAAAATGTAGATGGAACAGGTACAGGAACCGATTTTGCAAATTCAACAATTGTAACTTCTTCAACAGCAGTAATCCATCAGATTAACGGAGTGTTGAATTTTCAGTAAAAAACAGAGTAAATATATTTTTAACACAGCGATAAGCCTTAAAACAAAATACGTTACAAATGAAATACATAAAAAAATTTTCATTGTTGATTTTTTTATTCTTATCATCGATTTATTTAACAGCTCAGCGTGCAACTAATGAAGTTGTAGTACAAGGAACCGTTATTTCCAAATCAGACGGTTATGCGCTTATTGGGGTTAATGTAGCTGAAATTGACGCAAATAATCGTGTTGTAACCGGTACAGTAACTGATTTTGACGGTCGTTACGTTCTTAAGATTAAAAATCCTTCCAATAAATTATCGTTCAGCTATGTTGGTTTTCACAAGCAGGAAAAGCCAATCGGCAATAATCGAAAAATCGATGTACAGCTGATTGACAACACACAAATGATAAACGAAGTAGTAAAAACAGCTACTCGTCGGCATAGCGAAGGCGGTTTTGCTATACCCAAACGAGAAATTGCCACAGCCATGCAATCCATTGACATGAAAGAAATTGAAGGTTTGCAGGTTTCATCGGTTGACGAAGCTTTACAGGGTCGTATAGCAGGGCTTGATATTGTAGCCAATTCGGGTGACCCCGGCAGTGGAACTCAAATGCGAATCCGCGGTGCAAGCTCAATTACCGGAAACAATCAACCATTGATTGTACTTAATGGTATTCCTTACGAAATGCAGGTAGATCAGAGTTTCGACTATGCCAATTCGAACCAAGAACAATATGCTAACTTGTTGAGTATTAACCCTGACGATATTCTTGAAATTACTGTATTGAAAGATGCTGCAGCCTCGGCAGTCTGGGGTTCGAAAGGTGCTAACGGTGTAATAATGATTACAACAAAGAAAGGTTACACCGGTCCCACTCGTGTGGAATATTCGTATCGTTATACCGGAACTGTACAACCACGCGGACGAAAAATGCTCAATGGCGATGATTATACCATGTTAATGAAGCAGGAATTTTTCAATCCACAGCAGGATGAAAATGCATCGAACTTCGATGAATATAATTACGATAAATCTTTTACAGAATACGAGAACTTTAACAATAATACTGATTGGGTAAAAGCTGTTTCACAAATTGGAAATATAAACGACCATTATCTCACGTTATCAGGCGGAGGCGATCGTGCAACATTCAGAATTTCGGGTGGTTTTCTGAATCAGAACGGAACTATTATCGGGCAGAAATACAACCGAATTTCATCGCGCGCTTTTCTCGATTATAGAGTTTCTGACAGATTAAAATTCACATCGGAACTTTCGTTTACATATTCAAATAATAAAAGAAATTATGTTTTCGATTTTGGAGGAGGCGACAGTCCAAATGAAGATCTTTCCATTCTGGGAATTGCATACAAAAAAATGCCGAATGTGAGCATATATAAACAAAATCTGGAAGGAGAAAATTCGAATGACTACTACCAGATATTATCGAACTCAAGATTAAACTGGGATCAGAAATATCTGGTCAACCCTGTAGCTTTGGCACTGCTAGCTAAAAACGACATTAAAAATTTCAGAATTTTACCTACTTTCAGATTACAATATGATTTACTCGATCCCGATGTGCAAATGTTGCGTTACAGTATGTATGTTTCATTTGATATTAATAATGATAAATCCACAAAATTTTTACCGGCAGAAGTACTCACAGATTCATGGCAAAGTCATCATTTTAACCGAAGTGAAGGCGGCGATAACGAATCGCTGACAATTCAAACCGATAATAACATTTCATGGATACCAAAAATTGAGAACAAAGACCATAATCTTTTGCTTTACGGTTCAGTTCAAACTACCGAAGGGCGCTCAACCTATCAAGGAATAATATCGTATGGTTTGCCTTCACCTCATGGAAACGATCCTTCCACACCCGGATATCTTGCAGCAAACTTCACTAGCCGTGCGCACTGGCGTTCGATGGGTATTATGGCACGTATGCATTATTCCTACAAATCGCGCTACATATTTTCGGCTACTTTAAGACGAGATGGAAGTACAAAATTCGGAAATGGCATGAAATTCGGGAATTTTCCCGGCGTATCGCTAAAATGGATCATGTCCGACGAACCATTTATGGAAAAATCACGCAGCTGGCTCAGCACATTAGCTTTCCGTCCGGGTTGGGGAGTTGCCGGCAATCAACCTAACTACGAGTATTTGCATTTCAGCCGGTACGGTGATTTTGGAAGTTATATCGATATGACTTCGCAACGTCCGGTTTCCATACGTCTTGATAATCTTAAATGGGAAACAACAACTTCTTTCAACTATGGTCTTGATGTCGGTTTATTTAATGATAAAATCATGCTTGATCTGAATTTTTATCAGAAAAGAACCAAAGATTTGCTATTCCCTAATGTAGGAATTCCAAATTCTTCAGGATTTACGGTATTATCTTATCAGAATGCTGGAACCATGGACAATAATGGTTGGGAAGTGAATCTTTACGGAAACAAACTTTACGACAATAAAAAATTCAGTATCGATTTCCGCTTTAATATTGCAAATTCAGTTAACCGTATTGTAAAACTCAAAGAATCGATTTTGAATGCCTATAATAGCGAATACGACTACGAAAATGGAACCTATCTTACACGCATACAGGAAGGTAATTCATTTGGTTCAATCTATGGTTTTCGATATCTTGGGGTTTATAAATATGACGAGTATAAACCCGGCACACAAGAAGATGCTCCCGTAGCACGCAATAAAAACGGCAACGTTATACTTGATGAAAATGGTGAACCACTGCCAATGTATTTCAATTATAACAAGAAAAACGGAGGATCACCCTACGAATTCAGAGGCGGAGATGCTAAATATCACGACATTAATCACGACGGTAATATTGATGATTTGGATATTGTATATCTTGGCAATTCAAATCCACTATTCAACGGTGGTATGGGACCCACTTTCAGATATGGAAATTTGTCGGTAACAGCATTTTTCAACTATCGTGTTGGTAATAAGATAGTGAATGCAGCGCGCATGTTTGCTGAAAATATGTATTCAACCAACAATCAGAGTATTGCTACCAACTGGCGTTGGCGTAAAGATGGTGACGAAACCATCATTCCACGAGCTTTGTATAACTATGGCTACAATTGGCTTGGCAGCGATCGATTCGTGGAAAATGGTTCGTTCATACGATTTAAATATCTTACATTCAATTATGCACTGCCGAAAAACAAATTAAAACGCTATAAAATTGATAAGGTAAATCTTTATCTGACACTGAATAACATTTTTGTTATAACAAAATATACCGGTGTCGATCCCGAAGTAAGCTATGGTTCGCTTGGAGTAAGTAAAGATTGGGGACAAACTCCCCGATCAAAAGATATGACTTTCGGGATTACAGTTGGGTTGTAAGACAGAGAAATGACATTAGACAAAAGACAACAGATATAGAGAGTGTTAATGAGTTATCATTTATAATTTATAAAGCTGATAACCATGGAACTTAATAAACTGATAAACTACATAAAAAACTATCGAACAAGAAATTATATGAAAACTAAAATAAAATTATTACTAATCAGTATTTTAATTCTAAATATTTCGTGTACTGACTGGCTCGATATACGACCTGAAAACGAAATCGTACTCGAGGATTTTTGGCAAACAGAATCGCAGGCAACTGCCGTGTTATCTTCGTGTTATCGCGGAATGTTGCTCGATGCCTATCTCGAACGGATGATAGTTTGGGGCGAAATTCGATCAGACAATGTAGTACAAGGCAACAGTATTCGTTTGGATTTACAAAGAATTTTAGATGTAAATATAACACCTACTAATGCTTATGCAAACTGGGGGGCTTTTTATTCTGTAATTAATTATTGCAATACATTTCTTCATTTTGCTCCCGGAGTTTTGGAACGCGACCAGAATTTTACTCTTACCAAACTACGTACTTATGAAGCTGAAGCGCTTACAATCAGAGCCCTGTCCTATTTTTATTTGGTACGTGCATTCAGGGAAGTACCGCTTATTTTAGAGCCCACCGTTAGCGATTCGCAGGATTTCAATATTGCCAAATCTTCGGAACGCGAAATACTCGACCAAATAATTGCAGATCTCACCAAAGCTCTTCAATTTGCACGCGCCGATTACGGAAAAGGAGCTTATAACAAGGGCAGAATAACATTGAATGCAGTTCGTGCAATTTTGGCTGATGTTTATCTATGGGATCAACAATATGGCAAATGTGTCGAAATGTGCGATCAAATTATTGCCGATCCGAAACTGGAACTTGTGAGCAGTGATAAATTATTGACATCCGTATTTTTTAGTGGAAATTCCACGGAAAGTATTTTCGAGTTACAATACAATAAAGATGTGCAACACAATAACACTGTAAATAATTTTTACGGATATGAAAACCGTCAGTTCGGAGAATTCAGTTTCCCTGCATATCTGGCTAAAAATGGTCAGTTCAGTCCATTTAATTATGCAGCTTCAGCCGTAAAAGAAAGCACAAATGACTTGCGTGAAAAACTATTTATTGGCGCTGTAGATATGGGCGACGGTTACCCTATTTACAAATATGCTTTGGCGCAAAATATTGAAAATGCCGACGAAACCTTCAGCCCGAAATACCGACCCACGTCCACTACCGTTAACTGGGTAGTATATCGGCTGTCCGATATTTTGTTGATGCGCGCCGAAGCACTTGTACAACTAAACCGAAATCAGGATGACCTTCAGGAAGCCTTACGTATGGTTAATATAACATATTTACGTTCAAACACCACTGCTGATTCACTCCAGTTTGTTACTTATAACAATCAGAACGACATGGAAAAACTCGTATTACGCGAAAGACAGCGGGAATTAATGTTCGAAGGAAAACGATGGTTCGACCTTATGCGTTTGGTTCGAAGATATAACGACCCAACAGTAATGCTGGCTTACGTAAGCCCTAAATTGACTGGCGATAATATGCAAATTAGAAAAATGTCAGTCATCGATGGATTGTATTTCCCTATCCTGAAAAGCGAACTTGAAATGAATCCTAATCTTACACAGAATCCGTTTTACGAAAATTCAGAATTTATGAAATAAAAAAACTATCAGCAATATGAATATCAGATTTTCACATTTTCAATTACAAAAAGCAATTTCTTTGCTGAAAAGTTTAATCGCAATTTTGGCAATATCGTTGACAATTACTGCCTGCGTTGACGAACCACTGACCATTACCACTGCCACAGAGGAAATGATGGGTGAATACCTTGAAAAACGACCAGAAACTTTCTCGGAATTTAGAAAAATGCTGGATACCACACAGGTTATGGGCTTACTCAATGCTTACGGAGAATATACATTGTTTGCTCCGGATAATAACGCGATGAAGAAATTCTATGCTGCAAATGGCAAATCTTCTCTGAAAGAATTTACCCTCGACACGTTGAAGAAAATTGTTTACGACCATATTATCAAAGGCTATATAGTAAAAACCGATGAATTTATTGATGGACTTATGCCTTATCTTACAATGAGCGAAAGATTTGTGGCTACTTCATCCAAAACTGTAAATAATAAACTCTTTTATACGGTCAATTCTACATCATCAATCATAGTGAAAGATGTGAAAGTAAGTAACGGAGTTGTGCATGTAATTGATGAAGTTCTCAATCCTTCTACATTAAATATTGTTCAGGCAATAGCCGCTGACGATAAATTTAAAATTTTTTATGCAGCACTTTTAAAAACGGAACTCTGGAAAAAACTACAACTAACGCGCGATGACACCTACGATCCTAAAAATTACAGTTATATCGATGTAACCTGGATACAAGGTGGTGGTTCAAAAGATGAGTTGCCCGTTTCGCGAAAATATGGTTATACCATACTACTCGAAAGCGACTTAACATACAAAACTAAGTATGGCATCAATACTATCGATGATTTAATAAACTATGCAAAAACACATGTGTACAACGAAAATCCTGCGGATGCAAATGTTACGGATTTTACCGACCCGCGTAATTCTCTGAATAAATTCGTTGCCTATCATCTGATTAACAAGAAATTGACTTATACCAAATTTATTGACGATTATGATACCGACCACATGATTAAAACTTTCGATATGTACGAATACATCGAAACCATGTGTCCCGGAACGCTTATCGAAATTAAGAAAGAACGTTCATCAGGAGAATCGAATCTAATCAATAAATCCACCGAAACGGGAAATGTTATACGAATAGTTCAAACGAACAAAGACAACGATGCTATTAACGGAGTATATCACGAGATCGACAAAATGCTTATTTACGATAAAAACGTTGCCGGAGAATTGTCGAGCAAACGCTTGCGTATGGATGCTGCGTCGTTCTTTCCTGAACTTACCAATAACAATATGCGGTATTACAATCCGGCGAAATGCCGTTCGTGGGTATTTCCTCCGGGATATATCGAAAGACTATCGTGTAGTGAGTCAACCCGTTTTTGTTATTTGAACGCTTATGGAGGGTATCTCGACTATCAGGGCGACGAAATTTATCTGAAAGGTATGTACGATTTTACCATGGAGACTCCTCCGATTCCTGCCGGAACATGGGAAATAAGGTTTAGTTATCAACCTACCGGCGGTCGCGGAGCTGCGCAACTTTATTGGGATGGCGTTCCATGTGGTATTCCGCTCGATTTACGTATCCTTGCCAACGATCCTCTTATCGGATATGAAGAACCCGGCTCAAATGCAGAAGATTTTGGGTATGATGCTCAAGGAAATAAAATTTTTGGGGTAGAAAACGACAAAATGATGCGAAATAGAGGTTACATGAAAGGACCAAACACCTATAAAGATGTGCTTGGTGTATGGTACGGAAAAAGAGTTGCACGCCAGAGCAACCAGTCGTTGCGCAGAATACTTGGTGTTTATACTTTCGAAAAAACAACCACTCATAAATTTGCGGTTAAAGCTGTTCGCGAAGGGCAGTTTATGATGGACTTTCTTGAATTTGTACCACTCGAAATTATTGAATCGGAAGGTATAGATTAGTTACAGGCAGAAATTCATAAGAACGATATAAAAAATTTCTGAAAACAGTTATTATTCTGAAAAACACAGATACAATGAATAAATTAAAATTTCCGACACTCTTTCTGCTATTAATTTTCGTTTCTTCCTGTACTGAAGTATGGGACGAACATTATAAAGAAATAAAAGGGGAAAGAAGTTCACTTAATATTACCGAATACATCCAATCGCAATCCGATTTGAGTATTTTCAGCAAAATGCTCGAAATATCGGGCTATGACACTTTGCTGGCAAAATCGCAAACCTATACAGTTTGGGTACCCCTAAATTCAGGATTAAGCGAAATTGACCTGAAGGATACGGTTGCTGTAACTGATTTGGTAAAAAACCATATTACACGTTTTAACAACACTACATCAGGTTTGCAACAAAAAACAATCTATATGCTTGCTAAAAAATTTGTTAGTTTTAAACGCGATGGAAATAGTTTCTCCATCGGCGGAAAACAACTTATTAATAACAGAAGCAATATTTCGGTTGTTAATGGAACGGTTCATTGCATCGAATCGTACATTCCTTACCTAAGCAATATTTGGGAATTTATAGGCAAAACGCCTGGACTTGACTCTCTACGTCGTTATCTTTATTCACAAAGCACTTTTGAGTTTGATGTAAATGCAAGTGTTGAAATTGGTACAAATCAAAACGGACAATCGGTTTACGACTCTGTAATTACATTTACAAATCCTGTCTTAAGCAAAATAGGAATGTTGCATCTTGAGGATAGCAGTTATTTTGCACTTTTACCCGATAATACTGCATGGATAAAAGCTTATAATAAAATTAAAAACGGATACAAAACTTTTGGTCCGGGTGGGGATAAAATTCAACATCTCAACACTCAACTTGCACTAGTTAATGACCTGATTTTCAAACACTCAACCAATGAACCCACAACTGTCGATTCAATAATTTCGACTACCGGAAGTATTTTCAGACAACCAGCCTATTTATTCACAAATGCCAAAAGTTACAACCTGAGTAACGGTAAAGTATGGAAAACTGATTCTCTTCGGTTTAAACCATCTGAATCGTGGCAAAAGCCTGTAATAATTGAAGCCGAAAATTCAGATTACGGACGAAAATCAGAATACGCCAACATTTATGTACGTTCAAGTCTTGGATCTGTTTTCAGCAATCTGGTATCTGACAGCAAATATCTTGTTGTTGAACCTTCTACAGCAAGTAACACCACACAAAATGCAGTAACATTTCCCATCCCAAATTCTTTGTCAGGAAAATATAATATTTACTGCGTATTTGTACCGGCAAACATTGCCGTAGAAACAAACACACGTCCTTACCGAGTAAGTTTTTACTTGAGTTACATGAACGCGAGCGGAGCACTGATTGCCGATGCTGCCATTGATTCAAAAAATACTGTAACATTACCTAATCGCTTAGGGGGAGTTTTTCAAACCAAAGGTTCAGAAATTACGAAACTATTTGTTACACAATTTACTTTCCCATGGAGCAACATTATCAAAGATAAAGCCGAAGCAGCCAATGTAAATGTGAAACTGAAAGTGAAAAACGAAGTAAAGATTACTGAGACTGCACTTTATAACCGCACTTTCAGAGTTGACTATATCATAATGGAACCTGCTGAATAAAAACTTGCATCTAATAAATGAATAAACATAGTATGAGAAATCTGAATACATATAAACCATTGATGAAACAAATCTTTATTTCCGGAAAAATCAGGTTATGGTTCACTTTTGTAATTTTTACTTTGCTGATTTTATTTTCTCTTAAGCTGGAGGCACAGGAACATACAATTCAGGGCATTGTACGAAACGCATACTCCAAAAATCCCATTGAAGCAGCCCGTATCATGGTGATGAATGAGAAAATTTCTGCTATAACGGATCAGGACGGTAAATTCTCAATAAAAGTAGGATCGCCCCATGCAATATTGATTATTTCTGCCATCGAATATAATACACGTGAATTTCCGATACAGGGAACAACTCAGATTACTGTGGATGTATATCCAACATCATTTTCAAATTATTTCGAACCAATAGAAAGTGTAACGGGAAGCAATTTGCAATCGACACTTACACAGCCTTATACAACTTCACGATTAAGAACACTTTCAAATGCTGCTTCGCCCGACGATTTACTGCAATCTGCATTCGGAGGCAACGCCCGAACTATCTCCCGTTCAGGCAATTTTGGAATGGGCTCCTCTGTTTTTATCCGTGGATTGAACTCGCTAAATGCTAATGCCCAACCATTATATGTTGTGGACGGTGTAGTTTGGAACAATATGTATAACCTATCCTCTATTCATCAAGGTTTTTTTGCAAATGTACTTTCAAACATCGACGTTACTGATATCGAAAGTATTACTCTAATGAAAGACGGTAATGCAATCTTCGGTACGAAAGGTTCGAATGGAGTGGTTTACATTAAAACAAAGAGAGGAATTGACATGGCAACGAAAATAAACCTGAATATCGTTACCGGTTTTACAGGCTCGCCAAAGCCATTGCCGTTACTCAATGCAACGCAACATCGTATTTATATAAGCGATATTGTTGGAACTGCAGGGTTTAGTAATGCAGAAATCGCTCAATTACCCTACCTCAACGACAACCCTGCACGTTCGACTTACAAAACATATCATAACGAATCCGATTGGCAAAAAGAAATTTACCAAACCGGTGTTACTACAAATTATGCTATAAATGTAAACGGTGGAGACGAAAAAGCACTCTATTATTTCGCTTTGAGCTATACAAACAACAACGGAACGGTTATGGAATCGAACTTCAGCAGATATAACCTCCGACTGAATGCAGATGTCAATATCGTTAAAGACTTTAAGTTGGGATTAAATATGGCAATATCCAATATTAACCGTAAACTTTTTGATGATGGAATTAACAACATTACGTCCCCTACGTGGATAACAAAAGTTAAATCGCCTTTTCTTAGTCCGTTTACTTTTACATCATTGGGCGATAAAACTTCGGAATACGCTTATGCCGATATTTTCAGTGTTAGCAATCCGGGTGGTATTATAAAGTTTTCGAATAATACCCTGAAAGAATATCGTTTCAATGTGTCGCTTAATCCCGAATTGAAAATAAATCAGGATTTTAAACTAATCGGTACGATCGATTATAATCTGCATAAAATAAACGAAGATTATTATCGTCCGTACCTTTATGCAGCACCCGTTTTTGTTCAGCGACTCGGAAATTCGTTCAACGAACGGGAAAGTCAAGTAATACGAAATAACAGTATTTTTACAGATGTACGACTTGCTTTCAATAAACAAATTTCTTTGCTTCATAAGCTAAGTGCAACGCTCGGAGTTCGATTTAATTCCGAAAACTTTGAATCGGACTACGTTGAAGGGCACAATTCAAAAAGCAATTCGTCCATTAACCTTGTAGGAGGATTTAAAAATCTGTTGACCGATGGTTATAACAGCGAGACAAAACTCATTCAGGATTATCTTACGGCTGATTACAGTTATGATAACCGCTATTTTATAAATGCTGCTGTTTCAATGGATGGTTCATCACGTTTTGGTCACCAAACCGAAGACGGGTTTCGTTTCCTAGGACAAACATTCGGAATTTTTCCTTCGATAAGTGCATCGTGGCTGGTAACTTCTGAAAAATTCATGCAAGCGCTCAAATTTATAAATTTACTGAAAATTCGTTCAGGATACAGCATAACCGGCAACGACGATATTCAGGATTTTCTAGCAGCAAGTTATTTTACATCTGTCAGGCTGAAGGGCGTAGCAAACGGCATGATATTGGCAAATATTGCCAATCCTCGCATACAATGGGAAACAACAAATAGATTCAATGCCGGTGGCGACATAGGACTTTTCAACGATCGTCTGAATCTTAGTTTCGATATTTATTCCGCAGCAACAAAAAATTTGTTATACCTGAAAAATTTTCAGGATTTAGCCGGACTCGATGCTTATTGGAACAATGGTGGAAAACTTGAAAATAGAGGTTATGAAATTTCATTAACCGTTAAAATGTTGCATCTGAATAATTTTACCTGGGAACTTGGAGCTTCAACCGGACATTATATCAATAAAATTACTTATTTACCCGATGGAGAATCCATTACGGAAGTTTACGATGCAAACATACTCACCCG
>CAZDSY010000029.1:0-27561 GCA_964508285.1 uncultured Paludibacter sp.
CTTGCAATTACATCGTTAAGCAATGTGTTGTTTTCCATACAAGTTTCTATTTAATATATTGAATTAATTTAATTTTAAAATCACTAAAAATACGTCTAAAAAGTAAATCACAAAGACAGTTCTTTCTGAAAATAATCAATTGTTTTTATCAATCCTTCATCGAGTTGAACAACAGGTTTCCAACCATTTAGTAATGTTGTAGCTTTGGTGATATCCGGCTGACGTTGTTTCGGATCGTCTTCAGGCAATGGTTTATATACAATTTTTGATTTAGAACCTGTCAACTCTATAACTTTTGTAGCCAGTTCGAGCATTGAAAACTCGTTTGGATTACCGATATTAATCGGTCCGGTAATTGTATCATTGGTTGCCATCATTCGTATCATACCTTCGAGCAAATCATCAATATACTGAAAACTCCTCGTTTGACTGCCATCTCCAAAAATTGTAATATCCTCACCTTTAAGGGCTTGAACAATAAAATTTGAAACTACTCTTCCATCATTGGGATGCATACGAGGTCCGTAAGTATTGAAAATACGTACAATTTTAATTCTTACACCATTTTGTCGGTGATAATCCATAAATAATGTTTCAGCGCAACGTTTACCTTCGTCGTAACAAGAGCGAATTCCAATTGTATTTACGTTTCCCCAATATTCTTCCGGCTGTGGATGAACAATTGGGTCGCCATAAACTTCTGAGGTTGATGCTTGTAAAATCTTAGCTTTCAGACGCTTTGCCAATCCAAGCATATTTATTGCACCCATTACAGATGTTTTAACTGTTTTAATAGCATTGTACTGGTAATGAACCGGCGATGCAGGACATGCGAGATTGTAAATTTCGTCAACCTCTGCCATATATGGTGTTGTTATATCGTGTCTTACCAGTTCAAAATAAGGGTGTGACAAATTATGTTCAATATTTTTACGTCTTCCGGTAAAAAAATTATCCAAACAAATAACTTCATGTCCTTCTTTCAGCAATCGGTCACATAAGTGTGACCCTACAAACCCGGCGCCACCTGTTATTAAAATTCTGCTCATTATTAATTGTTTTTGTATTTTATCAATCAAATAACTCAATTTACGATAGCACCTGTCAATTTGAGTTACAAAATTGCAAAAGTAACATTTTATCGGGTTATTGAAATATTTATATAACTGATTATGTTTATTTTATATATAAAACATTTAAGAATAGTTTATAAAATTGCAATGAGAATATATATGTTTAATATTTTGATATTATATATTCGCAAAAATTAAATCAATTTTCACCCTTTAAGAGCACGTCTGCCAATACTTAGATAATTAAATCCAAAATCTTCTACTTGTTCCAAATCAAAAATATTTCTTCCATCAAAAAGTACCTTTCGGCTCATTAGTTTTTCCATAACTTTAAAATTTGGAAGACGAAATTCGCTCCACTCGGTAATAACAGCAAGTGCATCAGCTCCAATGAGTGCTTCGTACATATCTTTGGCAAAATTTATTTTATTTCCAAGTATGCGCTTTGCTTCGTTCATTGCAATAGGGTCATATGCAGTTATATTTGCGCCCTGTTCGAGCAATTTTTCAATAATAGTTAAGGATGGTGCTTGACGCATATCGTCAGTTTCAGGTTTAAACGATAATCCCCATATTGCAATATGTTTTCCACTGAGTTGACCGCCGAAATAATTATAAATTTTGTTGTAGAGCAATGATTTCTGGTTTTGATTAACTTCTTCTACTGCTTTGAGTACTTTTAATTCGTAACCGAAATCAGATGCAGTTTTAATCAAAGCTTGAACATCTTTGGGAAAACATGAGCCACCATAACCTACCCCGGGATATAGAAATTTTGAGCCAATACGCGGATCTGAGCCAATTCCTTTCCGCACCATATTTATATCAGCTCCTACAATTTCGCAAAGATTGGCAATGTCATTAATAAAACTGATTTTAGTGGCGAGCATTGCATTTGCGGCGTATTTTGTCATCTCTGCAGATGTAATATCCATAGTAATAATAGGATGTCCGTTGAGCACGAATGGTTTATAAAGCCGTTTGAGCACTTTCTCTGCATTTTCAGATTCAACACCGATTACAATTCTGTCAGGTTTCAAAAAATCGTCAATAGCATTCCCTTCTTTTAAAAATTCAGGATTCGATGCCACATCGAAATCAATAGAAATACCACGCTTATCAAGTTCGTACTGAATAGCATCTCTGACTTTTGCTGCTGTTCCAACCGGCACAGTACTTTTCGTTACAACTACAGTGTAATTATTCAGGTTCTTCCCAATTTGACTTGCAACTCCTACAACATAACTCAAATCGGCACTTCCATCTTCATCAGGTGGAGTTCCAACAGCAATAAAAATTGCATCACTTTCATTTACCACTTCATCAAGATTTGTTTTAAAAAACAAACGCTCTTTAGCTACATTACGTTTAACAATATCTTCCAAACCTGGCTCATAAATAGGCATTACACCATTATTCAGGTTGTTAATTTTATTTTCATCAACATCAACACAATGTACTAATGCGCCTGTTTCAGCCAAACATGCACCGGTAACAAGACCGACATACCCAGTTCCAACTATAGAGATATTCACTTTGAATTAAATTTAAAAAGTTAAAAAATAAATCGATTAATGTTTTATGTTCGGCATTTCAAGACCGTAACCCTTTTTCTTGTCTTCTGCTTTAAGCAGAAATGCAAAAACTACCGCTAAAATACCGAAAAAAGTAAAAATCAACATTGGTAATGTATAATTGTAAGTATTTACTGTTAGCCCTTCGCGTACGGTTTGACCTGTTATACAATATTTATCCAGAACCCATCCGATGAGTGCAGGAACACCCATTAAACCCCAGTTTTGAACCCAAAAAATTAATGCATAAGCTGTACCTAATTGCTTTTCAGGAATAATTTTCGGAACCGATGGCCACATGGCTGATGGTACAAGTGAAAATCCGATACCAAGCAACAGAATTAAAACAATTGCAATAACCCAATTATGAATAAAAGGCATGGAAAACATTAAATGAACAAAAATTAGAATTAATGATCCCAAAATCATTATCGAAGCTCCTTTTCCTTTACGATCGTAAATTCCCCCAAAAAGTGGTGTAAGAAGGATATTACCAAATGGAAGTAAAGCGGGAATGGCACCTGCTAACGACTCTTCCACTCCGAATTTATTAACCATCAGATCGGCAGCATATTTTAAAAATGGAAAAACGGCTGAATAAAACAAAACACATAGGATGGCAATATACCAAAAACCCTTGTTGCCGATTATTTCAACAATATCTTTCAATTTGAATTCATCTTCAGAACTTTTTGTTTCCTCTTTACTCACGGATGCATCCAGTTTTTTGTCCATAAAAGTGTACATAAAGAATGAAATCAAACCAATACACAACATAATAAGACATACAAGAATGGGTCTTGACACATCTATATGACCGAAAGCTTTAGCTATAGGCACAGAAGTTGATAGTGCGAGGGCTGTACCTAAACGTGCGGTTGCCATTTCAAGTCCCATTGCCAAAGCAAGTTCTTTGCCTTTAAACCATTTATAAATCACCTTCGAAACTGTGATACCTGCTACTTCAACACCTACGGCAAAAATTGCAAAACCAATTCCTGCTACAACAACCTGACTTTTTATCCCAAATATCATTTGTCCATCAAGAGAATGTGTCGAAACTGCCCAATATTTAATTAAAGTTCCTGTAACCATCACGATAGCAGCTCCCAAACCGGTAAACCTTACACCCATTTTATCGAGAATAATGCCTCCTATGATTAGCATACCTAAAAAAACATTGAACCAACCGTAAGCGCTGTTAAAAAAACCAAAATCACTACTCGACCACCCGATTTGACCTTCTAAAAGTCCCTTAAGTGGTGCCATAATGTCGGTAAGGTAATAGCCGCATAGCATAGTAAATGCAACTACCGCTAATGCTGTCCATCGGGCAGCTGCAGATTCGCGGAGCGAAGATGAAATCTTTTCTGTCATAAACTTTATTATTTAAAATTTTGTTAGTACATTGATTTAAATGCAAAGCTACTGAAAAATTTTGCTTTATCATCATGTATGACAAAATTACCGACTTAGAATATTCATTTTTTATACGGTATTATTTTTGTTAGTTTGATAAAATCTGAATGATTTTTGGGAAGTAGTAAAAAGAAACATTTTTTCAAAATAAATTCAAACTGCATAAAAAGCTGCAGTATTTTTTTATAATTTTGTAAACAACACTTAGCAAACTTATATGTTAGTCAACTATACAGAACAATTACATAATGTACTTGTATTCAGCACACAAGAGGCAGAGCGATTGGGCAACAACTATGTTGGTCCTGAACATTTATTACTCGGACTTTTACGAAACGGCACCGGAAAAGCTATAGATATACTCAATCAGCTGCATATTAACATGCAAAGAGTTAAACAAAGTATTGAAAGTCAGATTCGCACAGATGCAGAACCTACGGGCAATGAAATTCCTTTGTTAAAAAGTACAGAACGAATAAAAAAACTGATGGAACTTGAATCAAAATCAATGTCATCGGAAATGGCAGATACCGAACATCTTTTACTCGCAATTTTAAAAGATAAAAACAATCTTGCTACCGATGTGCTTACTGATGAAAACATCACCTACGAAAAAGCAAAAGCATTGATGGACATTCCTCAGGATACACCGCTTATGGGACAAAATTTTCAGGATGACGATGAAGAAGACGACGACCCACGTGGTAAACAAAAAAACCGAGGTGCCGGTACTCCTAAACAGTCGGACACACCTGCATTAGACACCTTTGGAACTGATATAACAAAAGCAGCAATGGAAAATCGTTTAGATCCCATTGTGGGTCGTGAACGTGAAATTGAACGTCTTGCTCAAATTTTAAGTCGCCGAAAAAAGAATAATCCTGTACTGATTGGCGACCCAGGAGTTGGTAAATCTGCAATTGTTGAAGGTCTTGCTTTACGTATAGTGCAACACAGGGTTTCGAGAATACTTTTTGACAAACGTGTGGTATCACTTGACATGGCTTCTATTGTTGCAGGTACAAAATATCGCGGACAATTTGAGGAACGTATTAAAGCTATTTTGAACGAACTTCAAAAAAATCCCAACATTATATTATTTATCGATGAAATTCATACTATAGTAGGTGCCGGAAGTTCTCCCGGATCACTTGATGCTGCAAATATGCTGAAACCTGCACTTTCACGGGGTGAAATTCAGTGCATTGGTGCAACCACGCTCGATGAATACAGACAGAGCATTGAGAAAGATGGAGCACTCGAACGCCGATTCCAGAAAATAATGGTTGACCCGACAACTGCAGAAGAAACGCTGCAAATTCTTGAAAATATACAGGACAGATATGAATATCATCATAATGTACGATACACTCCTGAAGCAATAAAAGCATGCGTAAGACTTACCGACCGCTATATCACCGACCGTTGTTTCCCTGATAAAGCAATCGATGCTTTGGATGAAGCAGGTTCAAGAGTTCATATCGGAACAGTATCAGTTCCGCCGGAAATTGAAGAACTTGAAAAACGAATTGAGGAACTCAAAAAAGAAAAAATGCGAGTGCTCAGCGAACAAAAATATGAACTTGCAGGACCAATTCGTGATCAGGAAAAACAATGTCAGTATCAACTTGACGATGCCATTCGTCGATGGGAACAGGAATCTGCAAAACATCCAGAAACCGTTGATGAAGAACAAGTTGCCGAAGTAGTAGCAATGATGTCAGGCATTCCTGTACAACGTATAGCTCAGGCTGAAGGCTTAAAACTCCGTCAGATGAAAGAGGCATTGACCGGCAAAGTTATCGGACAGGATGAAGCTGTAGAAAAAATTGTGAAAGCAATTCAGCGAAACAGAATTGGTCTGAAAGACCCGAACAAACCAATAGGTTCATTTATATTTCTTGGACCAACAGGTGTAGGTAAAACACATTTGGCTAAAATTCTTGCCGAGTTTATGTTCGACAGCCCTGATGCTTTAATACGCGTTGATATGAGTGAATATATGGAAAAATTCAGTGTGTCAAGGCTGATTGGAGCTCCTCCGGGTTATGTTGGATACGAAGAAGGCGGACAACTTACTGAAAAAGTAAGACGTAAACCTTACTCAATCGTTTTACTTGACGAAATTGAAAAAGCACATCCTGATGTTTTCAACCTGTTGCTTCAAATGATGGATGAAGGTAGATTAACCGACAGTTTGGGAAGAAGAATTGATTTTAAAAATACGATTATTATCATGACTTCAAACGTGGGAACACGACAATTGAAGGATTTTGGTAAAGGCGTAGGATTTAACACTTCACCTGAAACACCTATCGATTCTGATTTCTCCAGAGGAGTAATTCAGAAAGCATTGAATAAAACTTTTGCACCTGAATTCTTGAATCGCGTAGATGAAGTTATCATGTTTGACCAGTTAAGCCGCGATTCCATCAAAAAAATAATTGATCTTGAACTCAAAGGATTGTTTAGTAGGGTTACTGCAATGGGCTACAAACTTGAACTTAGCAACGAAGCTAAAGATTTTATTGCTGATAAAGGTTATGATGTTCAGTTTGGAGCACGTCCGTTAAAAAGAGCTATTCAGCATTATTTAGAAGATGAATTGGCTGACATAGTCCTATCCGGTGTCCTTCACGAAGGTGATACTATTTTGATGGATTTAAATGAATCAAAAGATGGTATCAAAGCCTTTCACAAAGCAGAAGGCATTGCACCTGTTGTAAATTAATTTTAAAAGATAAACGAAAATTTACAACAAATTTTTTGTTGCATTAAAATCAAAAACCTAAGGTAATTCGAAAATACCTTAGGTTTTTTAATGGTGATTTGGACAAACTAAAACCCGGTTTTATAACTCCCAGGCAAGTGCGCTGGCTCCAAGAATTGCAGCATCCGCTTCTTTCAATTCTGAGAAAAGAATTTTAATTTTCCCTTTCCAAATTTTTAGCAGATTTTCTTCCATACTCTCTACTATGGGTTCCAAAATCAAATTTCCTGCCTTAGATAAGCCGCCAAAAAGTATGATGGCTTCGGGAGCACTAAAAGCTACAAAATCAGCAAATGCCTGACCGAGGATTTTTCCGGTAAACGCAAATATTTCTTTTGCCACTTCATCGCCTTCCACAGCAGCATCAAAAACATCTTTTGAAGTAATACTTTCAGCGGGAATGTTTCTTAAAAGGCTATTTTTGTTGGTAGTTTCAAGAATTTCGCGAGCAGTACGTGCTACTCCGGTAGCAGAAGCATAAGTTTCCAAACAACCGGAACGACCGCAACCACAAAGACGGCCATTGTTTCGCATTACATTAACATGGCCAAGTTCACCTGCAAAACCATCGTGTCCGTAAACAAGTTTTCCGTCGATTACAATTCCACTACCGACACCTGTACCGAGTGTAATCATTATAAAATTTTTCATTCCACGTGCAGCTCCATAAGTCATTTCACCAATAGCCGCAGCATTAGCATCGTTGGTTAATGCAGCTGGAATTCCGAATTTTTCACTCATTAACTTAGCGAATGGAATTATTCCCTTCCATGGAAGATTAGGTGCAAACTCTATATTACCTGTATAATAATTTCCATTTGGAGCACCTATACCAATACCTTTGAATTTTTCTACGCCACCGGCGGCTTTAATAAGTTTAATTAACTCATCGTACAAGTCCTGAATATAAAGATTTACGTCGGAATGAGTTCCGGTTTTTATAGCGCTTTTTGAAATAACATTTCCGCGGGCATCCACCACACCAAATACTGTATTGGTGCCACCCATGTCCATACCTATAACATAAGGTTTATTCATAATATTTTAAAATTTGTGTTTTGTGTTTAGTGTTGATGTAAAAACACGGTACACGAAACTCATAACTATTAATTAATTTCTTATTATTCTACAGGAATATCTTTGTTTACATTTTTGCAGCCATATATGGCATACCAAAGCATGTATGCAACACACGCAAACATTACCCAGTAACTGTTCAAATAGCCAAATGCATCGGCAACATAACCCTGTATAAGCGGAACGATACCACCACCCATAACCATAACCATAAATATACCCGATGCAGCTTCGGTGTATTTACCAAGCCCTTCAACAGCGAGATTGAAAATTCCACCCCACATAATAGAAGTACATAAACCACAAAGTACAATAAATAAAATATTAATAGGCATTTGAGTAGTTTCAAGTGAAATATTTATAGGAATTGGAACTGTAATATTTGTAGGCAGAAAAATTGCTAATGTAAGGAACAACAATCCGACAGCAGAAACTGTAATCATCATAGCACGACTCGATACTTTTGCACCAATGGAAGCACCTGTGAGCCTTCCTACAAGCATAAGAAGCCAGTAAAGTCCTACGATAATACCTGCAAGACCAGCATCTTTATTTAAGCCGGCACAAGTTTTTCCGCTAATAATATCTTTTGCTTTCTGATATGAGTCTTCGCCTATAACTTTTTGTACATAACCTTCAGTAGATTTATTCTGCTGATCTTCAGTTTGTAGAGTTGAAAGATATGCTGGATCAGCTTGTTGTTTTTCGAATTCAGCAATTTTCTGAATGGCAACTTCTTCAGTAAAAGAGGTCATGTATAGATTTGCAGTACTTGGAATTCCGATTTCAACACCTACATACACAAAAATGGCGATTGTACCAAGCACAAAATGACGGAATGATAGGGGACTGTGTTTATCTTTTCCTGTATTTGTAGATTTTGCAACACGTTCTTTGTGAGGTTCGGGTATTTTTACAAAAGAAAGTACTACAAAGGCAAGAGCAAAAATTCCCATTGCAAGGAACAATGCAGGATTTGCTTTTTCGATTGTACGTCCCGCTTCGGCTCCCATAAGATAACCAACTAGCATAGGAGTTATGGTTGCTGCAATTGAGTTGATAGAACCTCCGAACTGAATTAACTGGTTTCCTTTATTTCCACCACCGCCAAGAGTATTAAGCATAGGATTTACAACAGCATTCAGCATACACATTGAAAAACCAGATATAAATGCTCCGGTAAGGTAAACAGCAAAACTACCTACCTGTCCTGATAGAAACTGAACTCCTACTCCTGTAAAACCAACTGCAATTGCAATAAGGGCTGTTTTTTTGTAACCGATATTTTTTAGCATTAATCCGGCAGGAATTCCCATAAATGCATAGGCTATGAAATTAGCAAAAAAGCCTAACTGCGACATAAAATTAGTCGCACCAAACTGTTTTGCAACAATTACGCCCATGGGACTTGGAAGCCCTGTTACGAATGCAATCATAAAAAATAAAGCAAACATCATTGCAATTGGCAATGTGTAATTTTTGTTTTCTTTGCTCATAATGTTATTCAAATGATATTAAAAATTAATTATTTAAAAGAATTTTATTTTTTTGACCTGCAAAATTAAAAAAATTTATCACATTAACTACGGTTCAAAATCATATTTATTAATGACAATAAAATGTTTTAAAACATATTCCGAGAGGCAGATTTTGTTGCTTCATGTTTAGAATTATAAAATTATATATTCAGTAAGTCATTTTTTTAATTTATAATGTTCTTTGTTCCATACTCTCACTTTAAATTCGCTTCCAGAAAATCATACATTCTTTGATAAAGATGTCTGCGTGCCTGTTTACCAAGAATACTATGATTCTTATCAGTATATATCTGCATTTCGAACTGTTTTCCGGCTTCCACAAGTTTTGCAGTAAATAATAATGTATTCTGATAATGCACATTATCGTCGGCAGTGCCATGAATAATCAATAAACGTCCGTTAAGTTTATCCGCCTGCATAATGGCTGAAGTATTTTCATAACCTCTGAAATTTTCCTGCGGACGATTCATAAATCGCTCAGTATAAGCTGTATTATACAAACGCCAATCGGTAACGGGAGCTACTGAAATTCCTGCTTTAAAAACCTGCTCGCCAGTGCTCATTGCCCAAAGCACAACAGAACCTCCGTAACTCCAACCCCAGATAGCTATTCTATCTTTGTCAACAAAAGTTTGACTTCCCAAGTACTTGGCAGTCTCCACCTGATCTTTGGCTTCGAGAATACCATTTTGCTGATACGTAATTTTTCTGAAATCTTCTCCCCGTGCTCCTGTTCCTCGTCCATCGACACATGCTACTACATAACCTTTTGTGGCAAGAAAATATTCCCACCCCACACTCCATTTATCGAGCACTTCCTGAGAGTTTGGTCCGCTGTACTGCACCATTAGCACCGGATATTTTGTAGTCTGATTAAAATTCACAGGTTTAAGCATCCAACCATTAAGTTTCACATTTTCAGAAGTTGTATATGAAAAAAATTCTTTCTGTGGAAGATTGAGCGATGCAAAATCTGCTTCAAGTTTTTGATTGTTGGCAAGTTCACGTATAAGTTTTCCAGAATTATTGCGAATAGAAACATTTCCGGCAACAGTGAGTGAAGTAGCCATATCGACAAAACACGTAAAAGTGTCGTTGAAAACTGCATTATGAGTACCTTTGCCATCAGTAAGACGCGTTTTCTTACCTTTCATATCAATAGAAAAAACATCGCGTTGCATGGGCGAAACTTCTGCTGACTGATAATATATTACTTTTTTAGATTCATCGTATCCATAATATGCAGTTACATCCCAATTACCTTTTGTAATTTGTTGAGCGAGTGTACCATTAATTTTATATTGATATATATGACGATATCCATTTTGTTCACTTAGCATGAAAAAGAACTGATTGTCTGATGTAAATTGGACATCATCAATAATCTGGTAATCAATGTAACGTTTATCATCCATTCGTAAAACAAGTTTCGAAATCGTTGAGCGCGGATTAACTGTAAGTATATCTAACCTGTTTTGGTTACGATTGAGTTTGTAAACAAAAAGTTGTTCGTTATTATTAGTCCATTGAATACGAGGTACATAAAAATCTTCGTTGGGTTCACTAATTTTCATAACACGAGTGGTTTTATTGAAATCGTCGAAAACACAAACTGATACTTTTGAATTAACCTGTCCGGCTTTGGGATATTTAAAGCTGAACTCTGAGGGGTAAAGTTCTATATCACTTTTGACATTTTTTTCTGCTCCAAATTTCTGGAAAGTAAACAAAGGCACATCGTTTTCATTAAATTTCAAGAATGCAAGTAGCTTGCTATCCGGACTCCATACAAAATGTCGGGTGCGTTCGAATTCTTCCTCATAAACCCAATCGGGTGTTCCGTTAATAATTTTACCGGGTTGACCATCGGTTGTAACAGCCGACTCTGTATTAAAATCGAGTTTTTTTATAAACAAATTATTTTCGCGGGCAAAAGCAATATACCGGCTATCGGGTGAAAACAAAGGAACTTCCTGCGAACCTCCATCAGAAAGAGGTAAAAGTTCTCCTCGTTTGATATCAAAAACATAGTAGTCAGCAGTGAAAGTACGACGATATCTGTACTTTATATTCGTATAAACTAACAACTTGTTTTCGTTAGGACTGAATTCATAACCGGAAATTCCTTTAAGTTTTATGTTTTTAATCCGCGCAATACTGAAAACAGTATCTACAAAAACAGCATTTTTGTAACTGTACTTTACTACTGCTTTATTATCAATCAGACGTGTAAAATATTCTCCATCGCTTAAAGAAACAGGATGTTCAAAACGTGTAGGACGATATTTACCATCGACAATATCGAAAAGTAATTCAGCATTTGAAAACTGAGAAATAGCTGCTAATAGCAGTATAAGTGGTAAACGTTTCATTATTTATTTTAAGTTTTAACCCCGATTGAGGTAATGTGAGTTTGAATTGACAAATATTATTAGTTAAACATGAAAATTTATATCTTCATGAACCATATAACGTGATGAAATTCTGTGTATTTTTGTTGTTGACAAAATTAACTGATTTTTTTGTTTTTCAATTGAAAATTTGTCCGGCTATTAACTTTTTAAATTCAAATACAGCAAATTTTATGAATCAGATTGAAAAGAACAGTAATTTAAATAAAGAAAATAACAGCATCGGTATTTGTCTGAGTGGTGGGGCGGCACTTGGATTTGGTCATATTGGTGCATTACAAGCGCTGGAAGATCGTGGCATTATCCCGGAGCATGTATCAGGCTCAAGTATGGGTGCAATTATCGGAGCCTTTTATTGTGCTGGTTTTAGCCCTGAAGAATTACTGCAATTGATAAAAACTGATAAACTATATAAAATCACCAAATTAATGACTTTTCAGCCGACATTTTTAAATTCAGGACTTACAAATCATAGTATTTTGCGTTCGCTCGTAAAAGAATTGATACCCCACAACAGCTTCGAACTACTCCAAAAACGGCTACATATTTGTGTAGTTAACCTAAACAACGCCAATTGGGAAATAATAAATAGTGGAAATAAACTCGATACATGGCTGGCAGCTTCGGCAGCAATACCGGGTTTATTCAATACTATAAAACAAAATGGTGTTTTTTATACCGATGGTGGACTTTTGAATAATTTACCCGCCCAACCTTTAGCTGAAAAATGTAATACAATTATTGGTATTAATGTTATTCCACATCGTATTCCTGAAAAACTCAAAAAACCTGTAGATACGCTTGCTTATGCTGTCAGAGCGGTTCAATTTCAAAACTCAGCATCGGGGCGAGCTTTATGTGATTTTCTGATAGAACCTGACGCTTTTGATAAATACCACGAATTCAGCTTCGATGCCTATCAGGATATTTACAATATAGGTTATACTACAACTTCGAAATATATTACAGAACATCCGAAAATGTTGGAACTAAGAAAATTATAAAACTAATAAATTGTTAACAACAATGCTATTTCTGTATTTTATAGTCTCTTGGTGTTCTACTAATTAATGAACTATGTAAATCACGTCAAAATATTTATGAACAAATCAACTTTGTACACTTAAAATTTATTCCCCTAATAAAAAAACTACAGATACAATGACGAAAAGAAATGTGTAAATTGAAAAACTGATCTGTAATTCAAACTTTCCAAAAAAATTTTTAATAATCGGATTTTTTGACCGATATTTTACTAAAAAACGTTCAATTTTTTTTGCTTATGTATTGTTACTTTTACATTAAAAAATAGTAACATATACTCTACATTTTTCCATTATTTTTGACCTTTAGAATTATTATTTCTTTACACATATTGTACATATAATTGATTTTATGATATTTAGATAATTGTTTTAACTATACTAATATTTACAATAATAGTCAGTAAAAATTTTAGTACTACACATTGAAAAAAAATGTTGTATAATTGCATAAATTTCAAAACTTGTAAAGTATGTTATTCAAGAAAGCAAACAAATCAATTGAATTGATTGACAAGTTTCTTAATTGCGTTGACCAGAGTTTATTGTTGTTCAAAGAAGGTGTAAAGAATTATTTATATAACAACACTGAAAACTTCAACAACGATATTCTTCAATTAGCTAATAATGAAATTGAATCGGACAAACTTAGACGAGAAATTGAAAAAACGCTATTTGTACAATCGCTTATGCCACAATTAAGAGGTGATATTATGCGCCTTTTAGAAGAAATGGACAACCTGATTGACCAATCCAAAAAAAATCTTTTTCAGTTTGAAGTCGAAACTCCTTTAATTCCTGCTGAATTAATACAGGATTTTGTACGTCTGACACAAATTTCTGTTTCAGCTGCCGAATCTGTTATACCTGCTGCAAAATCGTATTTCACAGAACCGATAAATGTAACCGAAAAAATTCACAGGGTATATTTTTATGAAAAAGAAACAGATTTATTAGCCGATATTATCCGACGGAAAATTTTCAGAGAGTTGAAAGATTTGCGCTTGAGCGAAAAATTTCATTTACGCTACTTTACTTTACACATTGAAAACATATCGGATACTGCCGAAAAAGTTGCGGATTTACTTTCTATCATGGCCATTAAACGTATCGTATAGTAGAGAATTAAAGTATGTTGACATTATTCTTCCTGTCAAGCGGTTTGTTTTTGGGATGGTCGTTAGGAGCGAACGATGCTGCCAATATTTTTGGTACAGCAGTAGGCTCACGAATGATAAAATTCCGTACGGCAGCAATTATTGCCAGCATTTTTGTATTATTAGGAGCTGTTTTGCAAGGCTCCGGAACCACTAAAACTCTTTCACAACTGGGTTCAGTTGATGCTATCGGCGGAGCATTTACAGTTGCTTTATGTTCGGCAATTGTTGTTCTGATAATGACAAAAAACAAATTACCGGTTTCGACAGGACAAGCCATTGTAGGAGCAATTATTGGATGGTGTTATTTTACATCAAGTCAGGTTGACTATACTGTTTTAGGAAAAATCATTGGTTCATGGGTTTTCGGGCCGGTTTTAGGAGCCATCTTTTCAGCCTTACTATATTTATTAATGAGGAGGCTGATACGGAGTTCAAATCTTCACATGTTCAAATTTGAAACGATTATTCGTTTTTCACTTATTATTGTAGGTGCATTTGGAGCATATAGTTTGGGAGCAAACAATATAGCAAACGTAATGGGTGTTTTTGTAAATTCCATTGATTTGAACATAAACCTTGGAAGTATTACATTTAATTCAACTGATATTTTGTTTTTTGTAGGTGGATTAGCTATTTCTCTCGGAATTTTTACTTACAGTAAACGTGTAATGGAAACTATTGGTGGCGATATTTTAGCAATAACCCCCGAAGGAGCTGTTGTTGTGGTGTTATCGCAGGCATTGGTTCTATTTGTATTTTCATCTTCCACATTATCGCATTTAGTACAGAATATAGGTTTACCTGCCATTCCACTTGTACCGGTTTCAAGTACGCAGGTAGTGGTTGGCTCAGTTTTAGGCATAGGATTGGTAAAAGGAATGCAGGAAGTAAAACTGAATGTTATTGGAAATATAATGTTGGGTTGGGTTTTAACTCCAATTTTATCGGGCGCATTTACTTTTTTCAGTTTATTCTTTGTAAAAAATCTTTTTAATATAAAAGTAACATCTAATAATATTTAGTGAAATAACAAATACTGACAGTATTCGACCCGTTAACGTAAATATACCGGTAGATTTGAATGCAACTATAATTTCATTATTGTTAATTGTATTAGCAATAATATCGATTTATCTGATTATTAATCAACTTAAATCGAAAACAAAATCGAATGAGAAAGAACATTTCCTGGCAGAACAAATGCAATTTTCCGAATTTCAAAAGGCATTATCCGAAATTGAAGTTAGCACAGTTCAGCTTGAAAATACAAATTTACTAACCCGTATTGAAGAACAGAAGAACGAGTTAGTAACTTATTCTTTGAACTTAAATGAACAGCGCCAATATCTATTATCAATTATTGATGAGTTGGAAAAAGCTTCCAGAGCATCAGACATTACTGATAAAGATGAGATTATTAAAAAGATAAAAGTTGAACTCCGTCAGAAAATCAGCTTTAACAGCGAAGTTGACTCAATTTATCAAAAAGCCGAAATTGCTAACAAAAACTTTATACAAAGGTTAGACAAAGAATATCCAGAATTAACACAAACGGATAAAAAAATATTGGTTTTGCTTAGAATTGGCTTATCCTCAAAAGAAATAGCACCGCTTATGAATATTTCCCCAAAAAGTGTGGAAATAAGCCGATATCGATTGAGAAAAAAATTGAATTTAGATAAAAATATTAACTTATCAGATTTTAGTAAATCAATGTAAATTAATTAATTAAAAAAACACAACATGAAAAGAACACTATTATTAGTTGTAATCATTCTTATTGGTACTAAAACGTTTGCTCAAACCACAGAAGGTAGCGATGTGCGGTACGACCAATATGGCAAAAAGGTGGACAGAACTCCATTAAGTGCCGAAACACGAAACGGGATTTTGGTTTTCGAATCACCCGATCAGGACTATAGGCTTTGGTACGATGTACGTGTGCAAACCGATGGACAGTTTTTTTTTAATGATGAAATGAATCCCATTGGCGATGGATTTTCTATTCGCAGGGCTCGTTTTGCAGTGAAAGCAAATTTAACTAAAAATTGGTATGGTGAACTCGACATCAGTTTCTCAAATGGGAAACTGGAGTTGGAGGATGCGATTATTCAATACAATTTTACAAACTTTTTGAAAGGGCTTAACACACGTGTGGGTAACTTTAAAGAACAATTTTCCATGTCCCAAACCTCTTCATCGCGTTATCTCAACTTCATGGAACGTGCTAATGTGGTTAATACTTTTGCACCATCACGGCATTTTGGCTGGGATGCAACCTATAACGCACCTTGGTTTTTAGCGGCAGGTGGTGTGTTTTTCCAAACAATAGAAGACTTGGAAATACTGACCTATGTTCAGGACAATAATAAAGACTTCGGACGCGATCAGGGCTACTCACTTACAGGAAAATTTGTGTTGCAACCCTTTGGCGAAAATAGAGATTATGGCTTGCATGCAGCTTACGGATATTCTTACCGTACTCCTAAAACAGATGTTGCTCCTGGCGAATACGGTTCAGCACGTTACAGCACCCGTTCGTTGAGCAGTATCAACCGTAAAAAATATCTTGATACCGATTTAATTCCACAACTTGATCATGAAATTTTATCGAACATCGAAATTGCAGGCTTTTACAAAGGTTTAGGCTTACAAAGCGAAATTATTAACAACAAAACATACCGCAAAAACAATTTGGAAACCCTCAATTTCGGCGGATTTTATGCACAGGCAACTTATTTACTATTTGGAGGAAGACAGGTTTATGACAAAGCTCAGGGTGAGTTTAATCAACCCGATAAAGGTAAAAAATGGGGTGATGTGGAATTAACTTTCCGTTATGATTACATTAATCTGAACGATAAAGATGTATTTGGAGGAGCAGCCGAAGGTTACACTGCCGGTATTAACTTCTATGCTGCAAAAAACTTCAAAATGCAATTGAATTACAGCTATTTGAACCACGACCGTTATGCTAATGGCAAAGGAAAATTATTTGTTGGTTACGATGTAACCGGCGCTCTTACCAAAGATCCAACCAAAGTGGCTGATCCGAGTGGAAAAGCTGGTCACGATTATGGACAGTTAGGTATAAGATGTGAAATTGATTTTTAAAAAAATTTAATCATGAAAAAGTATATGAACTTGAAAATAAGATTTTTAGTAGTTGCAGTTTTAACTCTCGCAGTTATTTTATTACTTGCAACAGCATGTGTTAAAGATCCAATTCATGTTGGGCCTCCAAGTATTTCAAATGTAACCGGAACGCCGGTTGCTCCACAATCTACAGAATCGGTGGTAATAAAAGCTAAAATTACCGATTTAAAAGGCGTTTTATCAGCTAAACTATATCATAAAGCATCAACTGAAACTACTTATTCGTCTGTAGAAATGACTTCACTTCCAGGTGAACAATTTATGTACACAGGCACAATTCCTCCTTATGCAAAAGATGTAGTGGTAAATTATTATATTGAAGTAGTAAATATTGATAACCTAACAGCTGTTTATCCGGTTAATGCTCCTACTGCTAAAGCAAGCTACACAGTTGGTGCTTCAAGTGCTATTAAACTTCATATTAACGAAGTTTTCCCCGATGGAACGAAAGATGCAACCGATCCTGATTGGGTGGAGATTTATAATGAATCGGAAATTCAGGTTGATTTGGCCGGCTATTTCTTTTACGATGAAGGTATTAAAACTTCGTTAGGAGGTGTTAGCCCCAAAGCTAAACGTGTACTTGGAAGTATCGTTATTCCGCCAAAAGGTTTTGCAGTAATAGCAACCGAACAAAATGGCGAATCAGTAACTTTTGGTTTAAGTACTTCGGGTGATGCAATATATCTGGAAAATCCTGAAGGTATGCTTGTAGCTTCGTTAGATTTCACAACAATTGCTACTGCCGGCAAAAAATCGTACGGACGTAAACCTGATGGCTCAAACAATTTGACATTGTTCAACACAGCCACCAAAGGTAGTTCGAACAACGATGCAAATTAAAAATTGTAAAAAGTAAAAAACAGAATTATAAATTAAAAGATTATGGCAAAAGAAGAATTAAAAATAGGTGAAATTTCAAAACCCCGCTTTGAATTCCGCACATTCGGGCAGAATTTTGACAATGCAGCAAAACGCATGGCGCGTTTATCAATGCCTGTACCTGAAAAAGTTTGGGAAAGATATTCCGATGAAATATATATCCTGTCGCGCACAAACGACATTAACAACACAAAAATTCGCGATGGGAAAATGGATATTAAAACTTATGTTCAAACAGTAGAGGGTTTGGAGCAATGGAATCCGTTAATGAAAGGAGAATTCCCAATCACAGCAAAAGTTCTTACTGAAGAAGTATTTCCGGCATTTATGGTTGAAATGCCGCCTCTTACAAAAGATGTAATTACTTACGAAGAGTTTTTGGAAATGATTTATGCACATCCAGACCTTGCAGCCGTTAGAGTACACAAACAGCGCTTTGGTTATATGGTTAACAATACCATTTGTGAATATGGTGAAGTTTTAATCAATGGTGCTCGGGTAGTTACCATAAATTCAGAATCGACCGAAGTTGAAGATATTCTGAAAACCATAAAAGACGTTGGATTGGAAGGTGTTGAAAATATCAATTACCTTCAAGCGATTAAACGGGTTATTGGTATGATTAATAAACCGTTGGCAAATTAAATCTGCCCCTAACCGCAAGGGGAATAATAAACAACACACCGCTCTCTATCCCCGCTTTTGGGGGTTAGGGGGCTTATTTAAATAATATTATGGCACAAGAAATAGAAAAAAAATTTTTAGTAAAATCTGACGCATTTAAAGCACAAGCCTCGAAACAAACCCGCATTACGCAAGGCTATCTTTCGTCAATTCCTGAACGTACAGTACGTGTACGCATAAAAGGATCGAAAGGTTTTATTACCATCAAAGGTATTGGAAGCGCGAGCGGTGCAAGTCGCTACGAATGGGAAAAAGAGATTCCCGTTGAAGAAGTTGAAGAATTGCTCAAAATTTGTGAGCCGGGAGTTATTGACAAAACACGTTACGAAGTGAAAGCCGGACCATATAAATTTGAAGTTGACGAGTTTTATGGCGAAAATCAAGGCCTTGTAGTTGCCGAAATTGAACTTACAAGTGAAAGTGACAGTTTCGAAAAACCGGAATGGCTGGGCGAAGAAGTAACAGGAGATGTAAAATACTACAATTCAATGTTAATGAAAAATCCCTATACGAAGTGGTAAATCTATCATCAATTAATTAACCAAAATAAATTAACTTATCTCCTCTCCAATTGGAGAGGAGAAGGTTTATAAAAAAATTATTAATTGTCATTATTTTAAAGATAATGAAATTTAAAATCGCATTTATTGCAGTGATATTTCTTGTAACATCGTGTGTTAAAGATGATATATACACAAATGTTCCGATTGAAAAAGATTATGAAGAATTTACTACATCTGTAAGTGGATTATCCGGACTTTGCTTTTCTAAAGACAGCACATCTCTTATGGCAGTAAGTGATAAGTTCGGTATTTTCGAGCTTAATTTTGATGGTACAACCAAACGCAAATTAGATTATAACGGAAGCAACGATTTTGAAGCCATTGCTTTAAACTATAAAACAAGGAAATATTACCTGGCTGATGAAACTAATATGACTGTTTCTGTATTAAACGATGATATGACCCTAACTCAAATAACTAAAGTAAACATTGAAGGTGGGGTAAGCAACAAAGGTATAGAAGGCCTTACTTATGGAGAGGATACTTTATACATTGCCAATCAGGAAGCCCCAACATTAATCATTAAATATGATTTAAAAACGAATTCCGAAAAATCGAGACAAACTGTAAATTTTGCAGGATACTTATCTGAAATTTGTTTCGACCGAACCGACCGAACACTATGGATATGTGACAGTTTCCAAAAAATGTTGTTTCATTGTACAATCAATGGCATTGTTATAGCTTCGCAATCAATAGAATACATATCAAAAGCAGAAGCTTTATTAGTGGATCGTAAACATAATTGCTGCTGGATAGGCTGCGACTTGACAGGCAATCTTTATAGAGTAAAACTTAAAATATGAATGTGAAACCATGAGTGAATTTTCTGAAAAAAAAATTACTGAAGTTAATTCGGACGAAATTAATGAATCGTTTGACATTCTTGACATGAATAATTACCGCGTCGAAAGATTGCGCAAAAACAAAAAATCAGGTTTCGAACGATGGATGGAAATATTTGGTGGTCCATTAGCAATTTTGGTATTTGTCTATATTTATTTTTTTGCAAATATTCCATTTTTAAATAATATTCATCCTGAAATTCTAAAAAGTGATGCATTAAAGCGATTTAATGAATTAGGGACTGAAGCTTTTTCAAGAGCTAATTATGCCATGCTGGCAATTTTTGCAGCATCAATCGTGTTGTGGATAACCGAGTCCGTTCCCAATTACCTCACTTCGCTATTCGTAATTATTGCAATGGTACTTACAGGTGTTACTACCGAAAAAGTAGCTTATGCACAACTCGGACATCCGGTAATGTGGCTGAATATTCTTTCTTTCGTGCTGGCGAGTATGTTGGTAAAAACCCGTGTTGCAAAGCGTTTTGCATTGTGGTTTGTAATTCGTTTCGGGAAAAATGCAACCTGGATTTTTTTCAGTTTTATTGTAATTAACATAGTTCTTTCTATTTTTATTTCGGCCACTACGGCCAAAGCCACCATTTTATTACCAATATTTATGGTGATTGCTGCTATTTACGGCGCCCGACCGGATAGCAGAAATAATTTTGGAAGAAACATTGTTCTACAAAACCTTTTTCAGATTAATATGGGTGCAAGTGGATTTATAACCGGCTCGGGTGCAAATTTACTCGCAGGATCGTTGATTGCAGGCTCCATTGGCACTGAGTTTTTCGGTTTTCAGGATTGGTTTATCGCTGCATTTCCGCTTTGTATGATTTTAATACTGATAGGCTGGTTCGTAGGGACAAAACTAATTTTTCCTATGAAACCAGAAGAACGCGTACCTCAAATAGAAGGTGGAATGGAACGTTTGAAAAAAGAATTTGATGCGCTGGGAAAAATGACCATCGGTGAATACAAATCGATTACTATTTTTGTAATTGTTTTAATTCTTTGGGCAACCGATAAGCAACATGGAATTTCGCAAACGGCGGTAGCATTTATGGGAGCAGTTGTAGCTTTGTTACCAGGAATGGGTGTAGTAAAATGGAACGATGTGGACATACCGTGGCACTTAATGCTTTTCTCCGCCGGCGCTTACACTTTAGGATCGGGGCTTGAAGCAACTGATTTACCGGCAAACATGGTTGATGCAGCTTTTTCTCATTTCGGAATTTCAGAACATACTCCTTTTTGGATTTTGTATTTCGGCATGACTTTTATAATGATTTTCAGTGGCATATTGTTTCAATCAAAAACCATGCGTGCACTAATTTTTGTGCCGATAGCAATAGGAATAGCACAAAAATTCAATTATCCAATCATGAGTTTGTCGTTTCCGGTAGCTTTATTAATAGAACATGTATATGTATTGCCCTTTAATAGTAAACCGTCGGCATTGCTTTACACTACCAATCACTATAGCATGAGTGATTCATTCAAGTATGGATTTACTATGCTTATTATAAGCTGGTTAATGATAATTGTATGGGGAGAAACAGTTCTCAAATGGTTAGGATATACGAACGGGGTGTTTTTTTAGAGGTGAAATGGTAATTGGTGATTGGTGATTGGATAAATAGCTAAATAGTAAATGGAAAACTAGTAAATAACAAGGTGATTTCAGTAAATACAAAAATCCATGATAAATATTCGCTCGAATGTAAAATAGCTTATAAAGCCCGGCGAAAATTAAATGTAAACAATTTTATATTGAATACGTGGATTTTTGTGCCCAATAGTTTGGACATTAATCCTGCGACCTATAAACGAGAAGATTTTTACAAGGATATTCGCACGAACATCAGACTGATAACTCCTGTATTTCTAATGCGCGAAATTGTGTCGGGGAATGCTTATCCGCTAAAAAATCTGGAAAATGCAATGCGTCAGCTTGCTTCATCTCCTACACGAAGCAATATTTCGGAATATGAATATCAGATAAAAATGTTTTCTGCAATTTTTAAAAGCGCCATACGCGATCAAATTGCGTACATATTTAATGCTGCACCATTCGAGGACAGAGAAAAATTGATTGTCGATTTTTTAAAAACAACAGCTGATATATTACAAAAATACCGTGAATTAGCCACGATAATAAAAACTCCGACTGTTACCAAAGTTGTTTACGATTATTATAGCTTTGGCGATGAGTTTATGACCAATTTAACAGAAAAAGAACTGTTCGGACTATTAAGCAAGTTTAAACATGTTAACGATTCGGAACTTCGCATCAAACTTGAACCTTTAATTCTGAGTGCTTTAGAAAAAGAACGCGAACACAAAATTATCTGCAAATATATGCAGGTTGACCCACATAGTTCTAACAACAATAAAGATTTGATTTTCAGGCTTAGCGCTCTGAAAAAATATGCAGAAAGCGATTTATTTATCAATGCAAAAAAGAAACGCGATGGCATTTTAGCAGAACAAATTTATTTTAGTCTGGCAGCGGGTTTATCAATGATTTTTGCTACTGCTATCGCTTTTTCATTTCAGCAAACGTATGGAAATTTTACTATGCCGTTTTTCGTGGCTTTAGTGGTTAGTTATATGCTTAAAGACCGTATTAAAGAACTTGGTCGATATTATTTTTCGAAGAAACTAAGCACGAAGTATTATGACAATAAAACAACCATCAGTGTTAAGGATAAAGAAATTGGATTTAGTAAGGAATCATTCGATTTTATATCGGAGGAAAACATTCCGCGAGAAGTAATAAAGGTTCGAAACCGAATTCCTCTTGTTGAGGCTGACAACAGATACTCTAAAGAAAAAATTATACTTTACCGTAAAATAGTTCAGTTAAACCGAAAATTGTTGGATGAAAGCAACAACTATGACATTGACGGTGTGGTAGAAATTGTACGATTGAGTTTAATGTCGTTTATGCGCAAAACAGACAATCCGGAAGTGCCTTTGTACATTTTGAACGAAAATAAAAATGAAAATCCAACGTGGAGTGTAGAGAAAATTATCGGCATTAAAAACTACTATCTAAATATAATTCTTCAATACAAACATGACGATGAAGAAAATAATATACGGTATCGCGTAGGTTTTAATCGTGATGGCATCAACAGTATTCAGGAAATGGAAAACTGAAAAATGTGCCAATGTGCCAATGTCATAATGTGCCAATAGTACAATGTAATAATTTGATAAAATGCCAAGATGACACAGTACCAATTAAATATCAATAGTACAATCATTTGTAAAGTGAATGGAATTTAGTCTGAATATCAAAATGAAAAAATAATTTATTATGAATATAATACTTTTTGGACCTCCGGGCAGTGGAAAAGGTACTCAGAGCGCTTTGCTATCAGAAAAATATAATTTAAAACATATTTCAACAGGCGATATTCTGCGCAGTGAAATGGAAAAAGGTTCTGAACTCGGAATTTCAGCTAAGAAATATGTTAGCGAAGGAAAATTAGTTCCGGATGATATCATTATTAACATGCTGATGAATGAAATTAAAAACTCAGAAAAATTACAAAAAGGAGTATTGCTCGATGGATTTCCACGCACAGTTGCACAGGCAAAAGCTCTGGAAGATAATTTGGCTTTACAAAATAAAAAAACAGATGTATTTATTGAACTCAATGTAAACCATAATGAACTTATCAAAAGACTGTTACTTAGAGGTGAAATTTCAGGAAGAATGGATGACAATAAAGAAACTATTTTGAAACGTCTTCAAGTTTATTCTGAACAGACACTACCTGTAAAAACTTTTTATCAGCAACTTAATAAATATGTATCGGTACAAGGCATTGGTGATATAAACACAATTTTTAAAAATATTTGTACTGAAATTGACAAGCACATAAAATCTTAATGCAATTCAAAAATTTAAAATACTTTTTGTCAACATTATTTACATTTTCTCTTTTGCATAGCAATGCTCAGACTGCCTGGCCATCTAAAACATGGAATAATGCCTTAAATATTTCATCTGCTTTGCCATCGGATGCAACTGAATTAAGCGGTTTATACTGGAACGATTTAACTTCGAGGTTATACTGTGTAGGCGATGGCGGTAGTTTATATGTTCTACAATACAACAAAACAACCGGACAATATACATTGATTGGTTCAGCTACAAGTATCGGAGCACCGGAAGGAATTACAATGGTGAATAATACTGCAAACGAATTTTATACAATTGATGAAGGAAGTTATGAAATACGTAAGTATTCGCACAATTACAATTTCTCAAATATTACGAAATCAAATACCTGGAATCTGTTAAAGTCACCTTCGCCAATGACCGATACAGGAAACGATGGACCTGAAGGAATTGCTTTTGTTCCCGACTGGTATTTGCAAAAAATTGGCTTTATAAGTTCTGCAACCGGACAAACTTATATTTCCTCTAAGGGGATGGGTGGCTTGCTCTTTTTGGCGCATCAAAAAGGTGGCTCAGTATGGGTTTACGATGTTAATCCTACTGTAAATCAGGATTTGGTATTTGTTGGCAATTATTTAACAAACAGAGCTGAGAGCTGCGAAGTAGCATTCGACAGTTCCACAGGATTACTTTACATACTTCATAATATCGATGATAATTACTTGGAAGTGACAGATTTAACTACTGAAATTGTTGGAGGTAAATTTAAATTGCGTACTTTAAAGGAATATTTAATACCAAATCCTACAAGCAATGCCAATGTTGAAGGATTTGCTATATCTTTTAAATATCCGGAAGAAGAATCAAAGGGAGTCTGGCTTTGCAGAGATGTAAAGAAGGATACAGAAATTGTTGATGCTTTGCGCTGGTTTAATCCATATCAGGCAGATGGCAACAACATTCGCACAGGAATAATAAATATTAAAACAAATGTTGATTTAGGATTGAAATTTAACGTGAAAAACAATAGTATTCACATTGAAAGTCAGGAATTAACAAATCAACTTTACAGTATAAAACTTTATAATTTGCACGGAAGCATTTTAAATACTGCATCGGGTATAAATTTACCTGTATCGCTAAACACTGTAAATTATCAACCGGGTATTTATTTGCTACATATTACTGATGATAATCAAAATGTTCAAACATTTAAGTTATTTATAACCAACTGAAAATGAACTTTGCGGATTTTTGACTTGTATAAAACCTGAATTTTACTTTATTTTTTAAATTTATGTAAGAATAAATGAATAATAAGTCATTTTTAATTCGTTTTATGCAAAATAATTCGTTTCAATTTATTAAATTTGCGGATAAGTAATTTTGATAATTAATTACATTATAAGTTGTTTTCATATTATTTGCGATAAGCTTACAACTCTTTCAACTTAATAACCGGATATTTGTTATTATTCATATAAAAAGATATTTTATTAATTAAAAAAATGGAGATATTATCATGAAACTAAAATTACATTTTTGTTTAATTGGCAGTTTATTATTTGCTGGAGCAACTTTGCTAAATGCGCAAATAAAAATCACCGAAGCTATGTCTTCAAGCGGTACAGGAGGCACGGCTGACTGGATTGAATTAACCAATACAGGAACATCGGCAGTTGATATAACCGGTTGGAAAGTGGACGATAGCAGTTTTGCTTATGCAACAGCAGTGGCTCTCAACGGCGTTACCAACATACCGGCAGGTAAAAGTGTTATTTTCATTGAATCGGCAGCACCAACAACTGATATTCCGGCATTTAAAACTTTTTGGGGAACTACTTTAGACAATGTTGAAGTTGGATCTTATACAGGTTCCGGCGTTGGATTGGGCTCAAGTGGCGATGGAGTAATTGTTTTTGATGCGGCAGGTACTGAAATTAACCGTGTAAGTTTTGGAGCTGCAACTACCGGAAAATCTTTTTACTGGAGTTATAAAGCTGATGGAACAGTTGTTGACAATGCTGTGATTAGCGCTGCCGGTACTATCAATGGCACAATTAGTCATCAGGTTACAATTATTTCGGCTAATGCACTTGGCAACATAGGCTCTCCGGGAACTGCAATAATTTTCCCTATCAGCGCTAATGTAAACAATCCGGAATATAAACATTGGACATTGGCTGGAAATACTTTGAAGTTTGATGTCTTGCCAACTACAGGCATAGAAATCTTCTCGCTTACAGGCAGCAAAGTTGCAAAATATCAACCTTCAAAAGAAATTACATTAGAATTAAACAAAGGCGTTTATATTGTAAGAGTTGATGAAAAAGCTTCGAAAATTTTGATAAAATAAATTGCCGAAAATCAATAGATTTTTCTACAGCTAACAAATTTGGACGACCATGAAAGTGGTCGTTCTTTTTTTTTAAAAATTTCAAAAGCAATTTATCAATTCTATGGAGTAAAAACTGTGAAATTGTTTTCTATATGTATAATTCGGTTTTTTCAATAAATTCTTTTATAAATCCTGCTATTTTATCTGTAATAGCTTCGGCAAAATTCTTTCCTTTTTCGGCATTTGCAAATTGCGGATTACCAATGCCTGTATCTACACTTACTTCTTTCCAGTTACGCGGTAGCCAGAAAGTGCGGTTATTGAGCGCTTCAATTGAAAATTGTCTCGTGCTACCTGAACCGTAGTTTTCGTGGGTTTTAACCAAATGCGGATAATAATGCATCATAAGCGAAGTTTCCAATTCACCTGCATGATCACCCGGTTCGGTGAAGAATTTTCGTGCATCCACTATTTTATACCAATCGGTGGTAGCAATCAAGAAATTGGGGCAATCAACTGCCAAATCGCGCACTATTCCACCGAAATTATTACCTCCATGACCATTCAGAATTAACATTTTGCGAATTCCTCCGCGATACAACGAAGACACTATATCAGTAAGAATAGCCTTTTGTGTTTCGGTACGTAAATGAATGCAAAAAGGGAAGTCAGTTTGTCCCGGATTTTGTGACCCGAAAGGAATGGTTGGTAATACAACTGACTTAACTCCGAGATTTTTAGCTTTAGCAGCAGCACCCAAACTTATAGCGCGCGAAAGCAAATTATCAGTTGTGTATGGTAAATGTAAATTATGTGGTTCGGTTGCGCCACAGGGCAATAAAGCAATATTAAATTCAGTTGATTTTACATCGCTCCATGTAAGTTCGTCGATATTGGTCATAGTTGTAATTATTTTTTAAATATTATTTTCAGGCTAACCATGTCTTTTTATTTTTCTGCAAAATTGAATTATTTGAAATTCTGAAAATATTTACTGCAAAAATATCAATAAAATCATTGTTGTCCGATAAAAATGGGGATTTAGTTTAATGTTAATGTAAAACCTATGTACAAGGTTTAGTTCGGGCTTGTCATTTCATTTCAAAATA
>CAZDSY010000030.1:0-26929 GCA_964508285.1 uncultured Paludibacter sp.
TATTCACAACAATTCAGGATGAATTATTAAAATTAATTATCGAAGATATTACTGACAATATTTATAACGATACAGTAGCTAAATGGTAATAAGTTACGAGTTACAAGTATATTAGGAAACGAATGAACGTGTTGATAATACAACTCTACTAAACAGAAATTCAATTTGCAAACGCATTTCATATTCGCTAAAAGTTATCATCCGAAATTCAAAAAAAACATAAATCGTAAATCTAAACATGACTAAAGAAGAATTTTTACAAATTGTAAAAAATCCGCTTACTGTTACTTCATCAAATGTTTCGGAACTGAAAGAAATGACGGTTTACTACCCTTTTTTTTCTCAGGCACAAATACTTTATGCTAAAAGTTTAATGTTATCTGAAAATGTCCATGCTGAACGTCAATTAAAGCTTGCCTCCATATACTGCACTGACAAACACTGGTTTTATTATTTTATTTATCCCGAAAAAAAACCATTGGGTGAAAATCAACAACATGAACGTGTTTCACGTTTTAGCGGCAGTTATTTTGATATTCTTGAAAACGCAGGCTCAAACGAAGAAGAAATAAAAGTATCACTAAAAAATTTGGCAGAACGACTTAAACAAGCTCGTCAAATGGTGCAGCATGAAAATGAAGAAACCTCAACTTCGAAAAATGTAAATACCACAAAAAAATCAGTTAAAGTTGAATTCTCTCTTCCTGATTACTATGCCAATGAAGTTAAAAATGAAGAAATTACTGAGGAGCAGGCTAAAAGATATATCAGAGACAGAAAATATGCTGAAGCAATAGAAATATTGAAGAAGCTAAATTTGATTAATCCGAAAAAAAGTGTTTACTTTGCAGACCAAATTCGATTTTTAGAAAAAGTTTTGGCAAACCAAAAAAAATAACCAATATATGTACGTTTTATTAACAATTCTTATTGTACTTGCTTCAATTTTATTGACTCTACTTGTTTTAGTTCAAAACTCCAAAGGAGGAGGTCTTGCTGCCGGTTTTACATCATCAAATCAGATCATGGGAGTTCGCAAAACCACTGATTTTCTTGAAAAGGCCACCTGGTCGCTGGCTGCTTTCATAATTATATTGTCAATAGCAACTGTTGCTTTTGATAATACCGGCGCCAAAGTTAACGAATCTGAAGTTAAAGATCAATTCCAGGGAACTAAGCAAGCTGAGCCGGGAGTAGTTGCTCCGGGATTTGGTGAAACACCTGCTGAAAATCAAACGCAGGAAACTGAAAACACACCTAAACAATAGTTTTCTTGTTGAAAATGAGGTTTATTTTTTTAAACCTAAAATTAGTAATGTATTAATTTCTTCTAAAGCGTATCAAGTCTTTGCTCAAAGTTTGATACGCTTTGTTTTTTTAAAATAAATTCATCGGATGTATCTCATTCATTTTGTTGACTATTTAGGGACGCTTGCCTTTGCCGTGAGTGGAATTCGTTTGGCTTCAGCCAAGAAATTTGATCTTTTCGGAGCTTATGTTATAGGTTTAATCACGGCAATAGGAGGTGGTACAATGCGCGATTTACTGCTCGGTGTTACTCCATTTTGGATGTTACAACCTTCTTATCTTATAGTTACCGGTGTTGCTCTATTAGTCGTAATGGCTTTTGGCAAATATCTTATCAAGCTCACGAATACGTTTTTTATTTTCGATGCTATCGGACTGGGTTTGTTTGTGGTAGTGGGAATTGAAAAAACACTTACACTTGGTTACCCTTTTTGGGTTGCAATAGTAATGGGTATGATAACCGGAACCGTAGGCGGAATTTTACGAGATATACTTATAAATGAAGTTCCTCTGATTTTTCGTAAAGATATTTATGCACTTGCTTGTGTTTTTGGAGGAATTATCTATTTAGTATGTTTTAATTTAAAGGTAAATATTGAGTTAACTCAACTTTTATCTGCCATAGCAGTTATTTTAATTCGTGTAATTGCAGTAAAATATCATCTTGGTTTACCGGTTTTAAAAGGTGGTAACGACCATAAACAGTAAAATTTTTAATTAAAAAAAATAATGTTACAAATTGACGATACAATAATAAGCTTTGATATATTCGAAAAACGTTTTGTCTGCGATTTACAAGCCTGCAAAGGTCTGTGTTGTGTTGAAGGAGATTCGGGTGCTCCACTCAACTATAATGAAATTGACAAACTTAGCGAGATTTTACCAGTCATTTGGGACGATTTATCTAACGAAGCAAAAGAAGTAATCAATAATCAGGGAATATTTTATTTCGATCAGGAGGGTGAACCGGTAACATCTATTGTAAACGGACGTGAATGTGTCTTTACATTTACCGATAAAGAAGGAATATGGAAATGTGCCATCGAAAAAGCGTATAATGAAGGAAAAACAGATTTTCAAAAGCCTGTTTCGTGCCATTTATATCCGATAAGAATCCAAAAATTTAACGTTTTTGCAGCAGTAAATTATCATAAATGGGATGTTTGTAACAACGCCTGTATTTTGGGTGAAAAGTTAAAAACACCATTGTACAAATTTTTGAAAAATCCGCTTATTCGTCGTTTTGGAGAAGATTGGTACTCCCAACTTGAAATAGCTGCCACTGAATTTGAGAAAATAAAAAAAATGTAACATTTCTGAAATGTTAAATTGTTAATCTATAAATTGTAAATATCTTTATGCCACAAGTAGAAATAATAACCATAGGTGATGAAATTCTTATCGGTCAGATTGTTGATACAAATTCAGCATGGATGGCTACAGAGCTCAACAGATCAGGATTTGAAGTTGTGCAAATTACTTCTGTACATGACAATGAAAGTCACATAACAACTTCGCTGAACGATGCATTGCAAAGAGCAGATGTAGTTTTATTGACTGGCGGAATAGGACCCACACGGGATGATATAACAAAGCATACACTTTGTAAATTCTTTGAATGCGGTTTGGTATATAATGCTGATGTTTACCACGATATCGAAAATTTATTGAAATTTCGTTCTCGTGCAATGAACGAACTTACTGCCACTCAGGCAATGGTACCCGAAAAATGTACTGTAATCAGAAATCCCGTTGGCACTGCGCCAATTACATGGTTCGAGAAAGATAATAAAGTAATTGTATCGATGCCCGGTGTGCCTTATGAGATGAAAAATGCCATGAGCAATGAAATAATTCCACGGTTAAAATCAAAATTCAAAACCCCCGTAATTATTCATAAAACCGTTCAGGTTTATGGATATACTGAATCGGCTTTAGCTATAAAGATTCAAGATTGGGAAACAGCATTACCTGAAAATATACATTTGGCATATTTACCCAACTATGGCATTGTACGTTTGCGTCTTAGCGGAAGTTCTGAAGATTCACTTGCTCTTGAATTTGCATTGAATCAACAAGTTGATTTACTTAAACATATTCTCGGCGATGCAGTAGTTGCAACTACAGATGAACCGCTTGAAGTTTTAACTGGCAAGCTTCTTAAAGATAGGAAACTGAAACTTGCTACAGCCGAAAGTTGTACAGGTGGAAATATTGCTCATATTTTAACAACAGTTCCGGGAAGTTCTGAATATTTTTCGGGTGGTGTTATCGCTTATTCAAACAGTGTTAAAGTGAATATACTTGGGGTTTCATCTGCTGACCTTAAAACTTATGGAGCAGTAAGTAAACTTGTTGCGGAACAAATGGCAAACGGGATTAAAAGAATAACCGAAACGGATATTTCTGTAAGCACAACCGGCATTGCAGGACCTTCAGGAGGTACACTTGAAAAACCGGTTGGAACAGTTTGGATTGCCGTAAGCTACAAAAATCAAACTTTTAGCCGTGAATTTAGATTTAACGGTACACGTCAAATAATCATAGAAAGAACTACCCAAGCTGCTTTGCTTTTGGTTAGAGAAATGCTTTTGGCTTTTTAGTAGCTTTTAAATCATTTCAAATTGCTCTTTTTTATATTTTTAAAATGTAGAACTATCTCAATTTAAAACAATGAAACTTTTATACGATATTGTTGATAAATTTGTGGTTCAACCACTTGTTATTTCGGAAAAAAGGTGTAATTTTGCAAACTGTTTTTGAGAAAAAATATAATCACATAAAAATAAGATACTCAGATGTCAAAAATTTGTCAAATTACCGGTAAAAGTGCATTGCGAGGAAACAATGTTTCGCACTCAAAACGCCGTACAAAAAGAACTTTTGAAGTGAATTTGTTCACCAAGAAATTTTACTGGGTTGAGCAGGACACGTGGATCAGCCTTAGACTTTCGGCTGCCGGCTTACGTACTATAAATAAATTAGGATTGGATGCTGCAATTAAAAAAGCGGCCGAAAAAGGATTTTTATACGCTTAACTGAGGAGGAACATAAACAATGGCTAAAAAAACCAAAGAAGCCCGCATACAGGTAATACTTGAATGCACAGAGCACAAAGAAAGCGGTATGCCAGGCACATCGCGTTACGTAACAGTAAAAAACAGGAAAAATACTCCAGGGAGGATGGAATTGAAAAAATACAATCCAATTCTTAGAAGGGTAACAGTTCATAAAGAAATTAAATAAGGTCTGAATCATGGCAAAGAAAACGGTAGCATCTCTACAAAAAGGAGAAGGAAGATCATACGCTAAGGTTATTAAAATGGTAAAATCACCAAAAACCGGTGCTTATATGTTTCAGGAAGAAATAGTTCATAATGACAAAGTAAAGGAACATTTATCGAAATAATAATTCCTTTGATAATACTATTTTTAAAAGAGGCTGTCTCATAAAGGCAGTCTCTTTTTTGTACACATTACATTATATAAATCATAAAAACAATTTACCTTTCTGTAATAAATTTTTTAAACTTATAGCTGTATATCAAATACAAATAAATGGTTATTTTTAAAGACTTTAAGACATTATCAATTAATCTTTTTCATTCCACCTTGGTTGAGAAGATAACTCAAAACTTAGAGGAAAGTACAATAAAACAAAAAGATTTATAATTCAACATTTAAACGAAAGCTTTCGGGCAAAATAACTACTGGGGAACAATTCATAAGTTATCGATAAGTCTGTACCCACTCGTAAGCACCTGCATCAGGAGCGTTATCGCCAAGCCGGGAGTTTCCTCTTAAGTCGGTAGGATAAGAAAATGCAACTGAGATGTCAGCTAACCCACGTGCAGGAGAAACCGAATCGGGTGTAAAATCAAAATAAAGATTTTTTTCGTAGTCGTAGCGCGTTTGCTTAAACACGGTATCACGAGGTTGATACCAGCGGATATTAGTAAATTGTACACGTTTATCCGGTTCTTTGCGGCGAATATAACAATTTGTAAATAATCCCTTGTATAAATCCGGGAAGCGTGTGGCAATACTAAATTCGTTTTCGAGCGTGCCCGTAATTATTGAATTTCGGAAAATAGTTTCCATACGGGCACTTCGGTTCATATTCATGATGAGTAATGCCGGATTACGGTCGCGATTAGTAGGTGCTGCCGAATTGTTTGAATAGTAATTTGCAATGGTTGTGTGTATAAATTCGTGTTTTCCACCGTTGAGATAAACAGTATAACTTCCTGTGTTTGAAATTTCTGTATTAACGGCTTTTACATTTCCATTTTGCACTGCCAGTCCGTAATAAACGAAATTATGTAACCTGCAACTCTCAATTTCGAGTTTGGGTAATGTGTTCCGATCAGAGTTTATATAATATAAACCAACATAAGCACTTGTGATATTCACATGCCGCAACACATGTTGCCCTCCATTCCAGAGTAAATACACGCCACCCCATTGTCCTGCTACATAATTGTATGGCACAGGATCAAGAAATTTTATTTTATCCATACGGTCACCACGAAACTCAATAGGCAACTCCAAAGTTCCTTCGGCAACAAGATTACCGTAAATAATAAAATTCGCATTGTTGTGAAAATAAAGTCGGGTTCCGGGATTTAAACGTAAAGTTTTTGCCGAATCGATTGCCAGGTAACCTTTTATAAGATAAGGTTTTACACCTGTCAGCGTTGTATCGTTCACTATCAACTTATTGGTGAACAATTCCATATTTTGTCCGTAAGCTTCGAGGCGAACACGTTGCCTGTATTTTTCAAACTCAAAAATAATGGAATCGGCAACCAACACCGGCAAGTTTGAACCTACAGGATTGATCGTAACTTCTACAAAAATATAAATACTGTCGCGTGCAGGAATTTCAATATTCGTAAAGCTGTTATCTTCGCTTAGCATTCCATCCACATTTATACGGAAAAGCGAAGATTTACCTCCGGGTATTTTAATGGATGGGATTTTAATGCTCTTTCGTGATGGATTGAAAACGAGCAATTTTTCAGTGGTACTCCCAAGTGTTGTAAAAATAGTATCGAACGACAGAGTGTCTTTGGAAAAAGCGAGAGGCTTACCTTCAACAGAAGCAGGCATATTATTGTCTGTACACGAAAAAAATATAAAAACTCCTAAATTAAAAATCAATAACTGAAATATAAGTTTCAGAAAAGTACAATCTTTTTTATTTTTCAACATTGGTATCAACAAAAATTGCGAAATTGAATTAAAAAAAATTTTATTTCGTGCGAAAACCTTACTTTTGTAGATAATCATAAAAAACAACTACTATGGCAAGTCGCAGAAAGCTCAAAAAAGTAATCAATTATGTTTCTTCGGAATTATTATCCGATATTTATTTTCATTGTTTAGCAACTAATAAATTCGACAGCAAAAAAGTAGAACAATTAGCGCTCGAAATCGCTGAACTTAAAACTGAATTTATCAACCGTTCGGGCAGAGTTGATGGAAAAGAAAACCCTGCAATTGTAAAAAAATATTACCGGAAACTTTATTCCGACTGGTTAAAGGCAGCACAAGAAATAGCCGGAAAAATTAAAAATCTCTGATACTATTATTCAAAATTGAATGTAAGCGTAAGCATACGTGATGTTAGTTTCGAAAGCACATCCGAATACTTTTTATCGTTATCACTTACAGTTCCGCCCGTACGTTTATCAAGCGGTACAAGTAAATCGGTAAATCCCAGACCGAATTTTAGTTCGGGCGCCAATTTGAAAAACGAGAAATAAATATCACAACCTACTCCGATTTCGGCAAAAACATCAAACGGGCGGAGCAATACCGGTTTTTCTTTATCGGTTCCTAAATCAATGTATGCTCCTCCTCCACCAATAAGATAAGGGCGAAAGTTATTGTATCGTTCTGCACTGTATTTTAAATATATAGGCAAAACAATTGGAATCGAAGGAATTGGATTTACAACAGTATCGGAGTATAAACCGGTTTTCTCATCGCGAGCTCGATAGGTTAAATTTCTTTCGCCAAAATGCAAGGTAGGTGTAAAGCGTGCATTCAAGTACCTGTGTAAACGAAAATCAGTAATAATTCCCACCGAAAAACCCGGCTGCAAAGTTGACACGTTAGGATCGTAAACTTTGCCTCCAATCACCGTATCTTTTTGCGTGATTCCAAAATCCATCAGATTTGTCCCGAGCGAAAATCCGAAATGAAAAAATTTATCATCTCGATAAGGCAAATTGCCTTGCGAGAACATTGGTAATGAAAAACAAGTTAAAGTGATTACTAAATATATTTTGATTTTCATTATGCAAATTACTGTTTTAAAATCCGTTTGTAAAAACGAAAAACAATTGAATTTATTATTTTACTCATTGTCAAGTTTCTTGCTTTCCTTATTTGAGTGTTTACATCCCAAAAGTTATCTCCTCGTTCCTCAACTCCCATACTGCTTTTGGTAATAAGTCTGATACTGACCACTTGTAACATTATCGAGCCATTCCTGGTTCTCCAGATACCAATCTACTGTTTTCTCAAGTCCTTCTTCAAACTGTAATGATGGTTTCCAGCCTAATTCTGTCTGAAGTTTTGTTGAATCGATGGCATAACGTAAATCATGTCCGGCACGATCTTTTACAAAAGTAATCAGTTTTGCCGATGTTCCCGGTTCGCGTCCGAGTTTCCGATCCATTATTTCACACAATTTGTAAATTAGGTCAATGTTTTTCCACTCGTTGTTACCTCCAATATTGTAAGTTTCACCAATTTTTCCTTTGTGAAAAATTACGTCGATAGCTTTGGCATGATCATTTACCCATAGCCAATCGCGTACATTTTCTCCTTTACCATAAACAGGAATCGGACGGTTATTCTTTATGTTGTTTATTGCCAGCGGTATTAGTTTTTCAGGAAAATGATTTGCGCCATAATTGTTTGAACAGTTTGAAATAACAACTGGCAGTCCGTAAGTATCGTGATAAGCGCGCACAAAATGATCGGATGCTGCTTTACTTGCAGAATAGGGCGAATGTGGATCATATTTTGTGGTTTCAGTAAAGTAAGTTCCATCAAATTCAAGTGCTCCATATACTTCGTCGGTAGAAACATGGTAGAAAAGCTTCCCTTCCATATTCCCTTTCCAATTATTTTTTGCAGCATTCAACAAATTTGCAGTCCCGAAAACATTGGTGCGTATAAAAGCCAGCGGATCAGTAATTGAACGATCGACATGCGATTCCGCTGCAAGATGAACCACACCAACGAAATTATATTTATCGAACAATTGACTTATAAAATGTTCGTCAGTAATATCACCTTTTACAAAAGTGTAGTTCGGAGCTTGAGCAATATCTTTCAGATTTTCAAGATTGCCGGCATAAGTGAGTGCATCGAGATTTATAATTTGATATTCAGGATATTTAGTAACAAAAAGACGAACTACATGAGAACCGATAAACCCGGCTCCACCGGTTATAAGAATAATTTTCTTCATTTTTAAATTTGAATAATTACTTAATTGTGTTTTATTTCAGATTATTGAGAGAATTTCCTTTATTTTTTCAGTATTACAAAAGTACATTTTTTTATTGTTTCTTGAGAACTTGTTGATAACTTTTTATACCATAATTCCGGAATTAAACTTTAGTTTTTATATTTTTGCAAAGTGGAACAATTCTCCGAACATATTGAAAAACTGCTAGCGTACCACGATTACGTGGTTGTACCTCAGTTGGGTGGCTTCGTTACCCAAAAACAATCGGCAATTGTTACTGCCGACAAAATTTATGCTCCATATACATCAATAGCTTTTAATCCACTTTTGAAACATGCTGATGGTTTGCTTGCTATTGAAATAGCCCGTTCAAGGGGGATCACTTTTCGTCGTGCAAACGAAATAATTCAAGAGGAGGTAGAAAAAGTTTATAAACAACTGAATGTTGGTAAAAATTTGCTTTTAGGCAACATCGGAACTCTGTTAAAAGACGAGTCAGGTAATATTCAATTTGAACCTGCTGCAAAAATCTCTTTTTTACCGGGTAATTTTACATTAAGTGATTTACATTTAACACAAAAAACTTTAGCCACCCCAAAGAACGACAGACTTACAATTACATTACCACGAGCAAAAACCCTTCGTAATGTAGCTGCTGCTTTGTTGTTCTTAATGCTTACAGGAATTTCGCAACAGGTAAACAATGTACAAAAAACCGAATTTGCCGATCTTGTATCACTTGAATTTATCAAAATTCCGGAAGTAACTGTCACACCCAATCCCTGTCCTGAACTGGAAATAGTTAAAGAAGACGGAGTTGAAGTAGTTGCAAATACACAAGAACTTTATCATGTGGTCGTAGCAAGTTTGCCACAAAAAGATATGGCTTACAGATATTGCGAAGAGCTTAAATCAAAAAATTATGAATGTGCACATGTGCTTAAACCAGTAAAAACTTATCGGGTTGTTATACAGTCGTTTCACCACAAACAAGAAGCGATTGAATTTATGGAAAAACTACGTAAAACCGATGAACAGTTTTCTTCAGCCTGGGTACTTTGTAAGCATTAGAATATTAGTTACGAGTTACAAGTTACGAGTAAACAAGTCATTTGTTTGTGCATCGGGTTTGGGGTCTTAGATTTATTTTTGATTATTTTTCACTTTCCTACATTTTCAATTTTTACAATTTTTACTTTGTTTTATCCTGAAAATTTACTACCTTTGCGGTCGCTTTTCGAGAAAAAGCATAAGGTATAACAATTTAAATTAAAAAAAATGCCAACTAAAATCAGATTACAACGTCACGGCCGTAAGGGATATGCTTATTATCATATCGTTATTGCCGATAGTCGTGCGCCACGCGATGGCAAATTCATCGAACGTATTGGTTCGTACAATCCTAACACAAACCCTGCAACAGTCGATTTGAAATTTGACAGAGCTTTGTATTGGGTGCAAACAGGTGCTCAACCAACTGACACTGCCCGCACTATTCTTTCACACGAAGGAGTTTTAATGAAAAAACACTTGCTCGAAGGAGTTAAAAAAGGTGCTTTTGATGAAGCAGAAGCAGAAAAACGCTTTGCCGCATGGGTAACTTCCAAAACATCGAAAGTGAACAAAACAAAAGAACAACTTGCTGCCGAAAAAGAAGCTGACCGTAAAGCCAGATTAAAAGCAGAAGCCGAAGTTAACAAAGCAAGAGCTGCCGAAATCGCTAAAAAGAAAGCTGAAGCAACAGCTAAAGCTGCTGAAGCAGAAGCCGGTGTAGCCGAAGTGCCTGCAGCTGAAGAAGGAACTCCTGCGGCAGAATAAAAATCAGTTTTAAAATTGATATAAAAGAACCCGAGAAATTCGGGTTTTTTTATTTGTAAAAGATCGCATTAATAGTTACGAAGGCTAAATTTTTTCTGATTGAAATCCAGTCCGTTTGCAATTCTGGAATTTTAAAACATACTGTAGCGTATATTTCAATAGTTAAGTTTTAATCCTTAATCCAAAAACTATTTCATTTTTTTGAATTTTAATCCGAAAAATCGATGATTTTTTTGATTAGTTTTATTCTTGAAATTTTTTTGAAGAGCAACAAAATTTTTTTTGTTTTTTTCCGTTATTAAACATTGTATTTTGAGAGAACTGACATTATGAATAAAACTGTAAATATTGCTTTGCAGATACTTCCATCTTCAAAAACTATACACCCATACACTTTGGTTGATGCAGCCATAGCTATAATTGCTGCTTCGGGACTGAAATATAAAGTTACTCCCTTTGAAACTGTTATGGAAGGCGCTTATGATGAAATAATGGAAGTAGTAAAGAAGGCACAAGAAGTATGTTACGAAGCCGGCGCCGAAAGCTTAATGACTTACATTAAAATTCAGAGCAGCACGGAGGATGTGAGTATTGAGGATAAAATGGAGAAATATGAATGAAACTTGATGTGTTTTTTTTAACAGTGAGGTGTTTTTATAAGAATTTTAAAATTATTGTTGAATTATCTCTTAGTATTGAGATTATCCTCAAAAATGATAAAAAAAAGAAATTGATTAAGCTGATATGACACATCTATAAAAAGTTTTGGAAAAGTACGATTTAAATTTTGATACTAACGCAAATGGAAATTTTTCTTCCTTTTAAAATCGATGCTTAAATAATTTTGATAGTAGAAGTTTAGATCATCATTTTTTTTCACGAAGTTTTGAAAAATACTATTCTTATCTCTTGATATACAGGTTCTTTATCAGTTTAACTTTCGACTATTTCATCAAATTATTGTAGGAAAAACGCAATAAACTGAAAAGTAAATAATTCGACACATGGTGATTTTGTAAGATTTATATGATAGAGCACAAAAGAGAAATACAAGATGTGTTTTTATTAACAGCACTGCAAGGAATGAATTATTTAGCTCCTTTGATTGTGTTTCCATACCTTATGGTAGTTTTAGGTGCTGAAAAATTTGGTTATATTGGATTTTCGCTATCAATAATTCAATATTTGATGTTGTTAGTTGATTTTGGATTTAATTTCAGTGCAACAAAAAGAATCGCACAATCAAAAAATAACCGAAATGAATTAAATGAGATTTTCTGGTCGACTCTATATGCTAAATTGTCGTTGTTGTTGTTGAGCTTTATACTACTGATTGTTATAGCTTTTGGTTTTTCAAGATTTCAGATGTATTCTAAAACAATGATAATAATGTTTATTATGGTTGTTGGAAATACTTTTTCATTTGTATGGATGTTCCAGGGAATGGGACAAATCAGAATAATATCTATAATAAACATAGTATCGAAACTGACGATACTGCCATTGACATTTTTTTTAGTAAGGGGGCAGTCTGATTATTTAAAGGCAGCAACTATTTTGTCCTTCGTTTACCTATTTAGTGGATTAATTGCTACAATTTTTTTGATAAATAAAAGATACATTACACAAAAAGTGAAAGCTGATAGGACCAAAATAATTAATGAAATCAAATATGCATTTCCAATTTTTTTATCGACTGCTGTTGCAAGCATTTATACTGCGCTTTTTGTAATTATACTAGGATACTTTTCCAATCCAACAGAAGTTGGTAAATATACTGCAGTTGAAAAAATTGTTCGTGGATTTTGTTTTTTGATTTTGATTCCTGTAACTCAAGCGTTTTATCCGAAAATTAGTTCAATGTCGCCTGGAGTTAAATCGTTTAGAATAATTAAAAATAGTCTTTTAATTGTTAGTGTAATAATGTTTGGAGCTTTTGTAATTTTATTCTTCTTTTCCAAATTTATTGTTTCATTACTAGGCAGCGAATACGAAGGTGCTGAATTATTGTTTAAAATTATGTCATTTTTACCTTTGGTAATAGCAGCAGGAGGTATTCTTGGTCAACTAGGTTTGTTGGCAGCTGGAAACGAAAAGGACAAGAAAAACTATCAAATGGTGTATATAATTGCAGCAACAGTTTCAGTTATTGCTGTATTTTCACTTGTGCCGCATTTTTTTTCAACAGGTGCCGCTATAGCACTTTTAATAACAGAAATCATTGTTTTTCTGGGAATGTTGTGGTTCAATAGAAAAAATTTATTAAATAAATGATTTATATTCTTAGCATAATCTTTTTTCTGATTTTTGTTGTGAGTTTTTTTCTCTCAAATAAAAAATTGTATGCTCCTGCTGTAATAGTTTCGGCATTGTGGACAGTAGCGCTACTTCTATTTATTTTTTTTGATCACGATTTAAATCAGTTACATAAGACTTTCTTGCCTGCTATCTTAATTTGGGTTGTTAGTTTTAGTTTTTTTTCCTTACTGGCTCAATCACTAAACTTTAATTCTCCTTTTAAATCAGTTTTGCCAAGTAAGGCGGCAAGAGATATTTATTTTTATTTTTCGATTGCTACTCTTCCGTTTTTAATAATGAATGTTCAAAAAATTTTATCAACTGGTTTTAATGAACATTCGTTCAATGCGCTACGGCAAGCAAACGTAGAAGGAACAACTGCTGCCTTTTTTGTGTCTTTTTGGCTGATATCCTTTGTTTTGGAATTATTTTGTTTAAGTAATGATAATCGATGGAGAGTCGTCTTTTTGTTTTTAATAAATTTATTCTATGCTGTAGTTTCACTTGGTAAAACGAATTTTCTAACATTATTTGCTGTAACATTTATAATTTTATGGCATAAGAAAATTATTAAAATGAAAGCTATAATTTTGGGATCGGGTATTTTATTCGCAATTTTTGTTATCATTCAAATTTTAAGAAGTAATGAAAATTATACTTTTGAATTGAATGATTTTATCTCAATGTATTTTTTATCCGGTATGCCTGCTTTTGAGACAGTTTTACCTAATTCGAGTCATCATTTTGGAGAAAACACTTTTAGATTTTTTTACGCCTTAAGTTATGAATTTGGATTTAGTAAAATTGAACCCGTTGATCCGGTCTTACAGTTTATTAAAGTTCCGACAATAACAAATACATATACGGTCTTATATCCTTTTTATAAAGATTTCGGATATCCTGGTATTGCTTTTTTTTCTTCAATCTTAGGTTTCTTTTACGGATGGATATTTAAAAAAATGCAGTTAAAAGATTTTTATTTTATGACTTTATATGCAGTGTTATCTGTGGGTTTAATGATACAATTTATGAATGAAACAATATTTACTCTCTTTTCTCAAAATTTACAATACATAATTATAGCATTATTTCCTTTCATAATCAGCAAATATCATCTTTTTGAAAAGAAAATAGTTTAATTTATTTCATAACATTGAATGAATAATTCAGTACAAATAGTCATAGTATTATATAAATGTTCACTCATAGATAGTATTTCTTTCAAATCTTTTTTACAACAAAAAAAAGATATTACTTTTGATTTCGAACTGCTTATTTTTAATAATGATCCCGAACTGCAGATTGAAGATGAAAATTTCTTTGTTTACAATTCTACTGAAAATGTAAAAGTAGCCGGAGCGTATAACTTTGCATTGAAAAAAGCAATTGAAAGTGGTAAAGAATGGTTGTTGTTATTGGATCAGGATACGGAAATACCGGAAGATTATTTTCTGAAACTACAGGAATTTTTAAAACACGGCTATAAAGAAAACCTGGCGGCTATAGTTCCTGTAATAAAATCGGGAAACAAAATACTATCACCAAAAAATGTTTCTCCTTTTCTAAAAATCGAAACAAATATTATAACGAAGAGATATTACAACAGATTAACAGCAATTAATTCTCTTTCGTTGATAAAAGTGGATTTTTTAATATCGTTAGGTGGTTTCAAAAATGAATATCAACTGGATATGCTTGACCGTTGGCTTTATAGAATGATTATGAATAAAAACAAATTAGTTTATGTGCTCGATGTAAGTTCACAACACAATTTATCATTTCTCAATTTCGAAAAAAATGTTACACCTGAAAGGTACGCTGAATTTATTAAGATTGAAAACAAATTTATTTCAGAAGAATTCAATATTTTTTATTTTGTATATTACAAACTTAAATTATTCATAAAAAGCCTTTTACAGTTTATTAAGTATAAGAACAAAACCTACTCAATGATTACTTTTTCATACATATTTAAAAAATGATTTCAGTTTGTATTGCAACATATAACGGAGAAAATTTTATTCAAAGGCAAATTAATTCTATTTTACCACAATTGAATGAAAATGATGAGATTGTTATTTCAGATGCCGATTCAACAGACAAAACCACTGACATAATAAATTCAATTGGTGATAAAAGGATAAAACTTTTCTATAACAAGACTCCTTCCAGATTTTCATATAATGAAATTTTCAATAAAATGGATAATATTCGTGCAAATTTTGAAAATGCATTGACACAAGCAAGGGGTGATGTTATTTTACTGTCTGATCAAGATGACTTATGGCACAGTAATAAAGTCAAACGTGTTTGTGAACTGCTAAAAGATGCCGATTGTATTGTTCATGACTGTGTGGTTTTGCAAGAAGGTAAAGTTACTATTCCTTCGTTTTTAAATTATTTTAATCCCGGAAGAACTCGCTGGAGTATGTTTATTAAATCGCCTTTTATGGGTTGCTGTATGGCTTTTAATCGTTCGGTTTTGGAACGTTCACTACCATTTCCGAATTTACATATAGAACATGATACATGGATTGGGATGTGTGCATACAAAGTGGGCAAAGTGAAAATTGTTGATGAAGTACTTATTGACTATTTTAGGCATGGACAGAATGCATCTCCTATTGCTAATAAAAAGAAAAATCCATATTATATAATGTTATTACGTAGATTTTATATGTTGCTTGCATATCTAAGATTTTAAAACCATGAAACACAAAATTGCTTTTGTTGGGAACAGTTCACTTACAATGCACAATTTTAGAATAAACTTGTTGAGAAGTATGGTGAAAATGGGTTACGATGTTGTGGTTATTGCACCAAAAGATAGCGATACAACAAGTTATAAGTCAAATAAAATCAGATATATACCTATATCGGTAGATAGTAAAGGCTTAAATCCATTCCGTGATATATTTTTGCTCAACCAATTGAGAAAAATATATATTAAGGAAAAATTTGATTTTATTTTTCATTACACCATTAAAGCAGTAATTTATGGTTCGTTAGCTGCAACTTTAACGGGGAGAAAACATATCTCAGTTATCACTGGTTTAGGTTATGCATTTTTAAACAACGGATTTGTAAATAAATTAGTTATAAGATTATATCGGTTTGCTTTGAAGAAAACTATGGAAGTATGGTTTCTTAACGAAGACGACAGACAAGTTTTTCTGGAAAATAAAATTGTTCATTTTGACAGAACTAAAGTAATCAACGGTGAAGGAGTTAATGTTCGATTATTTCATCATGTTTCAAAAGAGAGCGGAGGAAAATTTAAGTTTTTATTTATAGGAAGACTGCTTTGGGATAAAGGTGTGAAAGAATATGTTGGAGCAGCTGCCATTTTAAAGAAAAAATATCATCACGTTAGTTTTGATATTCTTGGAAGTTTAGATGCAGCTAATCCTTCTGCTATTCCGCGTGAATATATGGACAAATGGGAAGCAGAAGGAACAATAAATTATCTGGGTGAAACCCGTAAAGTTTTTCCATATTTATCACATGCATCTTGCGTAGTTTTACCTTCTTACCGTGAAGGTATCTCACGTGTGCTTTTAGAAGCATCTTCAATGGAAAAACCAATTGTTGCTACAAATGTTACAGGATGTAGAGATATTGTTAAAGATGGTGTTTCAGGGTTTTTATGCGAAGTGAAAAATGTTGAAAGTCTGGCTGATGCGATGGAAAAAATTTTAAACCTTCCGAAAGAAGAACTCGAAAAAATGGGAAAGGCCGGGCGTGAAATTGTTTTAGAAAAATTTGATGAAAAAATTATTATTCAAGAGTATAAAAACAAATTAAACGAAATTTTTCAAATGTAAAGTGAATGTTCAATGTATCTATTGTATTGTATAATCATACTGTTGCCGAAATAGAAGTGCTCGTTCAAATATTGCGACAGTCAGAACTAACAAATGAACTATATTTGATTGACAATTCCCCTTGCTTTAATCCTGATTTTTCAAAACTTCCTGCAACTTATATTTTCAACAATGGTAACAACATTGGCTATGGCGCAGCTCACAATATTGCCATCAGAAAAACCATTGAACAAAACATTCCTTACCATTTAGTTGTAAATCCCGATATTTCATTTAATCCACAGATATTTTCGGAAATCGTGCAGTTTATGGATAAAAATACAGAAATTGGACATTTAATGCCCAAAGTATTTTATCCTGACGGACAAATTCAGTATCTTTGCAAACTCTTACCTACGCCTTTCGATTTAATTTTCCGACGGTTTTTGCCTTCAAGCTTGACTCGTAAAAAAAGAGACTTTTTTGAAATGCGTTGGAGTAGTTACGATAAAATAATGGATGTACCATATCTTTCCGGATGTTTTATGTTTTTTCGAACTGAAGCACTTAAAAAAGTAGGTTTGTTTGACGAACGGTTTTTTATGTATCCCGAAGACATTGATTTGACAAGAAGAATGCATCGAAAATTCCGAACTGTATTTTACCCGTTTGTAAACATTGTACATAATCATACCCAAAGTTCGTATTTTAATTTAAAAATGCTTGGCATTCATATAATTAATATGATTAGATATTTTAATAAATGGGGATGGTTTTTCGATTCGGAAAGGAGAAAAATTAATAGAAAGATTTTATCAAACACGAAACCCTGAATTAGAAATAAAAGGATGAAGATTAGCATTTTACAAATTACCAGCGCCTTTATGGTGCTTTTTGCAATAATAGATATTCTTGGCTCGATTCCATTAATTTTGAATATTAAACGGAAGGGAAACGAAGTTTATCCATTGCGTGCTAGCGCTATTGCTTTGGGCATTTTGTTGCTTTTTCTTTTTTCCGGAGAGTGGGTACTTAAGCTGTTTCATGTTGATATCGAATCTTTCGCGGTAGCCGGCTCCCTGGTGATTTTTATATTCGCCATTGAAATGATTCTCGATATTGAAATTTTTCATAATAAAGGACCCGAAGGAAGTTCATCAATTGTTCCTATTGCATTTCCTCTTATTGCTGGACCCGGTTCGTTTACTACATTGTTATCGTTACGTGCTGAGTATGCTTTAATTAATATAATAATTGCATTAACCCTTAATTTGGTTTTTGTATATTTTGTGCTACGTTCAACTTCACGCATCGAAAAAGTTATTGGCGAAGGTGGAATTTATGTTTTAAGAAAATTTTTCGGAATAATTCTTTTAGCTATTGCAGTCAAACTTTTTGCTACTAATCTTAGTCATTTGATTTGAATCTGTTAAATTTATTTTGCGCTGTTTTTACATTTATGCCTGTTTGTCAAAATTGCCTTTCGCCCGTTTGTAATAATAGGCGATTGTAAAAACCGGAATAAAATCAGTGAATGGCAGGATTTCTTCGGCAAGATTTATAAAACTACCTATTGCACCTGTTTTTCCTCCAAAAGTACGGTAAAAAATATACGCTGATACAGGTGCCCAAAGCACATCAAACCACTCACCAAACACAGGAATTGCATAGGATAAATAACCTACAAGATCCATTAATATACAAAAAGAAAGCTTTAGCTTTTTTTCCATTGAAATTTTGTTTTATTTGATAAGTTCAATCAGTGAACAAAATTATCAATTTTAGCGAAATAATTGAGCCGGACAATAATTTTGTCCGACTCTTTAATTGCAATTTTTTGCGAAATTAATCAATATCTATTTTGATAACATTTTTTGTTGAATCAATTTTTATTGTGTCTTCTGTAGATTGCTCTATATCAAAATTTTGATTTTTTATTTCGTTTACTTTGGCTTTAAAATAAAAGTTGCCAACAATCATACCTGCAATTATAAGTGCAAGTGCTCCGAGAAGAAGTTTATAGCTGGTTTTCATATTTTTGTTTTTTTTGTTTTTGAATCCTTTAATTAAAAAATGTTGTTCAGATAATTATTTGTCTTTGTATAAAAATGTTGAAATTTATATTATCTCCTTGTATAAATATCGAGTAGCAGAAAAAAAACTCAGCTACAATAAATATATCAACATTAAAATCAAAGAATTTTTAATGATCTTATTTATTTCTCTTTACGACTTCTATATAACTGATATCGTTCAGTTATTTCATCGAAGTTCATACCAAGCAGTTCAATTGTTTTAAAAAACTGTGGTAATTCCTGTTCTAGAAATTGTTTTTTTCGTAAATCTTTTATTTTTATAGTTGCATCGTCCGAAACAAAATAACCTACACCTCGTTTATTGTAAATAATTTCGTTATTCTGTAAAAATTCATACGTACGCACTACAGTATTTGGATTTACCTGAAGTTCCACTCCAAGTTCTCTTACCGATGGAATTCGCTCGCCTTCTTTCCATCGCCCGAGCAATATTTGCTCGCTGATATAATCGCCAATTTGAAGGTAAATGGCTTGCGTTTCTTTGAATTCCATAACTTAAACTTCTTTTTCGGTTAAACGAAAATAGCTCACTGTCCATAAAAAAGGCAAAAGAACCAATCCAAAAATTTTAGCGATAATTTTCATTGCGGGAAATAGGTCGTTAAATTCATCTGCTCCTATTTTTAGTGTCAAAGTTTCTCCGCTTAATTCATACGTGTCAAACATTAATTTAAGCATAGTAACCTCCATAATTCCCAAAACAAAAAATACAATGATTATTACAAGTAGCGTTTTCATGGCTGCACTGCGCTTGAAAAAAAGTGAACCTGTAATTGCAACTGCTTGAGATACAGCAAAAGTATATAATAAAATCAAGAAATTGTTTGCTCCATTCAAGCTATTGAAACTGTCGTTAAAAAGATTAAAATTTACCGGATTGTGATGATTAAAAATCATATTATCTAGGTGAATTCCTAAAAATGTGCCCACAATGTAAGTAACCAAAAAGGCTAAAAAGAAATAAAATGTATTTATAATGATATTTGTTACAAGCTTTTCTGAGTGTGTTGCAGGTATAAGTAAATAATGCATACCCCCAGGAGTATGGCTAAAAATACGAAAAGCGTTAGCTGCTGTAAAAAAGCCTGCTATCAGTAAGTATGTAATTACCGCACCGGAATCGCGCATAAGCATGAAAACCACTATGGATATTCCCCAAAAAGTTAATTCACGTTGCTTATTTTCAGTAAAATATCTTTTTATCAGCAACCACAATCTGTCGAAATTAAAAGTTGTTTTCATGTTCATTAAGCATTAAAAAGTTTAACAATCTGATTTTTATTGGCAAGTACAGCATTAAACAGCAATTCTATGTCAAGTTTGCTGTCTTCTCCGGTTTTGTTTTCGCACACCTGATACATTCCGCGTAAAGTATCTTCGCTATATAAAGCATCCGGATTTTTATCGTTACGGTCGGCTACACAGAAGTAGAGTTTGCGGGTAATTTCTTCGAGCGAATAATTAAAAACAATTTCATGATTGTCCATAATAGAAATTGAATCTATCAGGCTATCGAGGTCATGTACCTGATGTGTTGAAATAATCAAACAGCGACTCTCATCTATTGCCGATGCCACCATTCTCCGAAATTGTCCTTTGGAAGGAATATCAAGCCCATTGGTAGGTTCATCCATTAATAGCAACTTTGTATTTGAAGCTAGTCCGAATGCTACAAAAACCTTTTTCTTTTGACCGAACGAAAGTTTGTTTAACATCTGATTTTTATCCAACAGATCAAATTCTTTGAGATAATTATTAAACTGTTCAGCGCTGAAGTTTGGATAAAAAGGAGCATAAACTTTTTCGTAATTACCAATTGACATGGTGAGCATGGGAAGTTCTTCAGGAAGAAAATAAATTTCGCGCAACATTTCAGTATAACGTTTCGAAGGATTAAATCCAAGCGTGTCTATCTCGCCCTGTTTTGCAAATACCAGACCTGATATTAACTTTAGTAGCGTGCTTTTACCCTCACCGTTTTTACCAAGCAAACCATGAATTCTGCCGGTTATAAATTCGATGCTTACATCCGTAAGCAGTTTTGATTTTTTTGTGTAACTAAAAGTTACGTTCTTAATGTTTACCATATTATTGAATTAATTAGTGTAATAGTGAAATAGTACACCGCAAAAGTAAAACATTTTAAGTCGTTTGTCAAGTATTTTGAGGTTAATTAATGTTAATGTATTGAATATTGGAGTTATATGATAGATTATCAGACATATAACAAAACATTTTTTACTATAAATTTTTCTTTCGATTTTAATTACCTTTGTAAACAAAATTTTTTAGAAAAAAATAAATTCATGCACACTACAGAAGAAAAATTAAAGGAATTTGAACGTTTACTTCACATATTGTCAGAATTAAGACAGAAATGTCCCTGGGACAAAGAACAGACTTTTGAGAGCCTGCGTGTACAAACCATTGAAGAGGTTTACGAACTGGCTGATGCCATATTGGATAACGATATGCGGAATATCCGAAAAGAAATCGGCGATTTATTACTTCATGTAGTATTTTATGCACAAATGGGTAGTGAAACCAACGATTTTGATATTTATGATGTGTGTAAATCACTCAACGAAAAATTGATTTTCCGTCATCCGCATGTATTTGGCGAAACTGAAGCAAAAAATGCTAAAATAGTGAAACAAAACTGGGAACAACTAAAACTAAAAGAAAAAGGGGGAAATAAAACAGTTTTGTCTGGCGTGCCGGTTTCATTACCTGCATTGATCAAAGCTCATCGTATACAGGATAAAGCCCGCAGTGTTGGCTTTGATTGGGAAGAACGATCGCAAGTGTGGGCAAAAGTGCAGGAAGAAATCGACGAACTGAAATCAGAAATTGATTTGATGGACAGAGATAAAATGGAAGCAGAATTTGGCGATGTTCTTTTCAGCCTGATAAATGCAGCCCGACTGTATGACATAAATCCGGAGAATGCCCTCGAACGTACAAATCGTAAATTTATAAGTCGATTCAATTATCTTGAAAGCAAAACAATTTCGCAAGGACTTGATCTAAAAAAAATGACTCTTGCCGAAATGGATGAAATTTGGGAAGAAGCAAAAAAACTGCCAAAAACTCATATATAAGAAAAATTAAATCATTCTACTAAATTTAAATCTGGAATAATCAGTTCTAAGATCGATATAGTATTAAATATTTTTTCGTTTACTAAACATGCTCTATCCTTCACATTTCGAACAAAAAATAGACTTTAGCACGATAAGACAATTATTGAAAGATAAATGTATCAGTACATTAGGTGCCGATAAGGTAGACGATGTAAGGTTTTTGACTGATTATGAAATAATCGTTCGCCTTTTAAATCAAACAGATGAAATGATGCGTGCTCTTACCTCGGATGTCGAAGAATTGCCCTTTGGAGATTTTTTTGACATTCGTACAGCATTGTCTCGTGTAAGAGTAGAAGGACTTTTCCTTGATGAAGCAGAAGTTTTCTCACTTTGGCGTGCCTTGATCGCTGTGCAAAAATTGGTTTCATTTTTAATACGTAAAGAAGAAAATATATATCCTCACCTTTCGGAACTTCTTCCTTACACAGAGTCATATTCTACAATTTTAAAAAGAATTGAAGCTATTCTGAACAAATTTGGGAAGGTAAAAGACAACGCATCGCATGAACTGGCACGTATTCGTTATGATATTCATCAAACCGAAAACTCGGTTTCACGTACATTAAACTCTATTTTACGTCAAGCACAAGCTGATGGGTATGTTGAAAAAGATGTTGCACCCGCATTACGTGAAGGACGTCTGGTAATTCCGGTTTCTCCGGCATTTAAACGAAAAATAAATGGAATTGTACATGATGAGTCGGCTACCGGAAAAACTGTATTTATTGAACCGCAACAAGTTGTAGAAGCCAACAATCGAATTCGAGAACTGGAAGCTGAAGAACGTCGTGAAATTATACGGATATTGGTTGAATTTACGAATTTTCTTCGTCCCAATTTTGATGAAATATTAGCTTCTCAGGATTTTTTAGGAACAATTGATTTTATTCGTGCCAAAGCACTTTTTGCTATAGAAACCGGTGCAATTAAGCCAAGAATGGACAATATTTGTCAGGTAGACTGGGCGAAAGCTAAACATCCACTTTTAGATTTATCACTTCGCAAGCACAAGAAGGAAATTGTTCCGTTGGATATTGTTTTGAATGATAAACAACGAATTTTGGTAATTTCGGGACCTAATGCTGGAGGGAAATCAGTATGTCTTAAAACTGTAGCCCTTTTACAATATATGTTGCAATGCGGTTTACCAATTCCCTTGCACGACAGCAGTAGAACCGGTATTTTCGAACGACTGTTTATAGATATTGGCGACGAACAATCCATCGAAAATGACCTTTCAACCTACAGTTCACATCTGCTGAACATGAAATATTTTATTCGGAACAGCAATGCAAAAACTTTACTTCTGATTGATGAATTTGGCTCTGGAACTGAACCTATCATCGGAGGAGCTTTAGCTGAGGCAACTTTAGAACGCTTCAACCGAAACTTAGCATTTGGTGTAATTACCACACACTATACAAATCTTAAATTGTATGCCGATGCTACTGATGGAATTGTAAACGGAGCTATGCTATATGATAGGCAGCATTTGCAACCATTATTTCAGTTAAGCATCGGAAACCCGGGAAGTTCATTCGCAGTTGAAATTGCCCGCAAAATTGGACTGCCCGAAGACCTTATTACCGATGCAGCTGAAAAAGTTGGTTCAAACCGTATGGATTACGATAAACATTTACAGGACATAGTTCGCGATAAAAGATACTGGGAAAACAAAAGAAGAGATATTCGATTGAAAGAAAAGAAGTTGGAAGAAACCTTAGCAAAATATGAAGCTGAAATGTTGTCGATAAATAAACTTCGAAAAGATGTATTACAAAAAGCAACTCAGGAAGCTCAACAACTATTAAAGGAAACGAATGCAAAAATTGAAAATACTATTCGTCAGATAAAGGAAGCACAGGCCGAAAAAGAAAAAACCAAAGAAATAAGAAAAGAGTTTGAAGCATTCAATCGTTCAATTACTAACACTAAAAAAACGGAGAAAAATTTATCCGAGAAATCTTTAACTAAATTTAGACGATCAGAAAAAATAAATAAATCAACCGAAATATCGACGGCATCATCAGAGTTAGAGATAATTGCAGTTGGGTCAACTGTTCGTATAAAAGATCAAAGTGCTATAGGGGTCATTCTTGAAATTCAGGACAAAAATGCCATTGTAGCTTTTGGTCAGATGAAATCAACAATTAAAATTTCAAATTTGGAGTTGATAAACAAAAATCAGCTTAAAAAAGAAAAGCATCGATACGAAAAACTTGCCGAGAATAGCAGCGATGAAGTACGTCAACGTAAATTATCATTCAAATCAGAAATTGATGTACGCGGTATGCGCGGCGAAGAAGCTTTACAGGCAGTAACCTATTTTATCGATGATGCCATTATGGTTGGAGTTAGTTCTGTACGCATTTTGCATGGAACCGGAACTGGTGCTTTACGTCAACTTATTCGACAATATTTAGCAACTTTACCCGAAGTAAAAAAATACAAAGATGAACATGTTCAGTTTGGGGGTGCCGGAATAACGGTGGTAGAGTTTGAATAAAAAAGGACTGCAAAACAGCAGTCTTTTTTATTATTTTTGTCTTATAAAAATCTGAATCGGTGTTCCGGTAAAATGCCATTGCGAACGTATTTTATTTTCAAGGAATCGCTTGTATGGTTCTTTTACATATTGTGGTAAATTTGCAAAGAAAATAAATGTCGGGATTGAAGTTTCAGGCAACTGGGTTATATATTTTATTTTAATATACTTTCCTTTAATTGCCGGCGGAGGATAATTTTCAATTAAAGGCAACATATATTCAATAAGTTTTCTTGTCGGAATTTTTCTTTTGCGGTTCTCAAACACCATTTGGGCATTTTCAAGAACTTTTAAAATACGTTGTTTAGTAAATGCTGAAGTAAAAATTATTGGAAAATCCACAAAAGGTGCGAAACGTTCCCGAATAGTTTCTTCAATTTTTTTTGCATCATTTGTTTGTTTGTTTTCAATCAAATCCCATTTATTCACACAAACTACTAAACCTTTACGGTTTTTCTGTATCAGTGAAAAAATATTCATATCCTGACTTTCAACACCTTTGGTAGCATCAATCATCAATACGCAAACGTCTGAATTTTCAATAGCTTTAATAGAACGGACAACTGAATAGTATTCTAAATCCTCTGTAACTTTTGCTTTTTTCCGTATTCCTGCTGTGTCAACAAGATAAAAATCGAATCCAAATTTATTAAATCGGGTATAAATTGAATCGCGGGTTGTGCCGGCAATGTCGGTTACTATCAGGCGATCGTCACCGGTAAATGCATTTATAATTGATGATTTTCCTGAATTTGGACGTCCAACTATCGCAATTCGGGGTAATTCAAGTTCGGTTTCATCTTTTGGCTCATCACTAAGAAAAGTTACAATTTTATCAAGTAAATCGCCGGTTCCAAGTCCATTGATTGCTGAAACCATATATGGATCGCCTAAACCAAATTTATAAAATTCAGCTGTTTGATATTGCCAATCGAAAGTATCGGCTTTATTAGACACAAGTAATACAGGTTTTTTATTTTTTCGGAGTATTTCAGCAACTTCCATATCCAAATCGGTAATGCCATTTTGCACATCAACAACAAATAAAATTACATCAGCCTCATCTATGGCGACTTTTACATGTTTTTTAATTGCCGATTCGAAAATATCATCGGAGTTTACAACCCAACCTCCAGTATCAATAAGTGAAAATTCGCGTCCTTCCCACTCGCATTTACCGTACTGACGGTCGCGCGTTGTTCCGGCTTGTTCGTTTACTATCGCTTTACGGCTGCTTGTTAAGCGATTAAAAAGTGTTGATTTGCCCACATTGGGTCTTCCTACAATTGCTACAATATTTCCCATTGTTTTTTTAATATCTTTTTAATTAGATATTTACATTTTTTATCATCAAATCCGGTTTTCTCAAATCGGGATTTCGGGTGTAAATATTTCGTGTACAAAGGTACGGAAATTTATTCAAATTTAAAATTTAATTGAAAATCAATTTATTGCATTCTATTGAAAGATTCAGGTAAAATAATTTTTATTTTTTTCAAAAAATTATTTGCAGGAACCAAAAAAAGCAGTACCTTTGCAACGCTTTTGACGAAAAGCAAATTAAAATTTACGGGCGTTTAGCTCAGCTGGTTCAGAGCATTCCGATACAAATCGGAAGGGTCTCCAGTTCGAATCCTACAACGCCAAAAACAAAATTTCGGGCGTTTAGCTCAGCTGGTTCAGAGCATTCCGATACAAATCGGAAGGGTCTCCAGTTCGAATCCTACAACGCCAAAAACAAAATTTCGGGCGTTTAGCTCAGCTGGTTCAGAGCATCTGCCTTACAAGCAGAGGGTCGGCGGTTCGAATCCGTCAACGCCCACAGAATCGAAATAAGTCTTGCAAATAAAATTTTGCAGGACTTTTTTTATATAAATAAAATGTTTTACACCTATATTTTATTTTCTGAAAAGATAGATTCCTATTATGTTGGTTCTACGTCAAACATTGATGATAGACTAAAACGTCATAATTCAGGAAGGAGTACTTATACCAAACGGGGTATTCCTTGGGTAATTGTTTATTTGCAAGCTTATGAAACCAAATCGGAAGCTTATCAAGCCGAAATGTATATAAAATCGCAAAAAAGCAGATTACATATTGAGAAACTTATTCGAGAGGCAAAAGTATAAATTTGTCTGCCTTCAGGCTAAGGGTTCAGCGCATTCCGATTACAATCGGAAGCGTCGGCGGTTCGAATTCCGATAAACCGGAATGTCATTCTTCCATCCGTCAACGCTAATAGTTGATTATCGAGCACATACAAATATTTTGTGGGTGCTTTTTTTAGATTCAAAACAAGAAAACAAAACGATATTAATATCAACTTAAATTCTCTGTCAATTCAACTATATCTACAAGCTTTTGTTCGCCGGTTTTCATGTTTTTCAGCATCACTTTATGCTCGTTCATTTCATTCTCACCAA
>CAZDSY010000031.1:0-26795 GCA_964508285.1 uncultured Paludibacter sp.
TAAAATTTCACGCCAGCATATAGTGTAATTTAATCTGTCAAAGTAGAATTAAAATAGAATTTTATGAAAAAAGCATTAATAATTAGTTTTCTGATAGGTGTTTGTAGTCTTTCTTTTGCAGCAACAACTGTAAAAGAACGAGTGTTTAATACCCCAAAGTTAAAGTGGTGGCAAGATGCTCGCTTTGGCATGTTTATTCATTGGGGACCGGTTACACTTACCGGCAAAGAAATTGGCTGGTCGCGAGCGTCTACCGGAATTAACAAATACGATTCGTTGTATTTGCGTTTTAATCCTGTTAAATTTAATGCTGAAGAATGGGTACGTATTGCTCAGAATGCCGGAATGAAATATATGGTGTTCACGGCAAAACACATGGATGGTTTTTGTAATTGGGATACAAAGACCACCAATTACAACATAATGAATTCGCCTTTTAAGCGCGATGTTTGCAGAGAGTTGGCTGATGCTGCTCATGCTGCGGGAATGCCGATATGCTGGTATTTTATTACTCCTGATTGGAAAGACTCCGATTGCAGGAATCCGAATACACCGGGAGTATTTGAAAAAAGGATTCTGGAACAGCTCACAGAATTACTTACTAATTATGGAAAAATCAGTCTGTTGTGGACTGATTACGATGGTTTTGCTCCCCCTACCACTGCATCGAAAGTGTATGAATTGGCAAATCGATTGCAGCCGGGCATAATTGTAAACAATAGACTTGATGTGTTTCATACCGACGAATCGCATGCATATATTGGTGATAATGGTGATTACGCTACACCCGAAAATTTTGTTGCCGGATATGGAGCAATCCCCTGGGAAACTTGTACTAACTTGGGGCATCAATGGGCGTGGAAATTTAACGATAAACCACGTGATATGCGCGAGTCTACAGCTACTTTGCTGCGCTGTGTGGGTGGTAACGGTAATTTGTTATTGAATATCGGTCCAGATAGTTTGGGGCAATTTCCTGCGAACTTTATAGAGCGGCTAAATGAAATCGGTGCATGGATAAAACCACGTTCTTCTTCGGTTTACAATGTAAAAGGTGGTCCGTACACTCCTGCAACCGATTATGTAAGTAGTTACAGTGGAAAAACGTTTTATTTGCATATTTTCAATTTTGGTAATTCCGATACACTCACAATTCCTGCCTTTCCTGCAAAAATTCGGAAAGCAACTTTGGTTAATAACAAATCTGTCAGCTTTTTACAAAAAAAGAATTGCTTGCAACTTATTATTCCGAAGGCAGAAAGGGAGCAGATAGTTACAACCATTGCTTTCGAAACCAATCAATCAATTGACAAAGTGGGTTTAATTATTCCTTTCGGAACATCGGGTTCGTTGGCTTATGGTAAAAAAGTGACAGCATCCTCTTCAGTCGGACAGTTTTTGCACGACGCCAACTCGGCAGTTGATGATAATTTCGGTTCGAACTGGAAATTAGGAAGAAAAAAAGGTGCAGATTTTGATAAATATATCGGTACAAGAATGCACTATATTAATAGCCCGAATGAATTCAGAGAGCTTTACGATTCGAGTGGGTGGTTAGAAGTGGATTTAGGAAAAAAGCAAACCGTTTCAGCCATAAGACTATCGGAAAGCAAGTTCCCAAATTCAAAAATAACTTCTTTCGAAGTGCAATATAAAAAAGGGAATACATGGATTAGTATTGCTAAAGACGAAAAAATGGAAAAATGGGAAAGAAATATTTCGCCAGTCGAAGCACGATATTTCCGATTAGTCATACATAATCGCGATGGCGCTGCCGGAATAAATGAGTTTCAGTTGTTTACTAATCCCATAAAATAACTTTTAAAAATCTAATACTATACATCCATTATGCGAAAAGTCATTTTCTCATTTTTAATTGTGGTTTCATTAAAAATCTATGCTCAAAATGCTGATTTAGAGTCCCTATTCCTTAATCCTCCAACCACAGCAAAGCCTTATGTGTGGTGGCATTGGATGGGCTCTAATTTTTCCAAAGAAGGAATAACCAGGGATTTAGAAGCCATGAAAGCAATGGGTATTGGGGGCGCTACCATTTTTAATCTTACATCGGCTGTTCAGGAAAGTCATGCACCCACGCAGAATAATCCCTGGCCGGAGCAAACATACCGCAGCCCCGCTTATTGGGATGCCATGAAGCATGCCGCATCGGAAGCACAACGCCTTGGATTGGAACTTGGCTTACACAATACGGTTGGATACTCAACTACAGGTGGACCCTGGATTGACGAACCACGTAGCATGCAGCAATTAGTATGGAGCGATACAATCGTAACCGGAACAGACAAAGCAATGCTTATATCGTTGCCGGCACCGATACTCAAAGCCGACGAAGGTTGGGGAGCAACCGGGAGAAAAATTTCATACTATAAAGATGTTATGGTGTTGGCTATTCCTGCTGATAAGAAAAATCTTTCTGTTTCTGATGTTGTTAATCTCACATTGCGATTTGATACCATAAAGGGGTTACTCTGGCAAATTCCTAAAGGCGAAAATTGGAAAATTTACCGTATAGGTCATTCATCAACCGGTCGTGCTCCACATCCAATTCCTGAAGAATTGCTGGGGAAAACGCTTGAAGCTGATAAAATGAGCAATGAGCAATCTGTTTTTCATTGGACAGAAGTATTGGCTCCTCTAAAAAAAGTTTTGGGTGAATACATTGGAAAATCGTTCCGACATATTCTTATTGATAGTTACGAAGCCGGAAACCAAACCTGGACACCTGATTTTGTAAATCAATTTAAAAAACTAAAAGGTTACGACCCAACTCCGTGGTTGCTCACTTTTGTCAAACCAATTACCAATTATTCAAAAACGATACTTCCGCGAATAATTGAAAGCGAGGAGCAATCTAACCGTTTCGAATGGGATTACCGCGATGTGGTGAATACATTGTTTATGATAAACGGTTTCGATGTAGCAAAAAAAATGCTTAAAAACAGCCAATTGGAATTTCAGTGGGAGCCTTACGGCGGTCCGTTTAATACGCAGCAAGGCGTAGCTTTGTCCGATTTGCCTATGGGTGAATTCTGGACTACAAGTAATGGCTCGATTGGTGCTGAAATACCGGCAGTAGCACGAGCAACAGGAAAAAAAATTGTTGGTGCCGAAGCATTTACTGGTCGTCCGGAAGTAAGTAAATTTACCGAAGATCCTGCGATGTTAAAGTTATCGGCAGATGGTGCATTTGCATCGGGTGTCAATCGTCTGATTTTGCATCATTGGGTACATCAACCTTTCGACGATAAATATCAACCTGGCATGGACATGGGCTGGTGGGGCACGCACTTTGGTCGTCACCAAACCTGGGCGCAGTCTGGAAAAGCCTTTTTCGACTATTTAGCTCGCTGTCAGGTATTACTGCAAACAGGACAAGGTGTGGGCGATTATCTATGTGTTGGAAAATTAGTGGGCAATGCCGATCTGATTTCTATAAATGACTTTTTGAGTCTGGATATAAAAGTGAAAGATGGAAAAGTAATTTTACCATCCGGTCGTAGTTATCCATTTTTGTATTTCGACAATACCGTAATGTTACCGCAAACTCTGCGTAAAATCAAAACGCTTATTCAGGAAGGCGCAACTGTGGCAGGACCAAAACCCACAAAATCGCCAAGCCTGCAAAATTATCCGGCATGCGATGCCGAAATTGCAAAACTTGCCAACGAACTTTGGAGTTCTGAAGCATCAAATAAATCCGGAAAGGGATTGATTTTCACTAAACTTGACGATGCAATTAAATATGCCGGTATTACTCCGGCTTACATCATTGAACGTGCCACGGATGCCTCAGCCATAAAAGTAGCCTATCGTTTGGATGAAAAATCATCGTTTTTAGATAAAATTATTAAGAGCGCCAATAGCGAAACTCATATATTTTACATGGCAAATATGGCCCAAAAAGAACAGCAGTTATCTGTATCGTACCGCGTATCGGGTTTGCAGCCCGAACTGTGGCAAGCCGAAACGGGTACTGTTGTGCCTGCAGCTGTGTGGCACGAAAAAGATGGTCGCACCACTGTAAATTTCAAATTGGGTAGTGAGCAAACTGTGTTTGTTGTTTTTCGTAATAAGCTACAGCATGCAAGTGTTGTGGCCGATGTGCTTATACCTGACTCTGTCGCATATAATATTCTACTCAACAACAAGCAAAAACCGGTAATTGTAACTGAAAATGCCATTAACGCAACTGTAAAATATAATACGGGGAAAGAGAAAAACATTACAACTAAAGCAGCATCTGTCATTAACTTTGGCGGTGATTGGCAGGTAAGTTTTGTGCCAAAATTGGATAAACCATATACGCGTAACTTTACTCAATTAATTGATTTTTCAAAACATAGCGAAAAGGATATTAATTATTTCTCGGGTATTGTAACTTATTCAAAATCAATTAGTATCGATAGCTGGCAACTCGGTAAATCAAAGCATTTGGAACTCGATTTGGGCGAATTGAATGATTTGGCTCAGGTGAAAATTAATGGACGCGAAGTGGCTACTCTTTGGTATCCACCCTATAAAGTGGATGTAACTGCTTATCTGAAAAAAGGAGAAAACCTTCTGGAAATTGCAATTACCGTAAATTGGGCAAACCGACTAATTGGCGACGAAAAACATCCTGCCGACTTTGAATGGGGACGTGACAGAGGCGAAAAAATGGGGCGAGCTATGAAAGCATATCCGGATTGGTTTCTGAAAAACGAAGCACGCCCTTCGCAAGGTCGAAAAACATTTAATATTTGGTATTATTACCGCGACAACAGCGAGTTACAACCTGCCGGCCTGGTTGGTCCGGTTGTTCTCAAAGTAATGCATGAAGTTAAATTGTAATTACATATCTTAATTCTTTGATCATTATTCTTTACTCTTAAAATATGAAATCAATAACAAAACTCATTTTCGCATTTGCACTAATAAATTCAATTACAGCTTATTCGCAACATAACCCCAATCGTTGGGGCGATTTGGGTAATGGTCGCTACCGCAATCAAATACTTCCGGCAGATTACAGCGACCCTGAAGTGCTTCGAATGGGCAAGGACTATTATTTGATTTCGTCGACGTTTCAGTTTTCGCCGGGAATAGTCATTTTACATTCGCGCGACCTTGTGAATTGGAAAACAATTGGCTCAGTTGTGAAAAATCTTCCCAAGGAGTTAAATGACAATCGCTTCGACTGGCGGGTGATGAATCATTACAGCAAAGGCATTTATGCTCCATCGTTGCGTTTTCACGAAGGAAAATTTTGGTGCTATTTTACTGTATACAATAAAGGTGGAATTTACATGGCTACGGCAAAAAAAATAACCGGACCATGGAAAGTGCAAATCATGAAGGACATGAACGGAAAACCGCTCACCGGAATTAACTGGGATGATAATTGTCCGCTTTGGGACGATGATGGAAAAGCGTATATGGTAGCCAGCAATCCCGGCGAAAATTGGTTCCCGATACTTTTCGAAATGTCGTGGGACGGGACACAATTACTTGATGGCGACGTAGAGCGTATGAAAATTAAAACCCTCGACCAAACCAATAGAGGAACTAATATTTTACCAAAATCCACTTGGGGCGAAGGAAATAAAATTTTTAAAAAGGATGGCTATTATTATATTTATCATAATCAGTGCTATCCACCCGATTACGACCGCCGTGCAACCATTGTACGTTCGAAAAATATATACGGAACCAAGCCCGATGGAACTCCCGGAAAGCCCGGCGATGCTGGACTTTACGATATGTCGCCGCAGGGTAATCAGGCTTATTTGCTTTTGCATCCCGACAGTACCGGTGGTCGATTCGATCAAGGTACTATCATCGATTCGCCCGATGGTAAAAATTGGTATTTTATAACACACCAAGGCGGTGGTTATGAAAATGGACGCCCAATTAGTCTTTTGCCTGTGAAGTGGAAAGATGGCTGGCCGATGGCTGGAAATGACTACGATAATGACAAAATAGGTGAACCGGTTTGGGAAGCCGAAAAGCCAGTACAGGGACAAAAACGAACCTTTCCGCAAGGCAGCGATGAGTTTAATAAATCGAAGCTCAATCCCCAATGGATGTGGAATTACCAGCCACGCAACGAAAAATGGTCGCTTACCGAACGAAAAGGCTATTTGCGTTTATATGCGTTTAAACCATTGAAAGAAAGCACTTTTTTTAAAGCGGGAAATACTATTTGCCAGCGTTATGTGTGGAGTGATAGCACCACAGCCGAAATAAAAATGGAGATATCGGGCATGGCCGTTGGACAGGAAGCAGGTTTGAGTCATTTCAACGGTGGCGCTAATTATTGTACTTTGAGTGTTAAAATGACTGATGCAGGTAAGCACATTCAGTTCAATGATAACGGAAAAATTACAGTGGGCGATACGATTTTAGCATCCTCTATTTGGTTGCGTACGGTAGTGGATGCCAATCATGTAAATAAGTATTTTTTCAGCGTTGATGGCAAAAACTTTAAACCATTCGGCGAAGCGTATAAACTACGTTGGGGAGGTTTCCGTGGTGATAATATAGGTATTTTTAACTATAATAATCTTGGCGAAACGGGTTATATAGATATTGATTGGTTTCGATATCGGTTTTGATTGAGATAAAAAATTTCAGCAAATGAAGTTTAAAAAAATAATCTGATGATAAAAAAAAAGTAAAATTAAAACAGAATACCGAATTTTAAATAAAAAATCAATGAATATTAAATTGTTAAATGTAAAATACCAAGAAAATTTACAGAAAAAATATCCATAAATAAAAAATCTGTGGAAATCTAGGTATCAATACTATAAAATATTTATATTTTAATAAAACCCCGCTCAGATAATATCCAAGCGGGGTTTACTGTCTTTATTCTTAGCTCTTTGTTCTAATATCTGTTCATAAGTGCATTTACTTCATCGTTCACCATTTTGGCAAAGTCAGCTACTTTCATTGTGCCTTTATCGCCTTCTCCTTGTTTACGAACAGAAACTTCATCGTTTTCGGCTTCTTTTTCGCCCACAATAAGCATAAACGGAATACGTTTTAACTCGTTGTCCCGGATTTTACGTCCGATTTTTTCGTTACGGTCGTCCACTTGTACACGAACATCGGCACAGTTTAAAGTTTTAGCTACTTCGTAAGCATAATCGTTGAATTTTTCGCTGATAGGAAGAATAACAACTTGATCGGGGGTTAACCACAGCGGGAATTTACCTGCTGTATGCTCAATCAATACGGCTACGAATCGTTCCATAGAACCAAACGGCGCACGGTGAATCATTACCGGACGGTGTTTCTGATTATCTTCGCCGGTATATTCCAGTTCGAAACGTTCGGGCAGGTTATAATCTACCTGAATAGTTCCCAACTGCCAGCGACGACCAATGGCATCTTTTACCATAAAGTCTAGTTTTGGACCGTAGAAAGCAGCTTCACCCAACTCCACACGCGCTTTTAAGCCTTTTACCTCACAAGCCTTGATAATTGCCTTCTCTGCTTTTTCCCAGTTTTCGTCGGAACCTATGTATTTTTCTTTATTATTTGGGTCGCGAAGTGAAATCTGCGCTTCGAAATTTTCGAATTCCAACGCATTGAAAATAATAAAGATAATGTCCATTACTTTCAGGAATTCCTCTTCAATCTGATCGGGGCGACAGAAAATATGCGCATCGTCCTGTGTAAAGCTACGAACGCGTGTCAAACCATGAAGTTCACCGCTTTGCTCGTAACGATAAACAGTACCAAACTCGGCCATACGCACCGGAAGATCGCGGTACGAACGCGGTTTAAACTTGTAAATTTCGCAGTGGTGCGGACAGTTCATTGGCTTTAATAGGTATTCTTCACCTTCCTCAGGTGTATGAATAGGCTGAAACGAATCTTTTCCGTATTTGGCATAATGACCTGAAGTTACGTACAACTGTTTGTTCCCGATATGCGGAGTCATTACTTGCTGATAATCGAAACGACGTTGGATTTTTTTCAGGAAGTCTTCAAGGCGCAAACGTAAAGCTGTACCGCGCGGCAACCACAATGGCAATCCTTTACCCACCATTTCGGAAAAGGTAAAAAGTTCCAGTTCTTTACCAATTTTACGATGATCGCGTTTTTTGGCTTCTTCGAGCAGAACCAAATACTCATCGAGCATTTTCTTTTTCGGGAACGTAATACCGTAAATACGAGTAAGCATTTTACGTTTTTCGTCGCCACGCCAGTATGCACCGGCTACGCTGAGCAATTTAATGGCTTTAATTTCGCCTGTATTGGGTAAGTGTGGTCCGCGGCACAGGTCGGTGAAATTACCCTGAGAATATAAAGTGATTGTTCCATCTTCCAGATCGCTTATCAGTTCCACTTTATATTCGTCGCCTTTTTCTTCAAATTTTTTTAGTGCTTCTGCTTTGCTTATTGCTGTGCGAACAATTGGTTCTTTGCGGGCAGCCAGTTCCATCATTTTAGCTTCAATGGTTGGCAGGTCGCCTTCTTTAATTACTGCGGAACCTGGATCTACGTCGTAGTAGAAACCGTTTTCGATAGCCGGACCAATACCGAATTTAATGCCCGGATACAACTCCTGCAGGGCTTCGGCCATAAGGTGAGCCGACGAGTGCCAATACGCATGTTTGGCTTCTTCATCGTCCCATTTATGCAACTTAATGGCAGCATCGGTTTCGATTGGACGGCTAAGGTCCCAAATTTGTTCGTTTACTGTGATGGCAAGCACCTCTTGTGCTAAACGTGAGCTGATACTTTCAGCCAGTTGAAGTCCGGTAATGCCTTTGGCAAATTCACGCACCGAACCGTCGGGGAATGTAATTTTAATCATGTGTGTTGAACCTTACAAATGGTTTTTAAATTTTGAAGTGCAAAGATAAGGAAAATTTAACCTCGATTTTTAATTGCATCCATTATTTTACGCAGGTTTTTTGTATAAAAAATCCGGCCTGAAAAAAATCATTTTCAAACCGGACTGACACAGAAAAACAAATCAATTTTTATTTAAACCCTTTTAAACCCATTTTTCTGAAATATTCGAACCATTTTTCTTCAGGTTGTTGTATTTTGTACAATTCCTTCAACGATTCAGTTTCGTCTTTTTCGTTTTTCAGAACCTGATACATATGTATCAGATTCGATGATTTGATATTTCCGCCACAATGAATAAAAAGTTTTTGTCCTATAAGTCCATTCATTATTGCTTCAAAAGTTGTATATATTTCAGGTCTGAGTTTTGAACAATCCACAGGAAAATGAATATAATCCAATCCTAATTTTTCAACAATTTCAGCTTCATTAAGCAAGGCATTTCGGGTAGAAGCAGGTGAAAGATTTACGATTACATCAAACCCATTGTCTTTTAAATCAATTAGTTGGTCAATCGTAGGCTGTGCGCCTGATGCAAGCGATTCGGAATATTGATAAAAGTTTTCTATCGTATGTATCATTCGGAATGGAACGCTTTAACATACTTTTTGATCGTGCTTCAGGATGTTAAGCCTGAGCGGGAACACTTAATAATACTTCGTTTATTGCCTGTTTAAAAGTTGCTTTTGGTAATGCTCCCATTGCCATTTGCGGTTGTGCATCTTTTGGGCAGAATAATATGCTTGGAATACTTCGGATACCAAAGGCTGCTGCCAGTTCTTCTTCTTCTTCCGTATTTACTTTATAAATGTAAATCTGGTCTTTGTATTCTTCTGAAAGCTCTTCGAGAATGGGGGCTACCATTTTACATGGCCCGCACCAATTGGCATAAAAATCGATTATACAAGGTTTGTCGCCAAGATATTTCCACTCTGTTGGATTTTGTTCGTAATTTGCAACTTTTGCTAAAAAGTCTGCTTTTGTTAAATGTGTTGTTGCCATAATTTCTATTTATTTGTTGTTTTGTTTTAATTTTGATAAACTTCGTTGATATTTGCTTCGTTGAAATTTGCTTCGTAAAACACCCGTTCAACGATTCTAATCTGTTTTATGGACTAATTCAGAGAGCTATTACATTCCAGGTAGCCGTTTGATTTTTCCTAATTTTGTCCATTTTGCATACAAACCCCAACCTCGTTTGAGCCAATGACCAATAAACGGCATCGGGATTAAAAATGCTTTTTCTCCTTTACGATAAACAAAAGCTGCTCCATTGCCGGTATCCATAACACATAATATACTTAAATGTTCCTGATATCCTTTGTTGGGAAATAGTCCATTATCTACAGCCATTATATTATCTGCAACATTACGCCCCATAATTTCAGCAATATGTCCCTGTTTCGAAATCCAATCCGGACCTTCATAAGCGGCTGCATCACCGGCAGCAAACACGTTGATGAATCCCGGAACTTGTCCGTAATTGTTTATTTTAACAAAACCTGCTTCCGAAAGTGGTAAATCTGTATTTTGTAAAACTGCCGAACCTGTACCCGCCGAAATATACATTATCATATCAGAATCGAGCTTTGAACCATCATCAAATATGACTCCATCTTCAACAAATTCAGTAATTTTTTTTCCAAACCGAATTTTTATATTGTAACGCTGAAACATTTTATCGAGCATTCCTAAAGCTCCTGGCCCCATTTTAGCTCCCGGTTCATCCATGGGAGCAAAAAAAGTAAGTTCAAACTTATCTGCTAATTTTTTCTTTTTAAGATAATGCTGTATGTTAAAAATCAGTTCAAATGCAGGACCACCCCGTACCGCAGATTTATCTTTAGGATTACCTCCAAAACCAATGGCAATTTTACCTCCGCCCCGCTGAATCAAACTATCTAATCGATCGCGCAGCTTTATGCTCATTTCAGGTTTTCCACAAATACTCATGGTGTTGTTTATACCTTTCATTTGCATTTTGTCGGCGCCGAAAGCTACAATAAGATAATCGTACGAAAGCTTTTGTTTTTCAAGTGTAACCGTATTTTCAGCAGCTGAAATTCCTGTTACCTTATCAATAATTACATTGAATTTAAATTTTTTACTGATTTTTTCAAGCGGAACTGTAACATCTTCAAATTTTTTTAGACGAACAGGAATCCAAATCGATATAGGATATACAAATAGATAATCGCGATCGGATACAAGAGTTACATCAAACTGCTTGCTTTTTTGCAATTCAATAGCTGCCTGCACTCCGGCAAAACCTCCACCAAGTATAAGAATTTTTTTCATTTTAAAATTGTAAATTATAAATGACTAAATTGTGAATCATTGCATGTTTTTCTTCAAAAAATCTTTTGTTTTCACACCCACGAATCGATTGATTTCTTTACCATCTTTAAAAAGAATGAGCGTTGGAATATTCCTGACATTGAAGCGCTGTGCCATCGACTGATATGTTTCTATGTTTACTTTTCCTACATACTTTCCATCAGGAAGTTCGTTGGCTAATTCGTTCAATATCGGTGCCATCATGCGACAAGGTGCGCACCATTCTGCCCAGAAATCGACCAAAACCAGTTTCCCTTTGGTTTGCTGATGAAAGTTTTTATCGGTCAGTGTAAGTATTTTATCACTGTCAGCCACTTTGGGCATACTTTTCATTTTGGCGCGGGCATATATATTTAGTAAAACAATAGCTCCGAGCACAATAGCAATTACAATTAGAAATGTTTGCATAATTTTATTTTTTACCCCTAAATTCTTACGTCTTAGACGGACTGAATTACATGTAATTGATTTATTATTAAATAGTTAATAAATTATTATTTTAAAAAATAGTAAACAGACTTGGTCTTTAAGCCCCTTAAGGGGTTTGGGGCCATTTATCTTCTCATCATCATATGCATCAAACCGCCACCGTTTTTTACATTCGTAAAGCCCAGCTGCTGTAACATTCTCACACCATAAGCCGAACGAGCTCCTGAAGCACAATACAATATAATTTCTCTGTTTTTGTCGCCAAGTTCACTAGCTCTATTCGCTAACTGATCCAAATCGATATGCATAGCTCCCGGATATGCTCCGCTCATAAATTCACCTCGTGTACGAACATCTACAATTAAAGGTTCATTCAGGTTGGTTTTCGACTCTTGTTTAGGCTGACCGGCTGTTCTAACCTGTGCCATCATCGAATGCAATCCGCCTCCATTTTTAACATTTACATAACCAATCTGCATCAATAAACGTTGTGCATATGCAGATCGGGCTCCTGAAGCACAATAGACAGTGATATCACGGACGAGATTATTTCCAAGTTCTTCGTAACGCTGCATGAGTTCATCCAACGGAATGTTCACTGCATTTGGAACTGCACCTGCTCTAAATTCCTGTGGAGTACGAACATCAACTATAATTGGTGAAGAAAAATCGTCTTTTACATTTCCCCTTGCATCATTTGATTTTTCATTTTCTGTTTTCTTGTTTTCAATTTCCCCAATTTCTTTTTTCTCTATTTCGAGCAATTCAATTTTTAGATTTCTAAATCCGGTCGTACGAGCCTGACGTTGCAACGATATATGTCCGCCGGAAATATTGGTAACATCTGTAAAACCTGCACCAATTAACGTACGTAGTGCCTGGTGGCCTTTTTTCCCTGTTTCGTCATACACAATTATGGGTTGACCTGCCGGAATTGACTCCAATTTTTCAGGAAGCAATTCCAAAGGTATGTGCATTGCACCCATTACATGCGATTTCTCATACGCAAATATATCCCGTACATCAATAAATACCGGATTTTTATTTTCAATAAAAGCATCTAATTCTGAAACCGTTACTGCCGGACTAAAACCGGACATACGGTTTTCGGCTGTGTAAGCAGCCATATTGATGGCATCATTAGCCGTTCCGAGAGGCGGAGAATAGGCAAAATCCACATCAGCCAGGTCGCTAATTGTAAGCTTATTGGCAGCAGCAGTAGCTATAACGTCCAATCGTCGGTCGGCGCCTGCATAACCTGCGGTTTGACCACCCAAAATTACGCCTGTTTTTTTATCGTAAACCAGCATTACGGTTACTTCTTCTGCTCCGGGATAATAAGATGTATGATGTTCTTTGTGAACCACAATGGCATCGGCATCAATGCCCAATGCTCGTGCTTGTTTCAGCGAAAGTCCTGTTGTTCCGGCTACGGCTTCAAAAACGCGGACAATAGAAGTTCCGATTGAGCCTTTGTAGCTGTGTTTTCCACCCAAAGCATTTTCGGCAGCTATGCGTCCCTGACGGTTTGCTGGTCCTGCAAGCGGAATTCGAACTTTTTTGCCGTTTACGCGGTGTTCAATTTCTACCATGTCGCCTGCGCCGTAAATATCGGGGTCGGAAGTTTGCATATATTCATTCACCAGTAATCCACCTGCTTCACCCAATTCAAGTCCGGATTCTTTTGCCAGATTTAATGTAGGACGAACGCCAATGGACAATAAAACCATATCGGCATCGAGCGTTTTTCCGTTATCCAATTTTACAGACTTTTGTCCAATTTCTCTTACTCCTGTCCCGGTGTGAATACCAACGCCGTAAGAAAGCATTTCAGTTTCGATAAAACCTGCGGTCTCTCCCTCCATGATGGCCATCACATGGGGCATCATTTCTACCACATTTACCTTAATTCCTCTTTTGGTCAATGCTTCTACCATTTCAAGGCCTATAAAACCACCACCAACAACTGCAGCTGTTTTAGGTTTCTTTTCGTCGATAAATGATGCAATTTTATCCATGTCTTCCAATGTCCAAAGTGTGAAAACATGACTTGCATCAGCTCCGGGTAATGTAGGTTTAACGGGGCGACCACCTTGTGCCAAAATTAATTTGTCGTATTCAAAAGTTATTAATTCGCCACTACGAGTATCGCGCGCTTTGAGCGTATGCGCTTCACGATCGAGAATAGTTGCTATTGTGTGTGTATAAACATCCACATTGTATTGTTCCTTGAAGCTTTCAGGACTTTGAAGAATCAGTTTCGAACGGCTTTTAATATCTCCTCCAATGTAATATGGCAATCCACAATTTGCAAACGAAATATCCGGTCCCGCTTCAAGCATAGTTATTTGTGCATCCGGCGAAATTCTTCTCACTTTTGCTGCCGCTGTAGCTCCTGCTGCAACACCACCTACAATTACAATTTTTTCCATATAATCTTATTTTATTCTTTTCGGTTTTTTAATTGACGACACAAAGGTAATACAAGTATTTTTAAATTACAATAGTATCACTAATAAATTACAATAATATCACTATTAAATTTTTCTATAATTATATTATATATCTGATAATATGTATTTTATGAGAACAATAAATAGCTTTATTTAAGAATTAAATTGATAGAAATAATTTCATATCATTATTCTGAACAATTATTCTATCATTAACTATAATTTAAAACATTAGTTACGAATACATTACAAATAAAACAGCAAATATTTAATGTTAAATTGGATAATTATGAACATAAGTTCAAAACCTTTTATAACTTTGCACTCATAAACTTTTAAACTTTAGAAACTTTTTAACTCATTTTATGCCCCGTCCACAACAAAACCGAAAAATTGCTTCTCCGCCACTCATGCAGGGATTCCGACCATTTGGTATTCCGCGTAATCAACTTGAGCATGTTACACTCAAATACGATGAATATGAAGCATTTCGTTTGCTCGATTACGAAGGAATGATGCAGGAAGAAGCATCAGAAAAAATGAATGTATCGCGCCCAACGCTTACACGTATTTATGAAAATGCCCGACGTACGATAGCCAAGGCATTAGTTGAAGGAAAAATGATTTTTATCGAAGGAGGAAATGTGGATTTTGGTAAAAAATGGTACCGTTGCAGAAAATGTTACAAATTGGTAGATGGACTGGAAAATCACAAACGTTGTAAAAATTGCCTGGTTTATGGCAATGAGGAACTCGAACCTTTAAATCAATAAAATATTATCATTATGAAAGCAATCGTACTTTCCGACAACAAAACAATTGATTCAGATCTTGAATCCGAACATGGACTATCAGTTTATCTCGAAAGTGGGAAATACAAATTTTTACTGGACACCGGCGCCTCTGATATTTTTATTCGCAATGCGGCAAAACTACACGTCAATTTAATTGATATCGACTATGCAATTATCTCACACGGACATGCCGATCATATTGGTGGTTTACCCTACTTTTTGAATATAAATTCAAAAGCAAAAATAATTATGTCGGAAGATGTGGTTAATAGCGAATATTTTTCAAAAAGGAATGGATTACATAAAATCAGTATTGATTTCGAATATTCTAAATATGAGGATCGAATACTTTTGGTAAAAGACGAATATAGCATTGATGGCGTGTTTCGTGTTTACAAAAATAAAGTTTTCAGATTTGAAAAACCGTTGGGAAACAGGAATCTGTACATGAAAAATGAAAATGGTGAAATGATTTCAGATGATTTTTCACATGAACTGATATTTGCTGCCGGTGACGATGAACTTTTTGTTTACACCGGATGCGCTCATCATGGAATTCTGAATATTATGGAAACCACGTCATTAAAATTTAAACAACCTGTGCGGTGGGTAATGGGAGGTTTTCATTTGCTCGATTCAAAAAATGACAGACATTACGAAAACAGAGAAGAATTGATTATGATAGCCAAACAACTGAAGGATAAATATCCTGAAACTGACTTCTACACCGGACATTGTACAGGCGACGAATCATACAAGATAATGAAAGAGATTCAACATTCGAATCTTCATTATTTGTTTGATGGCAATAAAATCAAGGAATCAAAATTTAAAAAACAAACAATAGAAATATGAAAATTGCAATAACTTCAGAAGGAAATTCACTATCATCGTTAATGGATGATCGTTTTGGCAGATGCGCATTTTTTGCCGTGTATGATAACGCAACCAATGAAACGGAGTTTTATCCGAATCCGGGAAAAGACGCATCAGGTGGCGCAGGACCGGCAGCAGTACAGTTCGTGGCTAAATTGGGAGTAAAAAAAATAGTTGCACCTGAATTTGGTGGAAAAACAATACCTCTGCTTCAAAGCCTTGGCATTGAAATGATGACCGAATCGAAAAAAACCATAGAAGAAATCATTCATCAATTGTAAAATTTACTTCTGAATAATTCAATATCCGGCTCTCTAATAAATAATTTTCAAATAAATAAATAAATAAATAAGATTATGCCTCACATGGATGGAACCGGGCCTGAAGGTAAAGGGAAACAAACCGGCAGAAAATTAGGAAAATGTAACACTAATCCCAACGAAAATGCACACGGAGAATACGGTGTAGGTATGGGTAAAAAACGCAAAACCGTTGGAGGAACAGGAAACAAAAAACGCTTAAAAAGCGGAAATATTTAATATCAAAAATTATAAAAGATTATGCCTGGATTAAATCAAACCGGACCAATGGGACAAGGTCCCATGACCGGAAGACGAATGGGGAAATGCACCAATTTTGGTGCTGGCAAAAAAATGGCTAACCCCGAAAATGAACCTGAAAAATTAAAAAACGAATCTGATGAACGTGGATTTGGCAGAGGTTTTGGCAGAGGCTTCGGCAGAGGCTTGGGAGGTGGACGTGGTTTAGGACGTCGTAACAGAAACCGCGGTGGTAATTAAAATCTTTTTGAGCTTGTCAAATAAAAGGCAAGCTCAGTATTTCAAAAAATAATTATACAAATAAACAAAACAAGAAAATGATAAAAAAAATCGCCATCCCCATGGAGAAGGGGAAATTATGTGCTCATTTTGGACACTGTGAATATTTTACTTTTGCAACTGTTGAAAACAACGAAATTATTGAAATAACAGAATTAACACCTCCCGTTCATGAACCTGGTGTTTATCCTCGCTGGGTAGCTTCCCACGGAGTAACTGATGTAATTGCGGGGGGAATGGGTCAAAAAGCCATCGAATTATTTATTCAGAACAATATTAACGCGTTTGTAGGTGCACCGCTTAAAGAAGCTAAAGAAATTATCGAAGATTTTCTATCCGATCGGCTCAACCTGAACGCGAATTATTGTAATCACGATCACGACCATAACCACAAGTGCCACCATTAACCGATATGAAATTTGAGTTTGATGGCAGATGTATGGATTGCCAATTTAAATCATTTGAGCGATTGATGGATAAGTTTTCTGTTTCCTCCAAAAATCGACAATCATTTTTCGAATTTTACAATCAAACCATGTCAAGAATGTACAATTTGACTATGCCGGAAGTTCATGCATTACTTAATGAAGAATTTTGTAAAATTACTGATGTTGCTGATTTGTATGCAGAGGAAAAAGAAGCCAGTAATAAAACCGCACTCGAAATTTACAAAGTTGTAAAACCAGATGTACTGATTTCATCTGACCCGTTTGGAATGGCTCTAAGACTTTCAATTGCAGGAAATATTATGGACTACGGAGCATCTTCGGATTTTGACATACATAAAACTATTCAGGAAGTACTCGTAACACCTTTTGCAATTGATCATTCCTTAGCTTTGAGAGAAAAAATCAGACAGGCAAGTAGCATTCTTGTACTTGGCGATAATGCCGGTGAAATTGTTTTCGACAAACTTTTGATTGAACTAATGCTTCACCCAAACGTAACCTATGCCGTAAGAGGTTCAGCAGTGTTAAACGATGCAACCCGCGAAGATGCCCAATTGGTTAATTTGGAAGATGTGGCAGATTTGATTGACAATGGCAGTAAAATTCCTTCCACGGTTTTATCATCATGCAGTTCTGAATTTTTGAAGATTTACAACGAAGCAGATTTGATTATTTCAAAAGGACAAGGGAATTTCGAAGGTTTAATGTACGAGAATGACCCACGCATTTTTTTCCTTCTGATGGTGAAATGTGATGTGGTTGCCGAAAAAATCGGGGTAGAAAAAGGGAATTTCGTTGTATATAATACCTGTATGATTTAAAAAAACAAATCGGAAAATGCAGTAAAATATCTTTTTATATGAATGTTGTATTGATTTATACCATTGTAGCACTCATTGCGGGAAGCGTGGGAAGTGTAGCGCTTGCAGGTTTACTGCTTCTCCTTCGGAACGAACGGCTTCAAAAAATCTCTACTTGGCTGAGCTATCTTGCTGGTGGAACTTTATTGGGAGCTGCATTTATCGGTATGATACCCAATGCTGTGAAACTGCTCGATGTAAATATTGTGCTTTACTTTGTTTTGGGTGGAATTATGTTTTTCTTTCTGCTCGAAAAAATTATATTGTGGCGCACCTGTGGCAACAAGGATTGTGAACGGCATTTACATGCGGCTGCTCCCATGATTCTTCTAGGCGATGCTTTTCACAATGCTATCGATGGAGTAGTTATAGCCGCATCCTTCCTCACTTCACCTGAGCTGGGCATTTTTGCCACACTTTCAGTAATTTTTCATGAAATTCCGCAGGAACTTGGCGATTTTGGCATATTAATTCGTAGCGGACTTTCCCGCAAGAAAGCCATGTTTTATAATTCACTTTCCGGAAGCTCGGCTATAGTTACGGGTATATTAGCATATTTTTTTATGCAGCAAATGAAAACTTTTATTCCTTATGCATTGGCATTTTCAGCTTCAAGCTTTTTGTATATTGCTATGGCTGAACTTATTCCCGAAATGCATAAAAAAACCAAAGTATTGGAATCAGTTATTCAGTTTCTACTGATTATTGCCGGAATTTTTATTATATTCTTTATCAAACATATACATTGAAAACAAAAATAAAAATTGCCATAGCAAGCGGAAAAGGAGGTACAGGCAAAACACTCGTGTCCACTAATCTTTTTAATGCATTAAGTAAAGCCGGCAAAAATGTACATTTGGTGGATTGCGATGCAGAAGAACCCAACGACAGAGAATTCATTGCCGGTGAATTTCTCCAATCGTTTGATGTAACACAAAAAATACCCGTTATCGATGAAAGTAAATGTACTTACTGCGGAAAATGTTATGAATACTGCAATTATAACGCGATATTTTTTCTGGGTGAACAAAGCATGATTCGTATTCTTGAAGAGCAGTGTCATGGTTGCGGAGCCTGTTCGGTTGCCTGTAATTACGGTGCCATTTCCGAAAAAGATGATTTATTGGGAACGGTGAGCGCTTACAAATTTTCAGCTAACAGTAAACTTACCGAAGCCCGTATGAAAGTGGGAGTTCATTCACCCGTTCCGGTAATTAAAAATGCTGTAAAATCAGCTTCAGATGCCGATATAGTTTTACTTGATTCACCTCCGGGTACATCCTGTCCGTTTATTCAAACCGTTGCCACTGCCGATTTTGTGGTTCTTGTTACCGAACCAACGCCATTCGGATTGAGCGATTTGAGACAGTCGGTTGACACACTTAAAACATTGAAAATAAAATGCGGTGTAATTGTAAACAGAGCGGGGCTTGGAAAAGATGAAGTTTACGATTATCTGAAAAAAGAAAATATTCCTCTTTTAATATCAATTCCTTTCGATAAAAACATCGCCATGACGTATTCCAAAGGAGCACTTATAAGCAACGAAAATAAAGAATGGGAACAAAAATTCCTGCTGTTATTTAATCAAATTCTTCATCAACATGGAAATAGCAGTAATTAGCGGAAAAGGCGGAACAGGCAAAAGCAGTATAAGCGCTGCATTTGCAACACTTGAACGGAATGTAGTAATTGCCGATTGCGATGTTGATGCTGCGAACCTTTACATACTGTTTAACCCGACTCACGAAAAAAAAGAAATTTTTGTTTCGGGACATAAAGCAGTAATTGACAAAGAAATTTGTACAAATTGCGGACAGTGTATCAATTATTGCAGATTCGATGCTATTCACACTTACAATGGTGAAGTGGTGATAGACGAAACTGCCTGCGATGGCTGTAAACTTTGTTCACTCATTTGTCCAACCGAAGCAATTTCGATGATTCCAGAAGATAAAAGCCGTTTGTATTCAGGCACATTCCGAAACGGGAAAATGGTTTACGGACGACTTTCGCCCGGAGAAGAAAACTCAGGACGATTAGTTGATCTGGTGCGCGAAGAAGCTAAAAAAGTGGCTAAAACAAATCAGTATGAAAAAATAATTCTCGATGGGCCTCCCGGAATAGGCTGTCCGGTTATTTCAACTATTACCGGTGTAAATCAAGTGGTAATTGTAACCGAACCCACACTTTCAGGATTGCACGATTTGAAACGCACCATAGAAGTTGTATCAAAGTTTAAGCTTAAAAAATCGGTTATCATCAACAAGTTCGATTTGAATACAGAAATGGCAGAAGAAATTGAAAATTATTGCAACATGCATAATGTTAAGGTGATAGCAAAATTGCCCTTCGATAAAGTTGTAGTGGATGCTATGGTAAATTGTATGAGTGTAGTTGAATTTGCACCTGAAACTGAAATTTCGAAACTAATTAAAGAAGCATTTAACCAAATAAAATCAATTAATTAATTAAAATATGAATCCTGAAAATAAAATAGAAAAAATCAGTCTGCCTGACATTAAGAAAATGATTTTGGTTGCTTCGGGCAAAGGTGGTGTAGGAAAATCGACTGTTGCTGCCGGTCTTGCTCTTTCACTCGCACGGGAAGGATATAACGTTGGCTTGCTCGATGCTGATATTTTCGGACCTTCGGTACCCACACTTTTTAATTTAAAAGAAGTCGAGAGGCCTTCTGCAATAGAGAAAAACGGAAAAACGCTCATGTTACCTTTCGAACGTTTTGGGATAAAAGTCATGTCAATAGGGTTTTTCTTCGATGAAAAACAAGCTGTGATATGGCGCGGCCCGCTCGTATCCAACGTTTTGAAACAATTACTTACCGAAACCGAATGGGGAAAACTCGATTACCTTATTATTGATGCGCCTCCCGGAACAGGCGATATTTTAATTACATTACTGCAAAACTTCTACATTTCAGGCGCTTTGGTTGTTACCACGCCGCAATGCATAGCTTTGGCAGATGTAAAAAAATCAATAACTATGCTTATCGATAAAAATATTGGTATTCCCGTTTTGGGTATAGTCGAAAATATGGCATGGTTTACGCCCGTGAGTCATCCTGATGAGAAATATTTTCTTTTTGGCAAAGGCGGAGGCGAAACTTTATCGAAGGAATTTAATCTGCCGCTTCTGGCACAAATACCCGTAAATGAACTGATAAGTGAAAACTGCGATAAAGGTCGGGTTCATGAAATTTTCAATGACAAGAATATTGATAAAGCCTTTGGAATGCTTGTAGATAAGATTTTAAATCTAAAAAAAACATTTCGACTGATTAACTAAAAAATTGGGAATAAGAAACGATTCAGACATTTATTATTTTAAAATATTTCATAATACTAAAAAACAAAATCATGAGTAACAAACGCATTATCGTTATTGGCGGATCGGCTGCCGGTCCGAAAGCTGCTTCGAGAGCTCGTCGCCTCGATGAAAATGCAGAAATCACCATTATTCAAAAAGCCTCAGATTTATCGATGGCATCATGTGGTTATCCGTATTATATTGGTGGATTTTTCGATGATCGAAGCCAACTTTTATGTTCACCTGCTGGTGTTGTGCGCGATTCAAAATTCTTCTGGAACGCTAAAAAAATTGTAACCCGCGTTAACACGGAAGTTACTCACATCGACCGTGAAAATAAAACTGTAACTTTTAAAGATATTCAAACAACTGAAACCGGAACGCTGGCGTATGACAAACTGATTATTGCCACAGGAGCTACACCACGCAAGCCACCAATTCCGGGTATCAATCTCGATGGTGTAACCACGCTTCAGTCGCTTGCCGATGCGGATTATCTGCGCAAGGTACGCGATGAAGGAAAAATAAAAAAAGCGGTAGTAATTGGTGGTGGACTTATTGGTATAGAAACTGTTGAAGCACTGCATTTAGCCGGTATCGAAATTACACTGATTGAACTTCTACCGCAACTCCTTACTTTTATCGATAAACATTTGGCCCGATTGGTTGAAAAATATGTTCAGTCCAAAGCAAATGTAATACTGCAAAATGCCGTAACCGAATTTTTAGGGAATGAAGGCAAACTTAATGCTGTAAAACTCAGTGATGGTTCGGTAATTCCCTGCGATTTGGCAGTAGTGGCAATCGGTGTTACTCCGAATACAAAATTAGCCATAGAAGCTAAACTCACTACAGGAGTTACAGGTGGAATTGTAGTTGATGAATTTATGCAAACTTCCGACCCAGACATTTATGCCATTGGCGATTGTATTGAAATTCCGAATCTGATAACCAACAATCCTGTTCATGCTCCTTATGGTGATTTGGCAAATTTACAGGGTCGTGTGGCAGGCGAAAACGTTATTTCCGGAAATGTTGCAAAATTTCCCGGAACAATTCAAACGGGTATCTGTAAGGTGTTCGACTATGGCGTAGGTGCAACGGGACTTTCGGAACAAAATGCTGTGAAGCAGGGATATAAAAACATTATTACGGTAGTAAACGCAAGTTTGGACAAACCCGGTTTTATGAAAGGAAATTTATTGATAACAAAACTTCTGGCAGATAAAACCGATGGCAGAATTCTTGGTGCTCAGGTCATTGGCCCAGGCGATGTAAGCAAACAGGTGGCTATTTGGGCAATGGCAATAAAAGGAAAACTTACTGTTGACGATATGGCTAACGCTGATTTACCTTATGCCCCGCCCTTCTCACTTGCTATTGACCATAGTATTGCAACTGCGCATGTTATGCAAAATAAACTGAAAGGGTTGTTTAAAGGCATTACGGCTGAAGAACTTAAAAATAAACTCAAAGCAAATGAACCTATTTTTTTGCTTGATGTAAGGAATCCAATAGAATATGAACAAATACGCTTGAATATCGGCGAAAAACTTATTCCGCTTGGTCAGTTACGCAATAGACTTGTAGAACTTCCTGAGGATAAAAACACCGAGATTGTAGTTTGGTGCAAAATATCACTAAGAGGTTACGAAGCTGCCCTTATTATGCAGGCAAATGGTTACACAAACGTAAAAGTACTCGAAGGCGGCCTTGTAACCTGGCCATGGTAAACATATCAAATTATTTTAAAACTAAAATAAAACAGCATTTATCGTGAATGTTTTTATAATTTGTCATAAGATTTAATTTTATCAATTCTTTAATATGCTGTTTTAGTAACTTTGCATTGTGATTTAATTTACCGATAAAAATCATTTTATATAAAAAAAAATATGAAAATTGCAATTCCAACAAAAGAAGGTAACAGAATCGATGATCATTTCGGTCATTGTGAGTTTTACAGTATTTTTACTGTAGAGAATAATGAAGTTGTTAACAAACAAACGCTACAATCGCCACAAGGATGTGGTTGTAAATCGAATATCGCCTACGATTTAGCCAATATGGGCGTAAAAATTATGCTTGCGGGTGGCATTGGAAACGGCGCTATCAACAAACTGAATTCACAGAATATTGAAGTTATTCGTAACTGCAAGGGCGATGTTGATGTGCTTGTAAATGACTATCTGGCTGGTAAAATAGTTGATGGTGGAGCAAGTTGTGCTGCACACGATGAGCATCATAGTGGCGATGCGCACGTTTGTAAACACTAAAAACATTTACCATTCAATTATTTACCATTTACTTTTTAGCACAATTGTTAAATGGTAAATGACAAAATTGATAATATAAAAAATGATTACTAATGAATTTCAGTTCAGGGTAACATATCCTGATACGGATAAAATGGGAACCATGCATCATGCCAACTACGTGAAATATTACGAAATGGCACGTTGGGAACTACTACGAAGCATAGGAGTTCCTTACAGTTCAATAGAGCAGGCAGGTATAATGTGCCCGGTGCTTAAAATGCATTTTTCATTTTTGAAAACTACCGGTTACGATGAATTGCTGACCGTAAAAACAACCTTAAAAGAAATAAAAGGTGTGCGAATGTGGTTTGAATATAAAATGTATAATCAAAACAACGAGTTGATTAACAAGGCTGACACAGAACTTGCATTTGTGGGATTGAATAACTGGAAGCCCTGCAAAGCGCCTGAATTTTTACTTAAAGCGATAGATGAATTTACTTTAAATAATAACGATGATTATTAAGTTAAAACAAGTTAGTGCTGTAGTTTATATCGTTCTGTCATTATTATGTCTTTCACCATTTATTACAGCTCCGCTTGCACTGTTTCTCGGATTGGTTTTCGCGTTAATCTTTGAAAATCCTTATCCGAAATTCAACAAAAAAAGTTCATAGTTACTTTTACAAGCTTCAGTTGTAGGTTTAGGTTTTGGCATGAACCTTTCCGATTCATTAAGGGCAGGCTCTGATGGAATGTTATTCACCTTATTTTCTGTTGTAAGTGTTCTTTTTATAGGTATTGTTATTGGGAAGTGGATGGGGATTTCGAAAGTTCCGTCTTATCTGATAGCTTCGGGTACTGCAATTTGTGGTGGAAGTGCAATTGCCGCTGTTGGACCCATAGCCAAAGCGCACGAAAGCGAAATGTCGGTATCATTAGCAACTATTTTTATTCTGAATGCCATCGCATTATTTATTTTTCCGGTTTTGGGACATTGGCTAAATTTATCGCAACATCAGTTCGGATTGTGGGCTGCCATTGCCATTCACGATACAAGTTCGGTGGTCGGTGCAGGCGCAACTTATGGTGAAGAAGCACTCAAAGTAGCTACAACTGTAAAACTTACCCGTGCTTTGTGGATAATTCCATTATCGGTTTATTCAATTTTTTATTTTAAAGCCAAAGGCGAAAAAATTTCAATTCCCTGGTTTATTTTTCTGTTCATTCTGGCTATGACTCTCAATTCTTATTTCAGTTTACCTAAAATTATTACTACCGATATAGTTTTTATCGCTCGTAAAATACTTGTTTTGACATTGTTTTTTATCGGCGCTTCATTATCGCGTTCAACGTTAAAGCAAGTTGGAATAAAACCATTGATACTTGGTGTAGTTCTTTGGTTTTTTATTGGAGTTATCAGTTTGATATTTATTTATATAGTTTACTAATATGGAAATCAAAACACAAGAACATGTCGATAAGGCTGTTTCGTTGTTCAAAAGTGGTTACAATTGTTCGCAAGCCGTTTTCATGGCTTATTCGGAACTTTATGGCATTGACATTCAAACAGCAGCCAAAATCGCCACTTCGTTTGGCGGAGGCATGGGACGTTTACGCGAAGTTTGTGGTGCGGTAAGTGGAATGTTTATTATTTTGGGGTTACAATATCCATATACTAATCCGCAGGATAAGTCATCTAAAAATGCAAATTATAAAGCGGTACAGGAAGTAGCGCAGCAATTTAAAAACGAAATGGGTTCATACATTTGTGCCGATTTGCTCAAAATTAAACATGTACCGCAAAATCCGGTTTCGGAAACACGTTCAGAGGCATACTACAAATCGAGACCCTGCACACGTTGTGTTGCCGTAGCTGCTGAAATTGTCGGGAATAAAATACTAAATGAATGAATTGAAGAATTGAGTAAAATTAATAAAAGTCAGTAATTAGATTTTATCTGAATTTGCTGACTTTTTTATTATTTCAAAAACTCCTGATATGGATTGTGTTTATGCTCTCTGTCCTTCACCACTAAAGTAGTTGTTGGCACTTTCGATTTCATATTGAACATAATATCATGTCCCACACAAAGTCCGAAAGAGATATTCAAATCGGTATTTTGTTGTGCAAGATAATCAGCCTGACCTGCAGGATTACAGGCTGTTCCCTTCACAAATTCATCATTAAAAAAATCAGAAGCTTTAATTTTCTGATATTTACAATCGATACTAAAAACCTCAAATTTATCCGATAAGATTTCTTTTAATTGTGCTACTTCTTTTGTCATGCTTACACAATGAGCAATTCCAATGCGCTTTACACCCAAATTTTCAGCAAAAAGTTTTAATTCCGCCACCCTGTTTTTACCCATGAGAAGTGAGTCCTCAGCTGCACGCATCAGTTTCATGTCGGTGTCGGTGTATAATTTTCGGTCCCCCAACCCCCCAATGGGGGAGTTTGAGTTAGCTTCGATTGGTGAGTTAATTTCAAATTTATTCATATCATAATTTTGTACTTATCAATACTAATATTTCTAATTCCCCCTTTAGGGGGTTAGGGGGCAAGTCTTAAATTTCCTTCGAAATAGTCATAGCTGCTATCGTTCCATCAGCCACAGCCGTTGTAATCTGACGGTATTTTTTGCTGATAATATCACCGACAGCATAAATATCCGGTAAACTTGTCTGCCGATCTTCGTTGGTTTTTATGTAACCCCAGTTATCCAATTCTGGTAAAGTGTCACCCAGCACTGAAACATTTGCTTTAAATCCAACGAATACAAAAACGCCATCTGCTTGAAGTTCATACATTTCCTTTGTTTTCAGATTCTCCACAGTGGTGATCATTTTTCCATCGCGTTTTTCAAATCGGCGTGGTTCATGCTCGTACATAACAGAAATTTTTTCGTTTTTCTGCAACTCTTCTACCGCTGTTTGATTGGCAGTCAGCTTGTCAAACTGATGAATCACAGTTACCTTACTTGCAAATTTGGTTATAAACAGCGCTTCTTCCACCGCCGAATTTCCGCCTCCAATTACAGTAACTTCCTTATCAACAAAATATTTAGCATCGCAAGTGGCACAATACGAAATTCCTTTACCTTTAAATTCTTTTTCACCGGGCGCATTCATCGTGTTTGGAGTTGTTCCGGTAGCAATAATAATCTTCTTCGCTTTGATGGTTTCCAACTCATCAATTACAATTTCTTTCTTTACCAAATCAACCGATGTTATATCTACCGCCACTTTAAAATCGATACCCGTATGTTTTGCCTGTTCGCTCATATTATGTGCCAACATAA
>CAZDSY010000032.1:0-26302 GCA_964508285.1 uncultured Paludibacter sp.
CCACCAATTCTTTTTCAATTTCCTTTTGTGGAAAAACTGAATTGAGCGTAATGTCGGCAATTAATTCAATCGTTCGTTCTATATGCTCTTGTAGAACAGCCGCATAAACCATTGTTTCTTCTTTGGTAGTGTAAGCGTTTAGCTCACCTCCCACGTTTTCGAGCCTGTTAATAATATGTGATGACCTTCGTTTTTTTGTACCTTTAAAAAGCAAATGCTCAATAAAATGAGCTATTCCTGCTTCTTCGGGACATTCGTCGCGCGAGCCTAGATCGATGGCTACACCACAAAAAACCACCTGCATATCGTCAGGTTTGTGTATAATTTTTAATCCGTTGGGGAGTATATGTGTTTGATATTGCATTTTGTTGCCAAAAATAATCGGCAAAGGTACTATTTTTAATGCTTATGTCAAAAAAATAAGTGAATTGGTGATTTGTGAATTTGTGATTGGTTATTGTTGAATTAGATATTTGGGTGCATCGATGCGGGAATCGATACACCCAAACAGAAGTGAATATATTTTAATTTTTAACCGAAAGTACTTTGTCAATTTGTGCCGCCAGATCGGCAAGATGAGCTTTGGTTATACCTGAAGCGTTGATTTGAGCACGTCCAATTTCTGAACGAAGTTGTGTAAGATGTACACGGGCAATACCTGCAGCATCCGACGTTGCAAAACGGTTACTCTGTGATGGATCGCCTTGAATAACCGCTACAAGTGCATCAACATAAATTTTTTGCAAATTCCGACGATAAGTATCAATTGTACCATTGCCTGTTAATTCAGCCCAGATGTTTCGTTTCATTATATCGAGCATTTGCAAAGCGGTGAATGCTTTCGAGCCATTCTGTGTTTCATCGCGTATCATTTTATCGAATGTAAATTTGCTGATCAGGCGATTGATAACATTTCGCTGGACATTGCCAATATTTTCAACCGGATTAACCAAAGCTTTGTTAATCAAATTTTTATCAACAAGCCATATTGGTGTGGTGAATAATTGCTCATTCAGGAAGTTCAGGGCTTCAAGTTGGGTTTTTGCATTTACAAATTCAATTAGATCGCCTTCCTGTTCTACTTTTTTAGGTGTAGTATAAATTCCACCGATGTTTTTTGCTACGTGCCCCATGTAACGGTTAAACTGGGTTACAACTTCACCGTACATTCGTGCTGCCGAAGTATAATCTTTATTAGGCTCTTTGGTCCACTCTATTAGGTTTGGTAAAATTCGTTTAAGGTTTTTAATACCGTAGAAACTTGCTTTCATGGCATTATCGCCTAAATCTTCGTTTTGGTTGCGTGGATCGTTCGGATCGGTTTCGCCTCCAAAAGTATAACGGATATCAGTTGCTAATTTATCAATAACCAATTTGTTCAGATAAGCAACTTCATCCTGGGCAGTTTCAAATTGGGGATAATATCGATACCCCCATTCAATCGACCAATCATCATAAATACCAATACGCGGAAATAATCCTTTTTCTGTGATATTGTCTTCAGGCTGAGCAACATAATTGAAGCGTGCATAATCCATAATGGAAGGAGTGTGGCCGTTGGCTTCCACCCACTTTTTATCGCGGAGTTTCTCTACAGGTACAGTTGCAGATGAACCAAAATTATGGCGCAATCCAAGTGTATGACCCACTTCGTGCGATGAAACAAAACGTATCAATTGACCCATTAATTCATCGTCGAAGTTTAAGCTGCGGGCACGAGGATCAACGGCAGCGGTTTGAATAAAATACCAGTTGCGCAGCAATTCCATCACATTATGATACCAATTGATGTGCGATTCGATAATTTCGCCGCTGCGTGGGTCATGAATATGCGGTCCGCTTGCATTAGGAATGGTTGAAGGTTTGTAAACTATGGCTGAATGGCGTGCATCTTCAAGACTCCATTCAGAATTATTGGGCGCTTCAAGAGCCATAATGGCATTTTTAAAACCTGCTTTTTCGAACGCGCTTTGCCAGTCGTTAACGCCCTGAATAAGATATGGAACCCATTTTTTAGGCGTAGAAGGGTCGATATAGAAAACAATTGGTTTTTTTGGTTCAACCAACTCACCGCGTTTGTATTTTTCCATGTCTTCGTCTTTCGGTTCAAGACGCCAGCGGGTAATCATTGATACACGTTCAACACCTTGCGGATTTTTATCGAAATCGGTATATGAACGAGTAAAATATCCAACGCGTGGATCGGCATAGCGTGGTTTCATGGGTTTTGCAGGCAAAAGCATAATTGAACTGTTCAGTTTATATGTAAACGGATCCCGCGGCATTTCGGTGCCCGTAGCCGGTTTGTTTGCGTAAGTTTTTACAGTTTTTATTTCTACATTAATTGGAAAAGCTTTGATGGTATCGATATAGCTACGATCGGAATAATACATACCTAATGTGAGGTTTTTCTTTGCTGTTTCGCTGAAAAACAACAAATTATTATCGCCATTCACAAAATCGGTAATGTCAATTACACTGTTTTTAGTTTTTGTAACAGTGTCGGTTTTGTAAGCTTTTACATCGAAAGCTGCCAGAATAGTATTAACGTTCGATTTCTGTACAGAAATATACATTCCTGTTGAATCGTTGGAACGCTCAGAATAAGATATTGAACGAATGAAAACCTTATCGTTCGGTCCGTTTTCGAATCGAATTACATCACTTCCGATTATATCGCCGGCATAACCTGTAAAGCCTTTACGATTGTCGGCTGCCGACTGTGAAATGCGGTTAACAACAAGCAAATCTCGATTTGTTACCGAATCGGGTATTTCAAGAAAATAGCGATTATCAAGTTTGTGTACACTCATAAAACCAACGGATGATTTGGCTTTATTGGTGATAACCTGATTGTAAGCTTTTGGACCTTTGGTTTCAGGTTCTTTTTTTGGTGCGGTTGTTTCGGTTTTTGGTGGTTCAGGTTTTTTCTTTTTGGAAAATAAACCGGCATTTGTTTCAATGTTTACGCTTAAAACCAGCGCTGCCAACAGTAAAATTTTAAACTTATTCATGCTCTTCATCTTCTAATTTATCTGTATATAATATTCCGTTTAAATGATCAAACTCATGTTGAAAAATTACGCCGGTAAAGTCTTCGTGGCGTGAATTGGCAAATAATCGCTCTCGGATTAAGTAACCTTCTTCATTCAGATATTCCACATCTATCCATTTATATCGTAATGTATTACCTTTTCGGTTGGGAACAGATAAACAGCCGTCGCCTTCGAAAATATACTTTTCTTCAGAAAATGCAATTATTTTCGGATTAATCGCCACTTTTACCGGATGTTCAGACTTATCGATGCGAACAAACAAAAAAATATTCCGGAGTATTCCTACCTGTGGAGCTGCAATGCCAACTCCCGATTCTGCAATCATAGTAGCTTTAAGTCGGCTAATAAGTTTTTGGAGTATAACTCTGTCTTTTTTATAATCAACATCTTTACTTTTACTCCGCAATATAAGTGAGTCTTCGGTATTGTCGATCTTCAAAACGCGCATGGGAGTAATTGTGTCTGCCTGCTCAATTATTTTAATTTCTTCAACAGTCATTCTGTTAGTATTTTTACATCCACTAAAAATTATCAGACATACAATCAATATTAAACTTGATTTGTTCATATCAGAGCTGCAATATAATGATAAATTAAGAATCCGGCGATAATCAGTTTGCTTACAGTGCCAATAATAAATCCGATAAACGAGCCAAACGCAGCTCTTAATGCATCTTTTTGGGTTTTATTGTCGAGTAATTCTCCAACTAATGCACCGAAAAATGGTCCAAAAATTATCCCGAAGGGTCCAAGAAAAAAACCGAAAATCAACCCGATGGTACTTCCCCAAACGCCTTTTTTGCTGCCACCGAATTTTTTTGTACCCCAAATAGGAATTATATAGTCAGCTATGGAAATTAGGATTACGATAATTGCCCAAAAAATCAGGAACTCAGTACTAAACTGCACTTTATGTGTAAAATGCAATAACAATAACCCGATGTAACTTAACGGAACTCCGGGCAAAAGCGGTAAAATACAGCCCAAAAATCCGGCTATCATCAATACGCCGGACAAAATGATGAGAAAAATATCCATTAAATAATATTTATACCGCAAACTTACAAAAAATCAGTGAATTAATTTGGTGTAATAAGCTATTTTAAAGAAAGATGTTTCTAACTGAATCAATTTTATGCTTATAAAAAAATTAATTGACACACATTGGCATATTAACTCATTCAGGCAAGAAAAGCCACAGCACGTCCGAAAACCTTGTTAAATGCAATGTCAACTTCGTTTTTCAAATCATTATTGAAAATAGGGAATGGATTTTCGTGATTGTAAGGATAATTAAAATCGATTAAATCAATGTTGTTTTTGTTATTTACGCCCAATGCATCTACAATACCTTCGTAAGGTATTACAACATCCTGTTTTAGCGCCACACAACTGAAACGATTTTTGATACTTTGAAAAAATCCTGTTCGTTCTGTTGCAAAGTTATTTGAGTTTATCATTGTTTTAAAAGCAGTCAATTGTGTGTCCGTTTGAACGGTATTATTATTGTTGGTTATGTAAACATCCGATGTGTAATAACTATATAACTTTTCAAAAGCAGTTTTATCCATTATACTTCTTGAAGTGCCATACATGCGATTGAAAATGCTGCCACCGCAAAACATAAAAAGTTTTGAATTGCTCATTAACCCTTGAGGATTGAGCATAAATAGAATTTGGGCCAAAAATGCTCCGATTGAATATGCAAAAACATCTACATTTGTTTCAAAAGCAAAAGCAGGATGTTTGCCTGAATATATGTCAGCAATCAAGCATGTTACATCCTTAAGAGTTTGTTGCCCGGATGTGTAAAATCTTCCCGGATTTGCCGATATACGTTCGCTAAGCGCGATGTTTGCTAAACTTAATGAACGATCGTTGCCTGTGATTTCTTTTCTCCGTTCGATAAAAGAACTGATAATTCTGGGATTATACCACCATGTCGGAGAACGATTAATGTGATATGCAAGTGGGAAAAGTATAACTGCTTTACGTGTATGTTTGCATAAATATTCAGCCCATGTTAGGTATTTATTCCAACTTCGTTCATTCAATCCATGAAGCAAAATAATTGCTTTATTGTTGCGCTCGATATCAGCAGAAATAAATACAGGATAAGTGAAATGTTCGTTCTCAGGTACTGCATCGTTTAATAATGGATTTTCAGCGTTATTGCTTCGATTTCTCTCAGAATTAAAATTAAAGTACTTGATTATAATACCTGTTTCCGAAAGCATTTTGTCCTTACCCACGTAAAATTCTTTTGAAAGTCGGTTATAATTTTCAGAATAATTCATTTTACTGACGTTTTTTTTGCAGCAAAAGTATTATCCGGATACAAGCTCAGCAATTTATTGAGAAAAACACTGGTAGAAAGTTATAAAATTTAAAAATGAGGGATAAAATTTAAAATAATGGGACAAAAATTTTACACTCTCGATGAATTCTTACCTTGTTCAGTGAATATAAAAAGTTAAATTTGCAAAGGAAAAGTCAGCAAATAAAATGAATACAAAAATTCCTGCATATCTATACGAAAAAGGAAATATCGTCAAGTTGATATTGTTTACTGCTTTGTTTGCATTATTGTTTATCAATATATTTCAGCCGTTTAATTCGCGGCAGTGGTATCCTGAAATATCGGAATTTAAGTATTTTTTCTTTTCAAGTCTGATAATTTTAACAGGTATGCTTGTTGTAGTCATCAGTAGGATGATCATGCTTGTTTATACCCGTAAAAATGCCTTAAGCTATCTGCAATTTTTGGGATGGATAGCTGCGGAAATAACTGCAATGTCACTGTTTTTCTCTTTGTTCTCTAAATATATTCCTGCCGGTAATGCGCAACGTGATTTTATGGAGATTTTTCATCAATCGGCTGTCAATACAAGTTTGGTTCTACTTTTGCCATATTCAGTCTTGTGGCTTTATTTCTCGTGGCAGGACAAAAATAACTTGCTCGAAAAAATTAATTCGGTTGAGCAAAAAACAGCAATCAACAAAAAACATTTGTTGAAATTTACCGACGAAAAAGGAGAACTGAAGTTGTCGGTATTTATCGACAATTTATTGTATATCGAATCTGCTGAGAATTACGCGACTATCCACTATATTAACAAATCAAAGGTTTCACAATTTCTGATTCGCAATTCTCTAAAATGGATGGAAGAGAATCTTACCAACGAAACGCCTTTAGTACGCTGTCATCGTTCTTTTATCATAAATCTCGATAAAGTAAAAGTGATGAAGAAAACAAAAGATGGAATTTTTGTTGAATTCGATACAATCAATATCCCTGACATTCCTGTAACTAAAACCTATTACGCGAAAGTTATGGAGAAATTTTCGGCATATTCGGTTTAAAAGTGAATATAAAAAAAAGTAACATTTATACTTTTAAAAAAAAACCTGACAATTATTATGTACTTGTCAGGTTTTCTTTTTTTGATAATTCAATCTTAAGTTTGATTGAACGTTGTTGTAATTATTACATTTTCAAAACTTTAAATGTACGGGTTTCGTTAGCTGCCGAAACTTCCATAAGGTAAATACCTGTGGTTGGCAGCGAAACTGATTCTATACTGTTTTTAGCTTCTTTTGTGCTAACTATACGACCCGAAATATCATAAACTTTAATTATTCCTGTTTTTCCACCAAAGTCAACTTGAACATTACCAGAAGTAATTGTTGGATAAACTTTCAATGAAGAAGCTGATTTATTGTCGGTTGCTGTATTCAAAGGCTTTTCATAAATTGCAAGGAATTCAGGTGCACACATTGCATCGTTTACAGTGTTGCTTGAAACAGTAAGATAATGAACAGCCGTAGTTTTTGGTTTAAATTCAAAAGAATAATCTTCGCCTCTCTGACGTACTGTGCAAAGTACTGATTGACTGCCAAGTGTATCGCCAAGATTTGCTGGAGCTGAGTTTACAGAATATGTAAAAGTCGGGTTTGTTTCATTATTGTGCCAAGCCGAAACTCCGCGGAATTTATAGGTTTTTCCTTCTTCAAGCATAACTGGCAAGTTGTAAACATTGGTAGCAGGGCTTCCCCAACCACGAAGGTATGCAATACGATGCCCAATCCAAGGTTTACCTTTGTATGTATGGTTAGCTTTAGCATAAGGAACATAACGGACAGCGGATGTTGCATCATACACATTAAAAGTTGTACCTACAGGCGTAACACCATCAGCCAGAGTATGAGTCCAGCCAAAGTCAGTTAGTCTTGAACCTTCGCCTTCAGCATTGTCTCCATCCCAGTTTGCTATGAGGTTGTTGGTTACCGCAAATACAAGTATTGAATCTTTCTTAACATTACCTACCGACAGGTAAATGTATTTATCAGGAATGTTTGAAGTCAAATTCCACTGAACGTTTACATCAACAGTGTCGGCAGCAGCAGCAGGAGATATTGAACTTGTTGAAAGCGTAACACCATTGGGAGCGCTCAGAGAAATATCTCCGAATACGTCTCCTGTTACTTTGAATGTGTACGATTCAGGCAAGGTCAAGTCGTAGAATAAGCCTGCAACTCTGGCATTAACAACCTGAGTGGCACTTAAAGCTACTTTTATCACGGTAGTGCCGGAAGTAATGGTTAAAGTGTCGGTGGTAATTTCAGAAGTTCCCGTGTAAGTAACAGTGATATCAACCCCCGGTTCAGTCATAACGTCAACTGCAGGAATACTTGTTGCTGATAAGGAAAATCCAGCAGGAGCGGTTAATGTAACGGCATTTGTAAGATTGCCACCTTTAACTTTAATTATTTTAGAAGTTGCAGAAGGTGTGAAATTTAGATTTTCTGGAGTTACAATTAAATACGGTCTTCCATCGCTTATATAAGTCAGACGATAATTATCGGTTGCTACCCAGTTGCCTGTAGTGAAAACCTCGAAGCCAATGTTTAAGGTGTTATCCGTAACAGAAGTTGTTACTGAATAGTCCTTCCGTTCGAAAATCTCAACAAAATCTGTATTTGCCGAAAGGTATGTACCTCCGGGGAAAGAATTTTCTGCCTGTTGCGTGGCATGAGCCGAAGCTGTAAGCATATAAACACCGTTTGGAATATATTTTACGCTTTGCAAAAGTCGAATATCTGAGAGTGAACCTCCACTGCTAATCCATCTTTCTGCATAATAAGTACCTACTTTGTATGGATCAAAAGAAGTATTTGTTTGAGTTTGGAAAGGTCCGGTATTACTCCAACCGGTAAAACCTGATTCAAAACTTGGATTTATAATCGCTGAAGTGGCATTGTATGGGAAAGTTGTCCAGGTATCAATACGGTTTTTCAGTAATATGCCACCATGTACTTCTGCAATTGCCTCTTTTAATGCATTTTCCTGCTCAAGAACCTGAGCAACTGTAGCCATTGTATTGTTGTAAACTGCCTGAGCAGCGGTAATTGCAGTACTCAAATTTGTGTATGCATTTGGGAGTCCGGTTGGCTGTTGATTGCTAAATAAAACAGTTGCCGAATCAATCAATTGTTTAAGGTCTGTTTTATCAATGCCATAATATTTCAGTATTACATTGTCGATGTATAATTTTGCACCGTTTCCTGAACTTCCTGTTGAGGTAGTGAAGCCGATACTGATGATTCCATCTTCCAAATTGTTAACCACGCTGAATTGTACAGAATCTGTTTTCCATGTGTTTTGTGGAACTGAATTTAATTTAGCAAAAGTTGAAGTTGTACCCACTGTATATCCGCTATAATTTACTGCAATTCCTGTGCTTGTGTGCGCATTATAAGCATCATAAAATAATTTGTATTTGCCTGCAGGCAATTTAACAGCTTGGCTTACTATTGCTCTGTCGCCCCAACCGGCTGACATGTGAAGACAAGCACCAGTTGCAGTTACACCATCCTTCTGAGTAGCTGGAGGTGTAGTTGTGTTAAGTCCTGAAGCTGCAGAAGTGGGAACTGTGGTAAATCCGTATTCAGCAGTAGATATTTGCACTGCATTGTTATTAATCACTGATGTTTCATCCCAATTTGAAACGATAAACCTCCATCCTGGAGAAGTACCTCCATTCACCCTTGTTATTCGATAGTCGGTGTCGGCATTGGCAATTTTACCACCTGCATCTTTTGTGAAAATAGTGGGCGCATCGTCGAAACCCGCATTTTGCAGGTATGTGGCTGTAACATCCACTTGAGCTTGCAAGCCTGATAAAAACAAAGTTGCAGCAATAAATACTGAGTAGATTCTTTTCATGATAATTTAATATATTAATTGTTTTTAAAATTGATAAACAAAATTACTTAGATAAGTTACTGTATGGGTAGAAATAAAATTCAAAAAGGGAGATGAATTCAATTAAAAAAAAGCGTGAATCTCACGAATGAAATTCACGCTTTCAGAAATAAGAGTTTTTTATACCTTAACTAATCTGTTACTTTACAAGTTTAGTCGTTGTTACATCGCCTTCAATGTTTAGTTTTACAAAATAAACACCATTTGCAATGTCAGCATTTAACTGCATTTGGTTTGCTCCGGCATCAAGCTTCTGAGTATTACTTGCTACAAGCATTCCATTTACGTTATAAACTGCCATTTCAACTTCCGATGCATAATTCAGAGTAAACTGAGCAAAAATTTCATTGCCTTTTACAAATATTTTCAAGCCTTGTTTACTGTTATTTCCTACACCGGTTGTAATATCTGCAACCATCGGAATTTCAAGTTTTGTGCCTGCTCCGGCAACTTTCTTCATTCCCGGAACGGGTGAAGCCGGATTTTGCGACTGAATGGTAAGTGTGCCATTGTACTGACCAACCATAGTGCCAATAAATCGAACTGTTACATTTCCACCTACTGCCGGTAACTCAGGAGTTTGTACTTCAAATTTATCATTATCTGAACTTACTGTAAAACCATTGGTAAAGCCTGTTGCGGTTACAGGAACTTCTAATGTTTCTCCTACTGAAGTGAAAAGCATACGTCCGTTATCCTCATCGTTTACAGGAGCGTTGAGTGTTGGGAGCTCGTAAATTTGCCAGTTATCTATATAGCCAATATAGCCGGTACTTGCGCCACAACCATTGAAGAAACACAAGCCATTACCTGCAGTAGCTCCAGTTTTGAAAGTTGTGCTGAATTTAGTCCATGAATCAGACTGTGGAACTTCAAAATTAACATCACCTCCTAAACCTACATTGCTAACACCGATATTCATTGTACCATTCACAGCTTTTACCATTGCTACAATTTGGTAACTTGTGTTAGGTTTCCATGCTACGCTGGCATCAATTGAACCGCTGTTTGGATAACAAAAAGCAGTTCCGTTAATAAATCCACTACGACTTCCACAATAAACCTGAGCAGGATCAGTAACTATTGATTTGTTACCCCAGCCACCATAATTTGAAAGGTCGTTCATATATGGATCAGGAATTAAATTTGTAAGTGTTGAATATTCAGGAGTGTAACAGAGACCATCAGCTGAAGCTTCAACAGAGATATTTTGTGTTAATGTGCCGGATGTTATTGAAATTTGACCGTTATATATTGTTGTTGATTTATTAAAAGTGGCAGTAACAGTAGCTCCAGCAAAAACTTCATCAGGTGTTAAACTTGTCTTGTCAAGTGTAATACCAGTTGGTGCTGTTAAAGTAGCATTTTCTGTTAAGTTTCCGCCAGAAACATTAAATGTTTTAATTGTGTTTTGGTCATTAAAATACAAACTTGACGGTACAGCTACCAATACTGGTACATTTCCTAAATATTCTAGTTTGATGTTATCTAATAATATTGTTGCTTCTACATTTCCACTCTGAATTAACCCTCCTGTAATTACTAAATTGTCACCTGATTTGGCTAAAAAAGTAGCATTTACTTTTGTAAGTCCGGTTGGCGATGTGTAAGTAGCTGTTGCGTTAAGTACATCTGTAGATCCAATAGTGCCTTTAAAATATGCAACACTGGTCGTAGATGTTTTTCCTAAATCTGCACTTAATTTATATGTCCCTGCTTGCAATCCAGATACTGTCTGTGATATTGTCATTGTTTCATTTGTTGTCCAACGATAGCGTGAATGGAATATGTAATTTCCTTCTGTAGGTACAAGAGAAGTAACAGTTGCAAAACCTGCAGGTGCTGTTGCATTGTTTACTATTGTAACATTGTTGTTTACATGTGTCGAGGCTGTATTATAAGCCAGAGTCCAACCTTTCGGTTCACAATAATGACCGTTAGCTGTTCCTAATTTCGAAACTTGACCATCCTCAAATCCTGGATTTTTAATTAAATGTGTAACATCAGCTGGTTTTTCTTTCGATGCAAATGCCATTCTGTTGTTTCTATAACTTAACATTTCGGCTTCTAAAGTTTGTATGTTATTGATGGTTAAACTCGCATCTTCTATCGCAGCTAATGTAGCTATAGCGGTTGCTAAAGCTCCACCATCGTTGTAATCAGTAACTTCAGCCAATAATAAGTTAGCTCTTGTAATTGTTAAATCACGAAGAGAGTTTAAGTCCGCACCTTCTAATCTGTAAAGTTTAAAATTACTCCAAATCGTCCATATATTTCCTCCTGACAATGGGGGTTGTCCAATATTTCTTATACCAACTTCAAGTGTTCCATTTCCACCACCTTCGTCTTCTACAACAATATTGTCAACAGTATTGATCCAATAACCGGCATTAAAAGCTGTTTTAGCAGTGGTTCTACTATTCGGAGTAGAACCATATGCTGCTGTTTCAGATGCTAATGTTTTGACGTTTTTTGAATATTCTTTTTTTGTTGTAGTCCCATATAAGATCACATTTGTGAAATTATTTCCTGATCTGTGAAACGCTCCGGCAGTTAATCGATAAACTCCTGCTGGTACTGAGATAGTTTGTTTACAAACAAACCATGAACTGTTATTTGTAGCATTATATGCCTCAAAAGTTCCGGAAGATTGCGAAAATGAACTATAGGAAGCTGAGGCTGTTGTCCAAGCAGAAGCCGTACCTGAAAAATCGTTGTTAATTATTAAACTGGAAACATCAATTACAGTTGCGTTCAAATAATTTAAACACGTAAGTACTGAAAACAGTACAATTAACTTTAAGTAAATTCTTTTCATGATAATAAAAATTTAATTGTTGGTAATTAAAAGTATTTCAAATTTGTAAAGCACAAAAGTAAGCGAATGTTCAAACCAAGTAGAGTAAAATGAGTTCAAAAATGATTAAAATAAATTTGAACAGAAAATATTTTAAAACTCAATACTTATTAACAATTGATTACTAGAAAAATAACAAAAAGCGTGAATCCTTTATAAGAATTCACGCTTTATAGTAGATAGTTTAATCCTGAGTTTTACTTCACAATTTTTGAAGTAGTAATTTCACCATTTACATTCAGTTGCACCATATAAACACCTGAAGAAAGTTGTTTTTCGATAACCAAACGATTGAAACCGCTGATACAGTTCATGTTTTCGGTATATAAACGTGAGCCTTGCAGGTTGTAAACTGTAATTTCCGCATTAGCGGCAGCTTGTGCATTTATATCTGCAATTATGGTGTTATTCTGAACGAATACTTTCATTTCGTTAGTTTTAGTATTATTTACACTACTTACAATATCGGTAACGTCGTACATTTCCCAATTGTCGATATATCCAATCAAACCTGATTTCTGATAGTTATTCCAGAACATTCCCTGACTGCCACCTAATGCTGCACCGGTTGTAAAGTTGAAAACCAATTCCTGCCATGCTCCATTTGTGTTTATCACGTTATTGATATCGCCCTGACCATTTGACCATCCAAATACACCTAACTGAAATTCCCCACCTTCAGTTTTAACCATTGCTTTAACACGATATGTTTTTTCTGGTTGAATTATTCCGGTTAAACCGTAATCCAATGAACCTCCGGTTGTTCCATCTCCTACTTTTGCAGAGGCAGCACCACAATAAACTTCAGAAGGATCTGTTACAAGTACTTTAGTGCCCCATCCGGCAAAATTAGACAGACTGGTGATGTAAGGATCAGAAACCAAATTCGGACGGTCAGCATAAAGAGCTGTAAAACAACCATTGTCTTTTGAAGTGTTGACGGATATATTATGCGTAGAAACACCCGGACTGGAAACTGTGATAGTTGTTGATAAATTATTTTCTTCATCCCAGGTTACAGTTATAGTGTTGGTTTTGTTTGCATTTACTTGTGCTATCGTGTAAACTCCACCTCCATTATTTACTAAACTAGCACCTGTGAGTGTTAATCCAGCAGGAGCAGTTATTGTTATATCTCCAACTAAATTTGATCCCGTAACATCAAAAGTTTTTGTATTTGATATTGCGTTACTTATCAATAGAGAATTTACCGATACTGTAATATTTGGGATAGCTAACGCACCATAATAATACAACCTGAAATTATCCATCAAAACCCATTGCGACATTGTATAATTACCATTTGAAAGATTTGATCCAATAATCCCAATTCTGGCAGTGCCAGTAGCATCTACAGTGAAATAGGTGAGTTCATTGTCGTAGAGTCCATTGGTTGTAATTGCATCGTATGCATTCGACATAGAATTTGGATAAGTTATGCCATTGATAAGATTACCTGTAGGGCTGGTTGATTCGGAATATATAGAGCGAACCGGTGTGGTTGTTGTTGTTCCCGTTACAGTAGCATAAAGTTTGGCTGAACGTGCATCCCAACCGTTATTATGCCATGTCTGCATATCAACTGATAATCCTGAAGGGCGTTCGAAACCCTGTGCTTTTAAAATGTAAATTCCTGCTGGTAATCCGGTTACATTCTGGTAAATGTCGAATGAACGCCCATAATATTCTACTTCCTGGAAATTGTATCCATACCCTGCTGTTGCTGTCCATCCGGTTGAGGGGTTTGCATCGAATGCTGCATTCGTTAAAGAAGATGTTTTGTCTTGAGGTGCCAATGCGCTATTTAAAGTGGCCGCCGCAGCAAGTATATCAATTGCAGTACCAGTGTTATATATAGTAATATAGGGAGCTAAATCAATACTACTACCTGTTAATCTTGCAATTTTCATGAACTTATCAAGTTTAACTTGTGCGTTGTATTTTTCAACAGCATCTGGTGTACAAAATTTCCATTTGGTATAATCGCTTGCCGTACGATTGTATCTTACATCCTGTACTACACCAGAGTTACTGGTATATAGTGTAGCTGATGCGCCTAAATACTGACTTGAATTGTAACCTCCATAAGTATTGTTAATCTGAATAGAATAAATATTGTTTAATGGTTCAGTAACCTGTATATCCCATGTATTACTAGTAGTGTTATCAGTATAGGTCCATCCATCAGCTACATCTGCAGGAAATAATGTTCTTGTACTACTCTCATATTGTAAAACCCATAAAGCTCCACTTTGAACAGGTGTGATCAGAGAACCTTTTTCAGGGAAAACAATTGCCTGGGTTGCCCATTGACCGCCTCTGTCGAGAAATGCTTTAGCTCCAATATTATATACATAATAACCAGTTCCTGAAGTAAAAACAACTCCTTCAGGTTCAGGGTCGTTCCATGTTTGCGCTTTAACAAATCCTGATAATGCAAATACTGCGATAAAAATCGCCAGAAGTTTGTACGTTTTTTTCATGATAATAAAAATTTAATTGATAAATAATTTTTTACAAACATAAACTAAGAAGATCAAAATACAAATAGATTAATCTTTTGATTGGTGGACAATAAATTTAATATGGTGTATTAATTTGTCGATTATTTACAAGAAAAATTCAAACTAAAATTTTAATAAATAACTTTTTATCAAACAAAAAATGGCAACCTGTTTGGGGCAGATCGCCATTTTTCTAAAAAATTCCGTTATCAACTATTTAATTCCGTTATCAACTATTTAATAAGTTTGTTTAAATATATTTTATTTCCAGTATTTATTTTTACAATATAAACTCCACTTGGCAATATTTCTTCAATTGATAAACTATTTTTCCCTTTATGAATTGAAATATTTTTGTTGTACATACTTCTGCCATTTACATCATAAATGTTCAATTCTGCATTTGACGCGTTTTTGTTTTCAAATTCAGCAATTATAAAATTGTTTACAGGGTAAATTTTTAGTGGATTTTCAGTTAAGTTCAATACATTGCTAATTATTTCACTCACATCGTACATTTCCCAGTTATCTATAAAGCCGTACAAGCCGGTAAGTCCCGAATTATTCCACCACATGTATTGGTTTGGTTGTAGTGTTGCCGCTGTTTTAAATACAAAATCAATGGTTTCCCATTCGCCGTTGGTGTTAATATTATGGCTTATTTGGTTTTGTGTTAATCCCCAAATTCCAAGTTGAAAATCACCTCCGATAGTTTTTACCATGGCTTTTATTCTGTACGATGTGTTTGGTTGCACTTTACCATTCAATACAACTTCCATTGAGCCGCTTGTAGGAGTGCCGTTGCCCACTTTTGCAGTACTGATGCCACAATATACATTTGCAGGTTCGCTGACAATATCTACCATTTCTTTAGCTCCCCAGCCTGAATATAATCCTATATTGAACATTTTTGGATCGGGAATAAGGTTCTGTCGATCGTTGTAAAGCGGAACAAAACAATTGCCCGAAGCAGTTTTTACGGGAATTTCTTTTATTGTAGTGCCGCTTGTAAATACAATATTTCCATCAACAGTTGTAGTTTCGTCCCAGATTACATTTAGTGCAGCATTTGTTGCATTGTAGGGCAGTGAATTTGTGCTGAGATTAATACCTGCAGGAGCTGAAATAGTTATATTTTCTCCCGGAGTTAGATTAAATCCGGTAACTTTCACCTGAACTGGGTCTCCGGTTTCAAATAAAAAGTTATTGGTTGTTACATTGATGTCTGCTCCTGCTTCTGCTCCCTGCTGATATAAAAAAAGAATTTCCTGTGCATTGAGTTCTTTGTCGAAAATGCTGAATTTGTGTACTTTTCCTTTCCATGTTGCCTGATAAGTTTCTCCCGAACGGGCTAGAAATACATACGCATTGCTCAGGTTACTCAGTTTATTATCGGTAGAAAGCGCAGTTGTTCCAACAAAAACGCCATCGATATACAAACTGAGATCCGTATTGTTAATTACCGATACCAAATGATGTAATGCGCCATCGTCGTATTTAGTGCCATTTACCTGCGTTTCGGTAGTCCATGGGCTTGAAGTGTTCAAGCAGGAGATAGCTGTACGACTAACATTTTCGTATCGTGCAGGAGTTAAAAAGAGATAATTTGTTGCTTTCCAACCATCCACATTCGCATTGCCGAAAAATGTAAGTGTTGTGCTTGCAGTATTGGCATTTTTGGTAGAAGTAAACCAAACTTCTTGTGTAAGGGCAGTGAGGGTGTTTACGGCAATGGTAGCTCCCGGTAAATTCAGGTATCCGCCCAAAGTGGTGTTTAAAGCCTTTCCACTGATGGTAGCAGCACCTGAAATTGTACCATGCGCACTGCCAAATGCATCGTTTGCAGTGCCGTCGTCAAAAGTCCATTGATGTTTGGGATTTCCGGGATTGATTTGAGCAGAAATTTGAAACCCAACTAATAAAATTAACAGTAAAAAAAAGTACTTTCTTTTCATAAGATGATGAATTTAAACGTTGAACATTAATTTTTATGAAAACAATGATTTAAACTAATTTGTTCTTGCACAAAATAGATAATTTTGTGCATTTTATTTTTGTTAATGTATTTATGTGACTTAGATTTTTTTACAATAGTTTTAAAAAAAAAAATCCCACAAGCAATTTGCCTGTGGGATTTGGTGTGAAGATTTCAGGGATTGGATTATAGTATTCCTTGTGCCATCATGGCTTTTGCAACTTTCATAAATCCGGCAATGTTTGCGCCTTTTACGTAGTTTACAAAACCATCAGGTTCAGTTCCGTATTTTACGCATGAATCATGAATGTCGCTCATAATCTGTTGCAGACGGGCATCAACTTCTTCGCGAGTCCAGCTCAGGCGCATTGAGTTTTGTGTCATTTCAAGGCCTGAAACAGAAACACCTCCGGCATTAGCTGCTTTTCCGGGAGCGTAAAGAATTTTATTTTTCAGGAAAATTTCAATTGCTTCAGGTGTTGAAGGCATGTTTGCACCTTCCGATACTGCAATACAACCGTTTGCAACCAACATTTCGGCATCATCGCCCGTAATTTCGTTTTGTGTTGCCGATGGTAATGCAATGGTGCATTTTTCAGCCCATGGACGTGCTCCATCAACATATTTACATCCATATTTTTCGGCATATTCCTTTATACGTCCGCGGTATATATTTTTCAGTTCGAAAATATACGCTAATTTTTCAGCATCAATGCCATCCGGATCGTAAATATATCCGTTACTATCTGAAAATGTAATTACTTTTCCACCAAGTTCCAACACTTTTTCGGCAGTGTATGTAGCCACATTACCTGAGCCGGATATTGCAACAACCTGACCTTTCAGGTCGGTAATACCCTTACGTTTTAACATATTCATAAGAAAATAAATGTTTCCGTAACCTGTAGCTTCGGGTCGAATCAGTGAACCGCCAAAGTCGATTCCTTTACCGGTAAGCACGCCAGTGTTTTCACGGGCAAGTTTACGATACATGCCATACATATAAGCTACTTCACGACCACCAACTCCTATATCGCCGGCAGGTACATCGGTGTCAGGACCTATGTGTTTCCATAATTCGAGCATAAACGCCTGACAGAAACGCATGATTTCAGCATCGGATTTGCCTTTTGGATTGAAATCGGAACCACCTTTTCCTCCTCCCATCGGCAGAGTGGTAAGTGCGTTTTTAAATACCTGTTCAAAAGCTAAAAATTTCAGAATTCCGGGATATACTGAAGCATGGAAACGCAAACCTCCTTTGTAGGGTCCGATAGCGTTATTTTGCTGAACGCGATAACCCATATTGGTTTGTACTTTACCTTTGTCATCAACCCATGTTACGCGGAAAGAGAAAATCCGATCGGGAATACAAAGCCGTTCAATAAGGTTAACACGATCGAACTCAGGATGTTCGTTGTAAACTTCTTCGATTGATTCCAATACTTCTTGTACAGCCTGATGGTACTCAGGCTCGTTGGGAAACCTGCGCTTCAGGTTTTCCAATACCTCTGATGCTTTCATAAAAATTGTAAATGTTTTTTAGTTTATTGTTTTTCGGCTGCAAAAATAAAATATTTTTAATTAATTATCAAACATATTGAAAGAAAAACACTATAATTTTTTACAAAATATAATTAAATACTAGTATCCTTTAAGTTTTTTGTTTTTAAGTGATTATTTTATAGGAATTTAACTCATATTGAATTGAGTTTTGGAATTACTAATTTTTATCAATACTTTTTTCTCATATTTTATGTTTTTTTAAAAAAATATCACTACATTTACTGCGCTTAAAAATCAATATTTATTCAAATTATTTTCAGTTTGTTGTCTGGTTCTGCTAATTGCTTTAATAAGAAATCACAAACTCAAAAATAGTAATACCATGAAAAAAAAATTACCCTCTCAAGAGTATGAATGTCCGGTTTTTTTTCATTTAGCCGGCATACAGTCAATCAAAGTTTTGTTTTTGCTTTTGGTGTCAATTTGTTATCAAACCGGAACAGCACAGCTTGTCGAAGTTTCTAAACAGGAAGCGATTGCTACTTCTTCCGCTGGAGGCTACTTTCACCCTGTTTTTAGTCCCACATCCGATTATTTGGTTTGTACAGATATAAATTATAAAGGACTTCAGAAAATTTCATTAACGGATGGTAAAATTCAAAAATTGACGGAAGCTAATGGTGCAGGTTATAAAGTTAATATCAGCGATGATGGTTTAAATGTTTTGTATCGTAATGTGCAACTCAAACAAAATAGAAAATATACTGCATTAAACATGCTTAATTTGAGTAACGGGAAAAGTACTGAACTGATTGCACCAACTCGGGAAGCATTTACTCCAGCATTTTCAGGTAATCAACCGTTTTTTGTAAAGGGAACAAAATTGGATCGAAAAACAGTACCGTTTGCTGATTTAAAACCTGTAATTCAAATTGAAGACCGCAAAATGGTAATTTACAGTGGGAACAATCGCAGGATTTTTACCCCAAATGGAGAGTCAGAAAGTTATATTTGGCCTTCGTTTTCGCCGGATGGCAGCAAAATAGTTTATACTGTAGCCGGCAAAGGAACTTTTATCAGTACTGTTGATGGGAAGAATGTGCAGTCGTTGGGCAAACTAAGTGCTCCCAAGTGGCTGAATAATAATATCGTAATAGGTATGGATGATAAATATTTCGGACAGGAACTTATTTCTTCCGAAATTATTGCTGTAAGTATCGATGGCAAAACTCGCCAGACACTTGCAACGGACAAAGCTATTTATCCCGCACCTTCGTCCGATGCAAGAAAAGTTGCCTTTAGCAACAACGAAGGACAGCTTTTTATACTGAATATTAACATTAAATAATGGGAGGAAAAATCATGAAAAAAATAAATATAATCATCCTTGGTTTGTTGATATTTACAGGTGCCAATGCAGCCGATTTTACCGGCGTAAAAATATACATTAATCCGGGACATGGTGGATACAATGGCGCGAACGACCGCAATTTAGTTACAATAAATTACGAGCTGGGCGATACGCTTGGTTTTTGGGAATCCTACAGTAATTTGCGTAAAGGATTAGCTTTACGAGATATGCTTCAAGCTTCCAACGCTACGGTTTATATGTCGCGGATATTAAATCGTGAAGAAGACGACCGCCCGCTTTCCGAAATTGCCGAAGAAGCAAATGCTAATAATGTGGATGCATTTCTTTCAATTCATAGCAATGCTCTTGGATCAAATACCGGTACAAATTATCTGCTAATGCTTTATCATGGTTACGATAATGAACCAACTGTAGTACAAAGTTTGCCGATGGCAACAGCTGCATGGCCCAGACTTATTTCAAATCAGCTTACTGTATGGACTCATTACACAACAACTACAAATATACGCGGCGATTTTTCGTTTTATGGAAACACTTCAGGTTTGGGAGTTTTGCGTCCCTTAACTGTACCCGGATTTTTGAGTGAAGGTTCGTTTCACGATTATCAGCCCGAAACACACCGCTTGCTGAATGATGATTATCGCAAACTTGAAGCAACGGGCTTCTACCGGTATTTCTGTGATTATTTTGGAGCACAACATTCTGCTAAAGGAATAATTGCCGGGTTTGTAAAAGGCAAAGATGAAACCATTAATCATCCGCGATTTTCCTATAAAGCCGGTACGCACGACCGCTGGCTGCCGCTGAATGGAGCAGGAGTGAAACTTATGAATGCTGCAGGCGATTCGCTTGCATTTTATCGTGTGGACACCTTGTACAACGGGATATTTGCTTTTCATAATCTTAACCCCGGAACTTATAAACTTCGATTAACTGCAAAAGATCATACGACTAAAGATACTACTGTTACGGTAGCACCGGCTGTTACAACGTATGCTAAAATGTATTTGGTAAACGAAAATATTGTTGTTCCAAAAGATACAACTCCGGATTATCCGGTGCCGGTTCAGGAGGCAGGAATCGTACCTTTGAAAAATTACAGATTTACAGAAACGTCTACTGTGGCACCCGATTGGTTGAACGAAGCTCAAATACGTAAAGCTATTTTTCGTAACGATAAATTGTATGTGTTGACCGAAACACCCAAAATAATTATTGCCAATGCTACTACTTTTCAAAAAATCCGCGAAATGGATTTGACAGGAATTAGCGGGGGAATGCTCACATTGAGCGATATTGCTTTTACTTCCGATGGATATTTGTTGGCTTGCAATAAAGATACGGTTGCCTATAACGGAACTAATGGTCGATATTTCAAGGTATATACCTGGGATAACGATTCGGTTGCTCCATCCTTGCTTTTTCAAACTCAAAGTCAGGGAAACTGGTCGTTCGGAATTATGGGCGAAACTTTTGCCGTGAGCGGACCGCGATGGAGATGCCGCATTCATACCACTTCGGTTACTACCGGATCGTCGAAAGCAATTCGTATTGTAGGCTTGCAGTTTGAGGAAGGCATTTCGGCAGTTGGGTACAAATACATGATGAATGCTACAGATTACACCGAAGCATTATGGGGTACAAAACCGAAATTTACTGTTTCACCCACGGGTGGCGATCATATCATTATCGATAGTGATAAATTGTTGCCAACTGAATATCAGTTCGACTGGGGAAAACCTGACCGTGAACCATTGGTGCTGAAAGGAATATTTGCCGAAAAATCGGGTTACAATCTCGAAAATATTGCTTCCGGCAGTAATTTCTTCCGCCATGCTCACCGCGTTTTCATGGCTTCACCCGTTTGTAATGCCGATTCGTCACAGGTAGGTGTGGTAATGTTCGATGTTACCGATGGACTTCAAAACGCTGTGAAAATATCTTCAAAAATGAAAGAAACCGGACTGGGCGAGGCTAAAGCAACTTATATGATGGCAGGTGCAAAAGTGAGTGGTTACGATATTGATTTATTGGTGTTGGCTCAAAATCAGGGAATTGGTCGATATCGTAGTCAAGCGCCAGACCCTAAAGCGAATATTTATGCTACAGCCCTCAAAGTTGATAATTCAGATGGAAATCATAAACTGCAATTCATGCTTAACGAAAACGCTTCTAATGTTGATATTAACATCATAAAAGATAATGCAATTGTGAAAGTAATTCCTATCGGAGCACTTGGTAAAGGAAATCACACAATAAATGCAAATTTTGACGATTTGCAGGCAGGATACTATACTTGGTCGGTAACAACTACCACCGAATCCATTGACCGTCCACTAAAATTAACCGACAATGCAAATCCTTTCATGCAGTTTAATTATCCATGGGGTGTTGCGGTTGATAATAATCTTGATAGTCCGTTTTTTGGTAGGGTTTATGTTTCAGAGTCCGCAGCAGGAACTTTGCCGGGAAGAAGTACGCAGGACGGAATTTATATCCTCGATGCTGCTCTAAACGATGTTACCGGTCAAGGAGCAACGCCATATACAGGTGGAGTTACATGGAGTACTACAAGCTCAAGCAGTCCTTTCCGTGTTTCGGTAGGCGAAGATGGAAACGTATTTGTTTGCGACTGGAGCGATGCGCATCCCGGAGTTTGGATAATGAATCCTGCAAATCCTTCAGCTCCTTTTGTGCCTGTTTTTGATGGACTGACAAAAGCTTCGTCGGGGCTTTCAACCTTCAATGGCGTAAGTATTCATGGTTCAATTTCGCATTGTTATTCTACAGGTAAAGGCGAAGAAAGAAGATTATACACTTTTGATGAAGATTATACCCATGCCACTGCTACGAGTACAGGAAATTTATTACAGTATAATATCGGTACACTTCAAACGCCACATCAGTCTGCACCTATTGTTGTTTATAACGATGCTGCCAATGGAAATCTGCAACAAAATTTTAATTCATGCATTGCACCGGATGGTAGAGGTGGGTGGTGGATTTCGCAGTACAGAAATGCAGATGCTGCAACAATTCCTTCGTTGATTCATGTGAATACGGCAGGAACAGTTGATTTTAATTCAGGAACTACGCCTGATTTAATTGGTAATTCGCATCGGGGAGGTATGGCTGTAAATCACGATGGTTCGCGATTGGCTATGGGATGCGATAATGAGTTGAAAATTTTCGAAGTTACATTTTCCGAAGCCGGTATTCCGGCTTTAAAAAAACTGCATTCCATTAAACCTGCCCTCGGACTTTACACCACAAGTGTTTCGTTCGACCGCGCAGGAAATGTGTATGCCGTTTCGTATTCTGATAAACGACTTGGAGTATGGGCATTGCCAAAAGCCGAAAATCAGTTTACCACACCTGCTCTATCCGATCAGATTTTAGTTATTACTACAGGTGTAACTCAACCGGAAATCAATAAAAATATGATAAAAGTTTATCCGAATCCGGCTACTGATGTAATTTCAATTGAATCAGCGGGAAATGAATTGCAATCTATTCTGCTTTACGACCTGAAAGGACAAATGCTGATAAACGAACTGCCTTCGCAAAGTCAGTTCAGTATGCATATTGGACATTTACAGCCCGGAGTTTATATTCTGAAAGCAAAAACTGAAAGCGGCATTGAGAGTATCAGATTAATTAAAAAATAATGTTTTTTAAAGGCTGTCTCAACACAAGCTATTGAGACAGCCTAATATAAATACAGGAAATCGATACTTCAAACTAATAATCGGAGTAATGTATAAGTTTACATCCGTGTACTCAAAACGATTTATATTAAATTGATTTATTAATTAATTTGCTGAACATAAATTGAAAATACATGTTTTATTAATGGATTTTCCCGATTATGTCAATAAAGAACAAAATAATTGCTTTTAAACATAAATTTCTGAATAATTATGAATTTTTAATTCATTAAATTTACACGCTATTTTTTTCGTAAACTATACTAATTCACTTTTAAAATTATTTTATCATGAAAAAAATTACTTTTTTAATGGCCTTTTTGGCAATATCCATGTTGTCGTTTGGAGCAACGGGATGGTTTAATGATTATGTAATGATTAATGTTAACGGGACCGGGACAGTTGCTCCAACAGGCTGGTACTGGATTGGTTCAGACCCAAGTTATGCTACTGCACTTCAGGGAACAAATTTTGGAACGGTAACATCACTTGTTATTGAAGGTTGTGATATGAAGTACTGGAGCGATACTCAAGACAGAGCCGGTGGTGCATTTTACTACAAAGTTACCAATACTGCCGGTAATGTTGATATTATTGCTTCAACCGAAGTTATCTGGGATCAGACTCCGCTTGGCGGAAACGATTATCAGGGATTAAAAACTACTTCAATTGATTTATTAACCGGTTTGCCTTACGGTTCATATAAATTGCATGTTTGGGCAAAAAGTTGGGGAACAGATGGTGACAGCTGGCTTTCGAATAGTGGCGCAAATTATGTTGCTACATTTACAAAAGCTCCTGCTGTGGCTGCTATGTCCGGAACTTATAAAGTTGGAGAAACTCTTACAGCCGATTTTATTTCACTAAGTGCTGCAGTTAATGCTCTGAACGCAGCAGGTTTAAGTGGTGATGTTGTTCTCGAAGTTGCTTCGGATATTACAGAACCTGCAAATATTGGTCTTGGTGTAAATACAAGTGGTAAAAGTATTACTATCCGTCCTGATGCTGATGTTAACAGAACTATCACATTTACTAAATTGTCTGATAACACAAGTCCTACAGGACACTTTGTTATTGGATACACTTCAGCTGGTTTGATAGCTGCATGGTCTGATGCAAATACAATTGCTACAAGTAATGTTACAATAGATGGTTATGCTGTTGGTGGAAATACAAGAAGATTAACATTTACAAATACTGCTGCAAGTCATACCGCAGCAAGAGTAATAGTAGTTGTGGGAGCTTGTGAAAATACTGTCATAAAAAATTGCATTATTAATAATTTGACAACAAGTACAAGTTCTCCTTTTTGTGTAGGTGCTGTTGTTCGTAAAGGTACTGCTATTGAAGTGGGTCCAATAAATTTAACAATTGAAAATAATGAATTAACCGCACTTGGCAACAATGTTGCTATGGGAGCCAGAATAACAAATTCGGGTACTCTTACTACTGTCAAACTTAAAGGATTAAAGTTCAATAATAATATAGTTACAGCCAAAAGAAGGTTATTTGAAATTAATTATACTGATGGCGCTGAAATTAGTGGAAATACATTTGAATCTCAGCAAACAGGAGCCCCGGGAACTGTTTCATACGGTTTGTGGACATCAACTGGAGTTACTGGAACAGTAAATATATTTAATAATAAGTTTACAAAAGCTTTTACTGAAGAAACCGGAGCTTTTGGACACAGGGTTGTCTCTTTGTCAAGTGGTGCTACTTATAATATCTATAACAACACTTTTAGTGGGCTTGATAAAACAAAAGCATCTACTGCTGCATTAAATATGGTTTATCTGTTTTATAGTGGCGTAGCCGGTAAAATATATCATAATACATTCTATATGCCTCAGTTGACGGATCCTTCCTCAACCGGTTATTATGCAGCTATTCAACTGTCAGGTAATACAGCTGAAATCAAAAATAATATTTTTATCAACGATGAGCCAACTCATGCAAATACATATTTTATTAGTGCTGTACCAACTCCCGCATCTGATTACAATTTATTCTATTTAAGACAACCACATACCGGAGGAAAAGTGGTAAGCACTTATGTTACCCTTTTAGAGTACCAAACAGCCAATCCAACAAAAGATCAAAACTCAAAATCCGGAAATGTCTCTTTTGTAGATGCAGCTAATGGAAATCTTGATTTAGCATCAGGTTCCTATCAGGATGCAAATCTTCAAGTTACAAGGCTTGCCGAAGTGCCAAATGATATTAAAGGAAATCCGAGATACCGTGAAACTTATAAAGGCGCTTATGAATCGGAAATGTTTATTATTAATGATAATGCAAGCTCCACTGTTTCTCACCGCATTCTCCGCACTTACGATGGCGTTCAGATTGAACTGGAAGGTACTTCTACAGTTGAAATTTACACTACAAGCGGTATGTTGATTGAGAAAGTTAGAACTTCGGGTACTTATACTAAAGAATTGAACAGTGGTGTCTATATTATCCGTATCGACGGACAGGCTACGAAGTTTATGAAGTAAAACCCCTAACCCCTAAAGGGGGACAAGAGAAACTGCCTTTTTCGTAAAGAAGAAGGCGGTTTTTCTTTTGGTTTTTCTAAAAATTTTCAGAAAGTAAAAATTTATCTGGTTTGAATTTTTAGCGTTTTAGAAATGTCAGGGATTGAAAACAAGAATGGTTTAGATTTGATAGGGTAGGGTAGAGGAGTTGAAATGTATGGTGTAAATTCCCACCATTGTGCTACGCGTCGAATTTCGACCAAAGCAACTCCCTGCCTGATAATATCAAGTTGGCGTGCAGCACTGTACGAAAGATCTATCATGCGGTTGCGGGTATGCGGACCACGGTCGGTTACTTTTACCACTACTTCTGCATTATTTTTCGGATTGCGAACTAAAAGTCGCGTACCAAAAGGATAGGTTTTATGGGCGCAGGTCAAACTATCAGGATGATAACGGCTGCCATCTGCCGTACATCGCCCCGCAAATTTTTTCCCGTAGTAGGAAGCCATACCCGTTTCCTGCGCAATGATAGTGGCTAAAGGCAAAATCAGTATCAATATAAATACATAAAACCGAA
>CAZDSY010000033.1:0-26276 GCA_964508285.1 uncultured Paludibacter sp.
TTCTCGGATTGCCCTATCGAATTGAAGGGAAATCAAAAATTCGCGGAAGAATTGACGAACGATTCAATCAGATTGAGCTTGAAGCCAACATACCCGGATTAAAATCAGGCAAACAAAAATTTGAAAATCTTACTTTTAGAATTAACAGAGAACCCCGAAGTTTAAAACTGTCTTCGCGTGCTCAACTTGTAGAAAAAACCGGAATTGTCCAACTTTTTATGACAGGGCGCGCTGCAAACGACTCTCTAACTGCACAACTCGGTTGGCAAAACTCTCAGCAAATTACCAATGCCGGCGAAATAAATACCTGTACAAAATTCAGAAAAGAGAATGGTTTAACAGCAGCTCGCATGCAAATTTTGCCCGCACAGGTTATTATTAACGACACTACCTGGGATATACGTTCGAGCAGCATTGATTTCAATCCTGACAGTACAATCACAATTCATAATTTCCGTTTCGAAAACAGCAGTCAGTATGTTTATATTGATGGAATAGCATCGAACAGAACGACCGACTGTGTTACTGTTAAAATGAACGATCTGGATCTTGGTTTCGTAACCGGTTTACTCCAGATGAAAACACTTACTTTTGGAGGGTTTGCAACCGGAAAAGCCAACTTTTACAGTCTTTTAAAACAAACATATTTTGAGGCAGCTTTAAAAATTAATGATTTTGAGATTAACGATGTGATTATTGCCAATGCTGATGTTGATGCAAAATGGAACAGCGAGAAACAGGAGATTCAGTTAAACGGAAAATTTTTACAAAAAAATGACAGTATAGCTGCTACTGTCAGCGGTGTTTTTGTTCCAAAAACAGACTCGCTCGATTTAAACATAAATGCTAAGTCAATCAAAGTAGATTTTCTTAAACCATATTTTGATGGAATTGTCAGCAATTTTAAAGGAACTGGTTCAGGTAAATTAAGGCTTTATGGTCCGACAACATTTTTACTGTTCGATGGCAATTTGTTTATGAATTATGCACAGTTTACACTTGATGTGACTCAAACCACATATCATTTCTCGGACTCTATAAAAATGAAACCGGAGTCAATTATACTTAAAAATATTACCTTGTATGATGAAGAAAACAACAAAGCAACTGCTAATGGTGTAGTGAGTCATGACGGAGTATTTCAAAATCTTTCTTATGGGTTAAGCCTCCGAGGAAGAAATTTTATGGCATTAAACACTACTGCCAAAGACAACGAGTTTTTTTACGGAAAAGCCTATGTTTCAGGCACTATAAATATTGATGGGGACGAAAAAGAAACAAATATAAATGTAAATGCCGTTACACAGCCACGAACAAAATGTTACTTTCAAATGGATGGAGAATCAACGGTAGCCGAAAAACCACTTTTTAATTTTATAAATACCGGAAAAGAAACCCAAAAAATTTATCAGACATTTATACCCAAAGAAACACCCGAAGTTAACGTAAAAGTTGATATGCTGATTGATGTAACTCCTGATTCTGAAATGGAAATGATAATTGACAATCAGGCTGGTGATATGATAACAGGGAAAGGAACCGGAAGTTTGAGAGTTCAGTTTGATACTTACTCCGATGTAAAACTTTACGGAACGTATACCTTGGAATACGGTTATTATCTTTTCACGCTACAAACACTAATCAGAAAGGAATTTAAGATAGACCGTGGCAGCACTATCTCTTGGACAGGCAGTCCGTATGATGCTCAGGTAAATATCCGCGCTTTATATGGTTTGACTGCTTCACTGAGCGATCTTATGGATAAAGCTGAACTCGAAAACAGTACCACCCGCTCAAGTGTTCCGGTTAACTGTGTGTTGAAACTTACCGATAATCTTATGGCTCCTACTATAAGTTTTGATATTGATCTGCCTTCGAGCGATGAAGGTCTCAAACAAAAGGTACGAAACATTATCAATACTGAAGAATTAATGAACCGCCAAATTGTATATCTCTTGCTCTTGAATAAATTTTATACTCCTGATTATATGCGTACCGAACCGATTATTGGTGTTAACGAAGGTTTATCTTTTGCTACATCAACCTTAAGCGCGCATATCAATAACTGGATTAAACAATCCTTTAACAGTACGAATTTTTCTGTAGGTTTCGACTGGCAAAAATCGGAAGCCGTAAACGATGAATGGAAAGCTCAGGTCCTTTATCAGCCGAACAAAAGATTAATTGTAAACGGCAATCTCGGTTATCGGAACGAAAATGCCAATACAAGTACAAACAATAATAAATTTATTGGCGACTTCGATGTGGAATGGCTGCTTACCGAATCGGGAATAATCCGTTTTAAAGCTTATAGCCACACTATCGACCGCGCTCAACTACGCGAAGCGAAAACTACACAGGGCGTGGGTATTATTTACCGCGAAGACTTTAATAACTGGTCTGACATGTTGAATTATTACTGGAGTAAAATTAAAAAAATTGTAAAACCAAAAAAATCAGATAACTAAATGAATTTTCCTGTAAAGTCCTTATGCTTGATCATCTTTTTTCTGTTTGCTTCACTTTCAATGGCAAGCAGCCAAAGCATTGACAGTATTTTTGTAAATATGCCCGCCCGCGTGAATCCTTTACTGAACAGGGTAGCAAGACTGAATATGCTTAACAATTACAAAAAAAATGTATCGGACAGTGTAAAAAATTCATTGGGTGGAATGTCTATAGTGATAAAATACGACTCATTGCATAATTTTATCAGGATTCAGAAGACTGCCAACAGCAAAATGGAAATTTTCACCGTTAAAACTACCGGAGAAAACTCTGCAATTGGAGTAATATCCACCGTTGGCGACACGGTGCAAAATTCCGAAATTCAGTTTTTCAACCCTGACTGGACACCGTCTGAAATTGTTCTCAGAAAACCTGAAATCAAAGACTGGATAAAACCTGAAAATAATTCCGAAAACGGAACCACATCCGCATGGGCTTCAGAGCAGACAGTAGTTGGTTTTATTACCCTCGAATACGATGCAGAAAAAACCATCCTAAAAGCCCAACATAACTTTCTGAATTTTCTTTCCTCTGACATTAAAAACCTGGTAGCACCATACTTTAATTATGAACCACTGAAATTTGTTTTACAGGGAAATGAATGGGTGAAGCAATAAGTTATATTCAGATTTAAAAATAAAATTATTGCGCAAAAACAGTATGTTAATTTTACATATTGCAACCGCATTTTGCAGACAATATTTATTTTATGCAGCACAAATATTTTATCTATATAATTTGAATACATCAGACTTAGTACCCTTCTTTCATTTACTGTAAATACCAGGCAGAATAGAATGAAATTTCGTATATTTGCATGTTAGCGGCAAGCGTAGAAAAAACGACACAGAAGATAATTTGCTACATAAAGACAGAAAAAAGAATAACGAAAAAATGAACAGCCCTCGCACAAAACAACACATTTGCAAGCCCCGACACACAAGCCGATGCTTCAGCTTGCAAAAGAGTTGTTTTCTTGCCGACGCACCCAAGCCCACCCACCACCCTTAATAACTCGTTGACAAGAATTGAAATAAATAAATAGAATTACGGACATAAATCTGTAATTTAGCGACTTAAATTTTTGAGATATTAAATGACGACAAAAACAGAAACAAAACAGTTTCAATATGAAATACAAAGCTATCAGGAGGACTGTGTTACAAACATTACCAGCCTTTTTGAAAGCCTTCGCCAAAAAGTGAATTTTGGTGAGGTGCTGACAGCACACCACAAAAAGAACAAATACAATTTTCCAGTTCAAGACACTAAAAACATTGACATAATGATGGAAACGGGAACGGGTAAAACCTTCACGTTTATAAAAACCATTTTTGAACTAAGTAAACATTTCGGCTACAAAAAATTTATCGTTCTTATTCCGACAGTTCCAATACGAGAGGGAACAAAAACAAACTTAGAGGACACCAAAGATTACTTTAAAAGCTTTTACGCCAACGAAAAAGAAAAGGAAATTGAAACCTTTGTTTACGAAGGTGGAAACATTTCAGCCGTAAGACAATTTATCGGCACTTCGCATTTATCGGTTTTAGTAATGACACCAAGCTCATTCAGCCACAAAGACAATATCTTAAACCGACCATTAGAAAAAGACATTAACACGCCTGAATTATTCGTAAACAATCAGGAACCGCCAAAATCCTATTTGGAATGTTTGAAACGCCTTAAACCAATTGTGATAATGGACGAACCACACCGCTTTGAGGGTAACGCTTTTAAAACCTATTTTGAAGGTTTTGAAAATTACTTTTTGCGTTTTGGTGCTACATTCCCAAAAAAGAAAGACAGTTTGCCTTTATCCAATGTTGCCTATGTGTTAGACAGTATTTCTTCGTTCCGACAAAGTTTGGTAAAGAAAATTGTAGTTTATACGCAAGATGTAGTTGAAAATACAGATACACTCATTGGCATTGAAAAAGTTGGAACAGTCAACAAAGCCATTGTAAGCACTTTAACCAACGGAATTATTGCCAGACGAGAATTAGGCGTTGGAGCAGTTTTCAACGGCAAGAGCATAAAGAAAATAAACAAAGACTCTATTGTTTTAGCAGACGACACCATTGAAAAGGTTGATTATTCTTTGTCAGACGAATCATTGCGTGCAATGATTGAAAAAACTATCAAAATTCACTTTGAAAAAGAAAAAGGATTGTTTGAGCAAGGCATAAAAGCCTTGACCTTGTTTTTTATGGAGAGCAACACCAGTTTATTTCGTGGAAGCAATCCCAAAATCAAGAACTTTTTTGAAGAAGAATACAGAAAACAATGGTTAATGGTTAATGGTCAATTGTCAAATGATGATGCTTATAAAAAATACATTGAAAATGATTTTGATGAAAATGGACATTTGCAGGTTCACAAAGGATATTTTTCGGGCGATAAAGGAAACGCTGACGAAAAAGTAAAAGCAGGTGTTGACGAAATTCTGAAAGACAAAAAGAAATTGCTTTCGTTTGAAAGTCCTACTCGTTTCATTTTTTCCATTTGGGCATTGCAGGAAGGTTGGGATAATCCAAATGTTTTCACAATCTGTAAACTTTCCAATCAAGGAAGCGAAATATCAAAATTGCAACAAATTGGTAGAGGTTTACGCATTTGCGTCAATCAAAACTTACAGCGTAACACACTTAAAAATCTAAATGACGACCAAGAGGCATTTTGGAAAATCAACAACCTTGATGTTGTGGTTTCAAGCAAAGAACACGGTTTTGTAGAAGCCATTCAAAATGAAATTTTAAGTAACTCGTTCCTGATTTCTGAAACATTCACCGAACAAGAACTGATTAAAACACTCAAAGAAAAATCGGGCTTTGATGATGACACGGTAGTTACTTTGGTGGATGATATTTTGAAAGACAAGAAAATGATTGTTCGCAAGGCAATTGTTGACGGACAAAAGATTTATGAAAAATCACCTGAATTTTCAGCTATTCTAAAAGAACAAAATTTGCCCGAAGAACAAGTGAAAGCCATTGAAAGCTTGTTTGCAACCGACACAAACACATATGTTCAGAAAGCCGAGAAGAAAAAAGAGAAAAAGAAAGTTTTCATTAAGGCAACGCACTTGCAAGAATTTCAGAACTTGTGGAACACTATTAACAAAAATGCTTTTTATGTTTTAGACACGATGAGCGAAGAAAAGGAAAATCAACTTATCCAAAACATAAAAACGGAAATTGAATCCTTAAACATTGAAGAAATTTTGTTGCAAACCATACGTGCTGAACTTAAAGTAAATAAAATTGGCGAGCAACACGCCATTACAGAAAAGCTTACCGACACCGTTTCATACAAAAGCAAAGTGGATTATTTGGAATTAGTTCGCACTTTGTCCAACAACACCAAAACACCTCTTTCGTTTGTAGTAAAAATTTTTAATGCTTTGAGTGATGATTTCAAAACTAAAATGCTTTGCAACAATCCAGAACAAGCTCAAAGAGAGATTTCCGAAATAATCAACAAGAACTTAATTGCTATGCTTAAAGCAAACATTAAGTATGACGGAATTAACGGAACAGGTTTGCCCAATGTGTTCAAAACCGATGTTTCGACAGGCTCAACACAGGGGAAAACATATTTGGACACAGGAAGCGTTGGCAAATTTCAAAAAGACATTACAGGCGATTTCAATTTGAAAACCAAATGGGTATTTGAAGAAGTGATTGAATATGACAGTGATTTTGAATTGGAAATTGTGGAGCAAGACCCCGACATTGACAGCATTGAAATTTTCGGGAAACTTCCACGCCTGAAAATCAAAACACCATTGGGAGATTACAACCCCGATTTTTGCTATGCTATCAAAAGCACCGAAGGCAACAAAATATTCCTTGTAGTAGAAGCCAAAGGCTATAAATCGTCAACAGCAATTCCAGTAGATGAAAAAGGAAAGATTGATTTTGCCAAAAAATATTTTAAGGCATTAGGCGAACACTACAAAGACCAAAACATTAAAATTTCATTTAAAGAACGTATCAATAAAACGCAATTGGCGGCATTGATAAACAACGCATAACCCCGAAGGGGTAAAACCTAAATAACCCTGTATGAAATGCAGGGAAAGGAGAAAGAAAAAAAAGAAATAATAACCGCGAAGTGGTTAAACAAAAACATGAGTACATATACACAAATTTTATATCAAATAGTTTTCAGCACAAAATACCGCGAGAGAACATTAAGCAAAGAAAAGCGCCCTGAATTATACAAAGACATTTGGGGCATTTTGAAAAACAAAAAATGTCATCTTTATCAAATTGGTGGCATAGAAGACCATTTGCACATCATCACAAGTATTCACCCGTCAATTTCGTTGGCAGCATTAGTAAAAGACATTAAATTAGGCAGCACAAGTTTTATAAAAGAGAAAAGAATATTTCAACATTTTAATGGATGGCAGGATGGATATGCTGCTTTCACATATTCAATAAACGCAAAAAACAATTTAATTGAGTATGTTAAAAATCAAGAAGTGCACCATTACAAAAAAACATTTAAAGAAGAATTGATTGAATTATTTCATGAACATGGTGTGGAATATGATGAAAAATATCTGGAATAATATTATTGAACCCCTATCGGGGTTCGAGTTCTACGTTGCTTTTTCCTCCGTGTTTCACACGGGGTTATTCATATTTAAGCCCTTCGGGCTTATATTCCAGGTTTCATTTGGGATTGGCCTCGCTTTGCATCACATACGGGGTTATTTATATTTAAGCCCTTCGGGCTTATATCCCAGGTTTCATTTGGGATTGGCCTCGCTTTGCATCACATACGGGGTTATTCATATTTAAGCCCTTCGGGCTTTTTTGGATACAAGAAAATTAATTAAATTAAGACAATGGCAGAACAAGATTTTATAAAAGCAGGATTTACAGTGGTTGGCTCAGCAAACAACGAAAACAAATTATTGCGTTTTCTGAAAGAGAACTACCCTAACGTAATACGAGATACCGAGATAAATTTAGAAGAACTAAAATCCGTTTTGGGTTTGCCCATTGACGAAAAAGTAAACGGTTACGGATTAAACTTTGTAGGCAGAAACTTTGCCCGGGCTAAATATGCTCAAAAGACAGAAAAGGAATTAAAACTCAATACTACTTTAAGCAAAGACATTGACACTACCCAAAACTTAGTGTTGAAAGGAGATAATTTAGACAGCTTAAAAATTCTGAAAAACTATTATAGCGGTCAAATCAAGTGTATCTACATAGACCCACCTTACAATACAGATAAAGATGAATTTGTTTACCCTGACAAATTTGACAAAGAAGAAGCAGAAGTTTTAGGCTTGGCAAACTTGAGTGAAAGCGATTTTGCACGAATGGATTTTAGCTTCAAAACTAAAAAGAGCCATAATGGTTGGTTAGCCTTTATGTATCCTCGCCTATTATTGGCAAGAGACCTCTTGAGCAATGATGGTGCAATTTTTATAAGTATTGATGACAATGAACAGGCAAACCTAAAACTACTTTGTGATGATGTTTTTGGAGAGGAAAATTTTGTTGCGGATTTAATTTGGCAAAAAAAAACAGGAGCAGCAGACTCTATTCATTTCTCAGGAATTACTGAATATGTTTTAGTATATGCTAAAAATACTCAACAATTAAAATTAGAACAAAACACAGAAGCTCACGATGAGAACCGATTCAGATTTACAGATGAATACGTCAAGGAACGTGGAAAATATTATTCCGATAATTTAGACAGAGGAACACTCGGTTACATTGAAAGCCTTGACTATGGCGTAGAAACACCTGACGGGAAATTGGCTTTTCCTAACGGTAGGACGAAGCAGTTTAATGACGGTTGGCGTTGGAAATGGGGAAAAGAAAAATTTGATTGGGGATTAAAAAATGGTTTTATCGAATTAAAACCTTCAAAAGACAAAGAGTGTGGATGGAGTGTCTATTATAAAATATATATGAATGTTGATAATGAGGGAGAGGAAATTATTCGTTCTTCACCGTTTAAAAACTTAATTCAAGGTATCCTAAACACACACGCCTCAAATGAGGCAAAGGAATTATTTAACACAACAAATTTATTTAGCAATCCTAAGCCAATACAGCTTATTAAATTTTTCTCTAGTTTAATCCCTGATAAGTCCGCTACAATTCTCGACTTCTTCGCAGGTAGCGGCACCACAGGACACGCAGTAATGAAATTAAACGCAGAAGATGGAGGCAATCGTAATTTTATATTGTGTCAAATTGATGAACCAATCAAAGAAGATAAACCTGCTTACAAGTTTTGTATGGATAATAATCTGCCACCAGTTATCTCAAGCATTACCATTGAACGCCTAAAACGGGCGGGTGAAAAAATAGCTAAGGAGCAAGAGGAAAAAAAGAAGAAAAAAGATGGTGAGTTAGATTTTAGTATGGTTGCAGAAGAACAAGTAAGCTATTATTCTAAAAGTAGTTTAGATATTGGCTTTAAAGTGTTTGACAGTGTAGAAGCTCCAAAACTAAAAGTGGATGAAACAGGACAAATTTCTTTTCCTGAGCTTCATACCGATGCTTTAAGTCGCATTTACAATATGATTTTCACCGTTGGTTTAGACGAGCCAACACAAGTTCCCGAAGAAGTGGTAAAGGATTGCATTTACAAAATCGGCAACCATTATTACATAACCAACAGCGAGAAAATAACAAGTGACGATTATTCAAACGCCATTAAAAACGGCAAAGTATTCATTGACGGTTGGACAGCCAGCCTAAACGGAACTTTGCAGAACTATAAAGAAGATGTGAAAATTGTGTTTTAACGAAAGACAATGAACAAACAAGCCAACGCATACAGCCGCACTCATTGCCAAGTCGCACTAGCTGAAACACAAGCCAAAGCTTGCAAAAGAGTATGTCTGTTCCAACCCACAACTAACAGACAATCAGGACGAAAGAAGAACACTGAACCGATAACAGGCGTTTGGCACAATGGCGGGTGACGTGGTTAATTGAACATTCTACCTCGCATCAACTTTTGCGGTGTTTTGACAGTTTTGTGCTCCGAAAGCCGCGCGAACGCAAAGCGCCTAAACGTCAGACTGACCTAAAACCACACAAAAAAACTTTTTCCTTCTTACGGGAAAAAGTTTTTTTATGTGCTTTTTCAAATAAGTCTATTCCACTATTTTCTTAAAAAGATTCTTCATATTCACTGCATCGCCGATAATTTTTTGTAAATCGGCAATTGCCACGCGCTCCTGAAGCATGCTGTCGCGATGGCGAATGGTAACTGTTTTATCTTCTGTAGTCTGATGATCCACGGTTACGCAAAAAGGCGTTCCTATTGCATCCTGACGGCGATAACGTTTCCCGATGGAATCTTTTTCGTCGTAAACACATTTGAAATCGAATTTCAGTTCGTTGATAATTTCACGGGCAATTTCGGGCAAACCATCTTTTTTAACCAATGGCATGATAGCCACTTTTACCGGCGCCAAAACAGGCGGTAACGATAAAACCACACGGCTGTCGCCTCCTTCGAGTGCTTCTTCTTTGTACGAAGCAGCCATAATAGACAGAAAAGTACGGTCAACACCAATTGAAGTTTCGATAACGTAAGGCACATAAGATTGATTCAATTCAGGATCAAAATATTTGATATTTTTCCCTGAATATTTTTCATGACTGCCAAGGTCGAAATCGGTTCGTGAGTGAATACCTTCTACTTCCTTGAAACCAAAAGGCATTTCAAATTCAATGTCGGTTGCGGCATTGGCATAATGTGCCAATTTATCGTGGTCGTGGAAACGATACTTGTGGTCACCCAATCCGAGTGCTTTGTGCCATTTCAGGCGGAATTGTTTCCAGTGTTCAAACCATTGCATTTCCTCGCCAGGACGAACGAAAAACTGCATTTCCATTTGTTCGAACTCGCGCATACGGAAAATAAACTGACGGGCAACAATTTCGTTGCGGAAAGCCTTACCAATTTGTGCGATACCAAAAGGGATTTTCATACGACCGGTTTTCTGCACGTTCAGGAAGTTTACAAAAATACCCTGAGCCGTTTCAGGACGAAGATATATTTTCATGGCACCATCGGCAGTTGAACCCATTTCGGTTGAGAACATCAGGTTGAACTGACGCACATCAGTCCAGTTTTTTGTTCCGCTTATCGGACAAACCACATCGTAATCCACAATAATTTGTTTAAGTTCCTCCAAATTAGTTTCGTTCAGAGCTTTTACAAAACGTGTGTATATTTCGTTGCGTTTGGCTTGATTTTCAAGTACGCGTTCGTTGGTTGATCTGAAAATCGCTTCATCGAATTTATCACCAAAGCGTCTGGCAGCCTTTTCTACTTCTTTTTCAATTTTTTCGTCGTACTTTGCCAGCAATTCTTCAATCAATACATCGGCGCGATAACGTTTTTTGCTGTCCTTATTGTCAATCAACGGATCGTTGAATGCATCCACATGCCCTGAGGCTTTCCATGTGGTAGGATGCATAAAAATTGCAGCATCGATACCCACAACATTCTCGTTGAGCAACACCATACTGTCCCACCAGTATTTCTTAATGTTGTTTTTTAGTTCAACACCATTTTGACCATAATCGTAAACGGCACCAAGTCCGTCGTAAATTTCGCTCGAAGGAAATACAAAGCCATATTCCTTGCAGTGAGCAATCAGTTTCTTAAAAACATCTTCCTGTGAAGCCATAAAAATATTTTACTGTTTAATTTGATACCCTTTACTTTTTTATTTCAATATTGTGCCTGTTTACTATTTCTTTTGTTAGTAACGATTGATGTTTTACACTACAAACGGAAAATAATTGTATGTAGCTAACTATCTGATAATTATTATATAAAATTTCCTTCAAAAATAGTCTTATTGATAGTAATTGACACTAAAATTATAAATTAAAAAAACATTTTTTTGCTTAATAATTTAATTTTTACTCAAGTCCCAAAAAGGAATGCAAAGTTACTGTTTTTTTTGTAATTTTGTGGGTTAAAAATAATTCAGGCTGATAAAAAGCTAAAAAACAAGACTTTCGAGATGAGTACCGACGAAATAATTGATGCTGAAAACGAAACCGATGAAAAAACTGACGCTGAACAAACCGTAGAAGAATCGGAAGCAGCGTCAGACCATTCAAGTTACAAAGTACCCAAAATATCCGATGAGGCAGTAAAACATCATCTTTCGGGAATGTACCAGAATTGGTTTCTCGATTATGCTTCATACGTTATTCTTGAACGAGCGGTTCCGGACATTTACGATGGGCTGAAACCTGTTCAACGTCGTATTCTGCACTCTATGAAGCGTTTAGACGATGGACGTTACAATAAAGTAGCAAACATAGTGGGTCATACCATGCAGTTTCATCCGCACGGCGATGCTTCCATTGGTGATGCGTTGGTTCAGCTTGGTCAGAAAGATTTACTCATCGATTGCCAGGGAAACTGGGGAAATATACTTACCGGCGATGGAGCTGCTGCACCGCGTTACATCGAAGCACGTTTATCAAAATTTGCTCTCGAAGCTGTTTTTAATCCCAAAACTACCGAATGGAAATCTTCGTACGATGGAAGAAACAAGGAACCGGTTACACTTCCCATAAAATTTCCGCTACTTTTAGCACAAGGCGTTGAAGGTATCGCCGTTGGATTAAACTCGAAAATATTACCTCATAATTTCAATGAACTTTGCGATGCTAGCATAGCTTATCTCAAGGGTGAAGATTTTGTGCTTTATCCCGATTTCCAAACCGGAGGTTCGATAGATGTATCAAAATATAACGATGGAGAACGTGGCGGTGTGGTAAAAATTCGTGCCAAAATCAGTAAATTAGACAATAAAACCCTTGTAATAACCGAAATACCTTTCGGCACTAACACATCCAAACTAATTGAGTCCATTATAAAAGCAAGCGAAAAAGGGAAAATAAAAATCAGAAAAGTGGATGACAACACATCGGCAACTGTTGAAATTCAGGTACAGTTACAGCCGGGAATATCATCCGATAAAACAATTGATGCACTGTATGCTTTTACCGATTGTGAACTGAGTATTTCGCCCAATTGCTGTGTAATTCACGATAATAAACCCCGTTTTATGGGTGTGAGTGAGCTGCTACGCATCAGTACCGACCACACCAAAGATTTATTGCAGGCTGAACTGGAAATTCAAAAAGCCGAATTACTCGAACAGTTATTCTTTACTTCGCTCGAAAAAATATTTATCGAAAACCGTATCTATAAAGATAAGGAATTTGAAGACAGTACCACGCAAGACGAAGTTTTAGCACACATCGACAAACGTCTCGAACCTTTCAAACCTGATTTTATCCGCGAAGTTACCCGCGAAGATTTACTGAAGTTGCTCGAAATAAAAATGATGCGTATCACCAAATTCGATTCGGACAAAGCAAACGATACCATCATAGCACTGAAGAAAAAAATTGATGAAGTACAATATGAACTTGATCACCTGATTGATTATACGATTTTCTGGTTCGAAAACCTGAAAAACAAATATGGTAAAAACTTCCCCCGACGGACTGAAATCCGCAATTTCGAAACAATTGTAGCGGCTAAAGTGGTGGAAGCCAACGAAAAACTCTACGTAAACCGCGAGGAAGGTTTTATCGGCACATCGCTGCGAAAGGACGAGTTTGTATGTAATTGCTCGGATATCGACGATATTATTATTTTCTTTAAAGATGGAAAATATAAAATTGTTAAGGTAACCGACAAACTTTTCGTGGGTAAAAACATTCTTTACCTTGCTGTTTTCAAAAAAAACGACAAACGAACCATTTACAACGTTGTTTACCGCGATGGCAAAAACGGTCCACACTACATTAAACGTTTTGCTGTAAACGGCATTACCCGCGACAAGGAATACGATGTAACACAGGGAACTCCAGGCTCTAAAATTGTATATTTTACATCGAATCCCAATGCCGAAGCCGAAGTTATCAGAGTTACACTCAAACCAAAACCAAGACTTTTCAAACTTGTTTTTGAGAAAGATTTCAGCGATATTGCCATAAAAGGACGCCAATCGATGGGTAACATCCTCACAAAAAACGAGATACACAAAATCACCCTCAAGCAAAAAGGAGGTTCAACACTTGGCGGTCGTCAGGTGTGGTTCGACAGGGATGTTTTACGCCTGAACTACGATAATCGCGGCGAATATTTGGGCGAGTTTCTGAGCGAAGATCAGATTCTGGTGGTTTCCACCAAAGGCGATTATTATTGCTCGAATTTTGACTTGAACAATCATTACGATAAAGATATTCTGATAATAGAAAAATTTGACCCCAACAAAGTGTGGACAGTGGCGCTTTGGGATGCCGAACAAAAGTTTTACTATCTGAAACGTTTTCAACTTGAAGCATCGCAGAAAAAACAAAGCTTTCTTGGCGAAAATGCTGATTCGCGGTTGATGATAATGACGGATACTGATTATCCACGTATTGAAGTGGTGTTTGGAGGAAATGATGCTTATCGCGAAGCATTAGTAGTTGATGCGGAAGAATTTATCGGCGTAAAAAGTTTCAGAGCAAAAGGCAAAAGACTAACTACTTACGAAGTGGAAACAATTAACGAATTGGAGCCTTTGCGTTTTAAAACCGAAGAACAGGGAAACGGCTCGGAAGTTAATGAGGAAAACCAAAATGGAGATGATTCTGAAAACAACGAAGGGAATGAAAACAGGACAGAAATAGATACAGTTGAAAAAATTTCACATGAAGAAGAACAAAAAGACGTAGAAGTAGAAGTGAAAAAAGAAAAAGAAGAAGAAATTAAAATAGATGAAACCGAAAACACAGCCACAGAAATTCCTGAAAAAACACCCGAAATTCAGAAAAAAGCAAAGAAACCAAAAACCATAAAATCAACAAACTACGATTCAGTTTTGCCTGACGAAATAGTAGATCAGAAAAAAATTATCGACGATATTACCGGTCAAATGTCGTTGTTTTGAGAATTTTAAACGATTATTGTCTAGCACCCCTCAGTTCATTTAAAGGGATTCAGGGGTGTTTTTTTTCATCGAATTGTTCCATCTGAAATATCCTGTCACTGCCATAACTGTATAAATAACAAATAAAATTACGGTTGGGTACATTCCCCGATAAAGAAACATTGCTACTGAGGCCACATCGATAAAAATCCAGAAAATCCAATGTTCCAGTTTTTTACGTGTAAGCATCCATGTGGCAACCAAACTGAATGATGTAGTATAAGCATCGGGCAATGGTATGGGCGAATCGGTGTACTTCTTTAATATAAAGTAAATTACAAGAAACAAAAACACAGACACTGCAAGAATTCTCATTAGCAACTTCGCGGAAGTTTTCGTAACCAGCAAGCCTACATCGGAACTTGAATTTCCATTTCTCCAGCTAAACCAACCGTAAACACTTATGGCAGCATAGTAAATCTGTAAAGCCATTCCTGCATAAAACTTGGTCTGAAAAAAAACGATAATATAAAGTATTGAACACAAAAAACCGAAAAACCAAGTACTTAAACGCTGATTTATCGACAGATAAATATATACAATGCTTAAAATAAGCGCGATAACTTCGATAATGTTTCCGGAAATATAAAGGTAAATCTGTTCCATTTTCGGGCAATCAAAACTTTTACAAAGCAAACAAGCGGTCAGGTACAGCCGCTTGTTCGAAAAAAAATATCTTTAAAAATTTGCCTTACAAATCTCTTAATCTCTTATTAAGATGTTTTCAAAATTCAGAAAACATTAATACGTAAAAAATTTATCGTGAGGCAAGGGGACTTAATATTTTCTCATAAGCTCCGGGTGTATTCAAAATTTCCAACGCACGTTGCAGCGACTCATTTTCAGCATCAATAATTTTGTAATAACTGTTCATATCCCATAAATCGCGTGCAATTAGCGCTTTAATCTGCAACTTGATTAAAGGCTCAGAAATTTTGAGTTGATCAGCATTGCGTTTAATTTTTTCCTTCTCACCGGCTGCCACCAATTTTGATAAAAGCTCACTATCGGTTTCAAATTTTTTATTGTACCTTTCGAATGTAGGATATTCTTTTTTCAACATATCGCGGTTATTGTTCACGTATCGGGTAACCACATTGTTCAGCACACCTCTTGAAACCAGGTTACGGTGATATTCTGTATATTTGGTTGTGTCGGCGGGAACAAAAACATCGGGCATAATACCTCCTCCACCATAAACTGTACGTTTTAGTGTGAGAGTTTCATACTTCAGCGAGTCAGGGAAATGAATACTGTCGGCATGAAAAAGTTCACCGTTTTTCATCCGTGCTTGTATATCTCTTTCGTATTTATCGGCTCTGTTTTTGTAAGGTTTCTGTATATATCTTCCTGAAGGAGTGTAATATCTTGCTGTAGTAAGCCGCAACATCGAGCCATCGGGCAAAGGTAACTGTCCCTGCACAAGCCCTTTACCAAAAGTACGCCGACCTATAATAACGCCTCTATCCCAGTCTTGAACAGCACCAGAAACAATTTCGCTTGCCGAAGCAGAATATTCATCAACTAAAATAATGAGTTTACCGGTTTCAAAATTTCCTACACCAGTAGCATTCGATATTTTTTTGGGCTGTCTTACTCCTTGAGTATAAACCACCAATTTATCACGACTCAAGAATTCATCGGCAAGTTCTACGGCGGCATTCAGATATCCTCCTCCATTTCCCTGAAGACTCAGAATAAGATTTTTCATTCCTTTCTTCTTAAGTTCGGCAAACGATTTTTTAAATTCTGCAACAGTAGTACTGCCAAAATTATTGATTTTAATGTAACCTGTTTCCTTATCAATCATGTAAGAAGCATCTACGCTGTAAATTGGAATTTTATCACGTATAATTTTAAAAATCCTTAATTCAGGATTTCCGTTTCTCAGAATTTTAACTATTACCTCGCTACCACGCGGTCCACGAAGTTTTTTCATCACATCAGAATTTTGGATTTTTACTCCGGCAATCAGTTCATCATTGATGTAAATCATTTTATCGCCGGGTAGCACACCCACTTTATCGGCAGGTGTGCCCGCTATGGTCTGAATTACAAGCAGCGTATCTTCAATTATCTGAAACTGAATGCCAATACCCTCAAAACTACCCTCAAGCGGTTCATTCACTCTTTCTACTTCTTCTTTGGGTATATAAGACGAATGTGGATCGAGTTCCTTCAACATAGATGTTATAGCTGTTTCAACCAATTTTTTGTTATCAGTACTGTCAACATAGAAATTGGAAATGGCATTGAACGCGCTTATCAATTTGCGTTGTTCAATCGGTTGCATCGATTGAAAAATTTGAGCATTCAAAGTTATAGTTAACGCAAATAACAGTATTGTAGCGAGATATCTTATCATCAGTTGTCTGTTTTAATAATTCGAGGTTGCAAAATTACAAAAATAATAATTCAAAAGGAAGGTTTTTTTTGATTTTACGAATTCTTATAGTACTTATTAACATACATAATTTACTGAAAGTCAAGTAATTTTTTTATATAATTCATACCCTGCGGTTAAATTATTTACATTACAATGCTTTATGCCTGCAATTTTTTTGTAAATATCAAAAAGAGAAATTTTACTTTCATCGGTTTCAATAAAAATTTGATTAATGGGAGTTATCTCTACGCTGGCAGAATTAAATTTTTCGCCAAAAGATAACTTTATGCCCGATTTCATTAGCTGCTGAGCCAACTCGGGCTTCCCTCTGAAGCCATGTACTATCCAAAGTTGCGATGGTTTTAATTCTTTTCTGAGCGTCATCAACTCGTTATACATCCCCACACAATGAATAATGAGCGGTTTTTGGAATTTTTCGGATATAAAAATTTGTTTTTGAAAAATTTCTTTTTGAATTTCGGATGAGATATTACAGTTTTTATCCATACCACATTCGCCTAATGCCACAAAACGTTGGTCAGCCAAACACAGTTCGAGGGTTTCCCAAATTTGCGGACTTAATTCAGAAATTTCGAATGGATGTATACCGGTTGAAAATGTACCGATAATTTCGCTTTTCAACACATTTAAAATATCATCTAAAGCAACATTTACAATTGCAGGATTAGAATTAGACACTTTTTTATGTGTATGTATATCAACTAACATTTCTAATTTTGAAGTTTTAACAACAGCAAAGTTAACAGATTTCGACTATATTTTTGTATCTTTGCAGGCTAAAAATTATAACACAAAAATAACTAAAATTAAATGGATAACAATAAATTATTCAGCTCATTACCCTATAAGGTAGCTGATATTACGCTTGCTGATTACGGACGTAAAGAAATAGAACTTGCTGAAAAAGAAATGCCGGGACTGATGGCACTTCGTAAAAAGTTCGGTAAATCGAAACCCTTAACCGGAGCTCGCATTACAGGTTCGCTACACATGACTATTCAAACTGCTGTTTTAATAGAAACACTTACTCATCTTGGTGCAGAAGTGCGCTGGTGCAGTTGTAACATTTATTCTACACAAGATCATGCCGCTGCCGCCATTGCTGCTGCCGGAATCCCTGTTTTTGCATGGAAAGGCGAAACGCTCGAAGAGTATTGGTGGTGCACATTGCAGGCATTAACTTTCGAAGGCAAAAAAGGTCCGAATGTAATTGTTGACGATGGCGGCGATGCCACAATGATGATTCATGTAGGTGTAGAAGCTGAAAAAAATGCAGATGTTCTTTTGAATGTAACCGGTGGTGAAGATGAAAAACAACTGATGAAAATTCTGGCGAATGTTCTTGACGAAGATAATGGTTTTTGGACGCGAATGACCCCAGAAATTAAAGGTGTTTCCGAAGAAACCACCACAGGAGTTCATCGTCTGTACCAAATGATGAACGAAAACAAATTGCTTTTCCCTGCTTTTAACGTAAACGATTCGGTAACAAAATCAAAATTTGATAACTTGTATGGCTGTCGTGAGTCGCTGGCTGACGGAATAAAGCGCGCAACTGATATAATGCTTGCGGGTAAAGTAGTAGTAGTGTGTGGTTATGGCGATGTAGGCAAAGGCTCGGCAAAATCGATGCGTGCTTACGGTGCGCGTGTTTTGGTAACCGAAATAGATCCGATATGCGCTTTGCAAGCTGCCATGGAGGGATTTGAAGTTTGCACTGTAGAAGATGCACTGCCCGAAGGAAACGTGTATGTAACAACAACCGGAAACCGCGATATTATAACACTGGAACATATGCAACAAATGAAAGATGGCGCTATTGTTTGTAATATCGGTCATTTCGACAATGAAATTCAGGTAGATAAACTTAAAAATATGCCGGGCATTCAAGTTGTAAATATAAAGCCGCAGGTTGATAAATATATTTTCCCCGACGGACATAGCATTTTATTGCTTGCTGATGGACGTTTGGTAAATCTTGGTTGTGCTACAGGTCATCCATCATTTGTAATGAGTAATTCATTTACAAACCAAACACTGGCACAAATTGAATTATTCACTAAAAAATATGAAATAGATGTGTATCGTTTGCCCAAACATCTCGATGAAGAAGTTGCACGCCTTCACCTTGAACAATTGGGTGTAAAACTCACTCAACTTACGCCCGATCAGGCAGCTTATATAGGTGTCGATGTGAATGGACCATACAAGCCTGAACATTACAGATATTGATTTTAAAAAAATGTTTTGAATTAAATCTCTTATTTTTTACACAGCAACAAATAATTTTATATTTTTGCATGGATAAGGTAAATACTTCATTCCAAACAAAAATCAAGGAAAAAAATGAAAATTACATTCAGAATAGTAATAATTATTTCGTTGGTATTAATCATACTGGTTGGGTTTCAGTTAGTGGACAGTTATTTATCGCTTAATTTCGATCCAGACACTTTTTCTCCTAACAAATGGCAGCGTGATTATAGCACACAGGCTATTAACAGCAAAATTACCTGGTTATGGATTTTCTTTGTTTATCTTTTCGGGAATATAATTATTTGTTTCAGAGCAATACGAAAAAAGAAATCATTTACTTCAAGATAAATCGGTGAAATAATACACAAAAAAAGCAGAGTGAGGGTTTATCACTCTGCTTTTTTACATAAAAAAACAGAGATAAATTTACCTGAATCTTGCCTGAACTTCCTCAAGAGAAAAAATTACAAAAATTTTCTTTCCATCGGGAGTATAGTTATATTCACTGCACGCAAAAAGTTTATTAATCAAGTCGTCCATTTCAACAGCACTGAGTATTTGTCCGGTTTTGATAGCCGAAGCTTTTGCAAGTGAAAGCGCAAGCATATTTCCAATACCATCCTCTGCATTCATTTCATGGCTTTTTACTTCATCAACCATATTGTTAATCAATGGCTGTACGCTTATAGCTCCTACAATTGATGGTACGGCGTTTACAGAGAAATTATTCTTTTCTTTCTTTTCAAACGCAAAACCAAGATTTTCAAGATCTTGCTGAATTTGTTCAAAAAAAATCAGTCTGTCGGCATCAAAATATATCTCTTCAGGAAATAAAACTTGTTGCGCGATATAATTATTTGCATTTAACTGATTGATAAGTGTTTCGTACAAAATTCTGATATGGGCACGATGTTGATCAACCAGCATAAAACCAGATTTAACCGTGGTAAGTATATATTTCCCCTTCAGTTGAAAATTTGATGTAGTAACACTTTCTGAATTAAAAAAAAGTTGATTCTCTATTTCGTAATCAGTTTCAATAGGGAATTTTTCGGGAGTTAACGATGTTGGTTCGGTTTGTGGAACACTTTGTGATTTAGATTCAAACCCTGTATATAGTTTTTCCCAATCCATAGATGGGCGGGTATATCCTGTTGATTGAAAAGGGTTGTAATCAGGGTTAAAATTAGTACGAGGGGGTTGAATATTTACATCGTGCTTTGTTATAGGATATTCGGGAGCTCCTTCCTGGTCGAAATCGATCGATGGAGCAATATTGAACTTACCTAAAGCCTCTTTAATGGTTGCATTCAGTATGGACCAGATAGCCTGTTCGTTTTCAAATTTAACCTCAGTTTTTGTCGGATGTATATTAATATCAATCGTTTGTGTATCTACTTCAAGATAAATGAAATAAGTTGGACTATCTCCTGGTTGAATCAGTTGATTATAAGCTAGCATAACTGCTTTATGAAAATAGGGATGTTTCATAAAACGTCCGTTAACGAAGAAATACTGGTCAGGAAATTTCTGAGCAAACTCTGGTTTTCCAATAAAACCTCTTATGCTTACTAAATTGGAATCAGACTGAATATTTAGCAGTTGTTGTTGAAGTTTTTTTCGCGGATTTTTCCCAAAGACATTCTCAATGCGTTGTTTTATATTGGTGGGAGGCAAATAAAAAATTTCCTCATCATTATCTGTAAGTTTGAATTCAACATCAGGATTTGTAAGAACAACGCGGTAAAATTCATTCAACAGGTGCGATTTTTCCACATTGTCGCTTTTAAGAAATCGTCTGCGGGCAGGGACATTAAAAAAAAGGTTTCGAACAGTTATAGAAGTTCCTGTTTCACAGTGAATAACTTCCTGGCGAAAAACGCGTGAACCTGCAATTTCAACCAAAACACCCAGTTCGTCGGTTTTTTGTTTTGTGCGCATTTCAACCTGTGCAACAGAAGCGATGGAAGCCAACGCTTCGCCCCTGAAGCCCATTGTTCTTATTGAAAACAAATCCGTTGCATCCTTTATTTTTGATGTAGCATGACGTTCGAAAGCCATACGTGCATCAGTTTCACTCATTCCTTTGCCGTTATCAATAACCTGAATGAGTGTTTTACCGGCATCTTTCATCAGCACCTGAATAATGGTGGCACCGGCATCGATAGCATTTTCAACGAGTTCTTTCAGCACCGAAGCAGGGCGCTGTATAACTTCACCCGCGGCTATTTGGTTGGCTACCGAATCGGGAAGTAAATGTATTACATCGGACATATATTATCTGAGCAGAAAATATGCAATGGCAATAAGCAAAGCTATTATCATTATCAATCGTAAGTTGGACTGACGTATTTGCTCGGTTCGCATTTGTTTACTTTTTTGTGCCATTTCTCTGAATGTACCACGATGAATCCCGGGTTTATAATCTTCCGGAATTTTATTTTCCCCTTCAGCAGATTTTTTCTCTCTTTCTTTAGCAGCTTCTTTCTTAGGATCGTAATAAATATACCGATAGTTATATTCTTTAGGTTTATATAAACTGAACAATCCCATATTTTCAAAATTTATTAATTAAAATTAGTATAATTAAACAAAAGCTTATTATATATATTCACCTTCAAAATTTAGTGTTACATCGTTCACAAACTGTCTGATTCGTTGCTCATCATCTCTACGACAAATAAGTAACACATTGTCCGATTCGGCTACAATATAATCTTCCAGTCCCTGTAAAACAGCAAGTTTACCTGAAGGCAATGCCACGATATTATTATCGCTTTCATAATACATTGCTTTACATTTGAGGGTAACATTATTCTTGTTATCCTTCGGTGAAATATCATACAATGAGCCCCATGTTCCTAAATCTGTCCATCCAAAATCGGAACAAAGTACATATACATTATCAGCCTTTTCCATAATTCCGTAATCTATAGAGATATTCGGACAGGTAGCATACATATTATCGATAAATTTTTGTTCATCAGCAGTATTATATACATTTTTTCCTTCGTCGAACTTATTGTAAACTTCCGGAAGGAGTGTTCTGAAAGCACTGTCAATAGTTTCAAGATTCCACAGAAATATACCCGAATTCCAGTAAAATTCACCCGTTTCGAAGAATATTTTTGCTAATTCAGCATTCGGTTTTTCTGTAAATGTTTTTACTTTTCGTAAAACAGTCTCACCTTCATCAATTTGAATGTATCCGTAACCAGTTTCAGGGCGGCTTGGTTTTATTCCGAGAGTGAGCAAACTATTTGTCTGTTCAACAAAATTTATTCCTGTTTTAATTGTATCAAGAAAACCTGATTCGTTCATTATCAGATGATCAGAGGGTGCAACAATAATATTTGCATTTTTTGTTACTGCTTTAATTCGGTTAATAGCATAAGCAATGCAAGGTGCTGTATTACGTCTATGCGGTTCAAGTAAAACCTGACTTTGAGTGATTTCCGGAAGTTGCTCAAGAATTAAATCGTTATAAATTACATTGGTAACTATGAGTATATTTTTAGCAGGAACAACTTTTCGAAATCTGTCAAAAGTCATTTGCAACAGCGATCGACCAGTACCAAAGAAATCGAGAAATTGTTTTGGGCGGTTATTTCTGCTAAAAGGCCAAAAACGGCTACCAACTCCTCCGGCCATTATAATGCAAAAGTTATTTTCCATTTTTTATATGTGATTTAAACAATTTACTATTTTGTTAAACAGAGTACTAAGATAATCAGTTTTTTGTAGTTTTCAAAATAAAAACCTTAACTTTTAGTATTTCAAAGTAGAAGTTCCAATTTAAAATGTTTCCTGATAAATAAATCAGGATTTCTGTATGCAGTGGTTATCATTGATATATTTGTTCAACAATTAACAACTTGAAAATAAAGACTTTCGACATATCAAACAAAAAAAACGGACAAACTAAATGTTTATCCGTTTTTATGAAAATTTTATTTAATTCTTATTCATCAGTATCGCCATCGGCAATATCGATAACATTACGCCTTGCATCCACTTTTTTATCATATTCGTCGCGTGAATACACTACAATTTTGTCGAACTCTCTTTGTCCGGTACCTGCAGGTATCAAATGTCCGCAAATTACATTTTCTTTCAAGCCTTCCAAGCGGTCAACTTTTCCGTTAATTGCAGCATCGTTGAGAACTTTGGTTGTTTCCTGGAATGAAGCCGCTGACATGAAACTGCTTGTTTGCAAAGCTGCACGTGTTATTCCCTGTAAAATCTGGTTCGAAGTTGCAGGTATAGCATCGCGGGTTACAACCAATTTTTGATCTCGACGTTTTAATGCACTATTTTCGTCACGTAGCTTACGCGGTGTAATAATCTGACCGGGTCTGAGTACTGTCGAATCTCCAGCATCAACCACATATTTTTTACCCCATATACGATCGTTTTCTTCCATAAACTCATTCTTGTCAACAATTTGTTTTTCAAGGAAATGAGTATCACCGGGTTCTATGATTTCTACTTTGCGCATCATTTGACGTACAATAACTTCAAAATGTTTATCATTAATTTTCACACCCTGAAGACGGTACACATCCTGAATTTCATTTACAATGTAATCCTGAACTGCAGTAGGTCCTTTAATCATAAGAATATCTGTAGGTGTAATTGCACCATCAGAAAGCGGTGTTCCTGCACGTACAAAGTCGTTATCCTGCACAAGAATCTGTTTCGAAAGAGGTATCATATACTTTTTAACCTCACCAGACTTGGGTGTAATGCTTAACTCACGGTTACCACGTTTAATTGAGCCGAGTTTTACTTCACCATCAACTTCTGCTACTACAGCAGGATTTGAAGGATTACGAGCTTCAAACAATTCAGTTACACGTGGTAAACCACCGGTAATATCACCTGCTTTTCCTACTGCACGAGGAATTTTAACAAGCATTTGTCCTGCTTTAATCGTATCGCCGTTTTCAAGGACTAGATGTGCACCTACCGGCAAGTTATACGTTTTAAGAATTACACCTTGCGGATCGAGAATATGCGCACTTGGAACTTTATTTCTGTCTTTCGATTCAATAATAATCTTTTCTTTCAAACCGGTAGCTTCATCAGTCTCAGTTTTGAAAGTAATATTTTCAATTACATCCTCAAACTCAATTATTCCTTCGATTTCAGAAATAATTACAGCGTTAAACGGATCCCACTCACATACGAGTTTACCTTTGGTTCCGAGTTCTCCGTTTTTAACATAAAGTCTTGACCCATAAGGCACATTTTGTGAAGTCAACACAATACCTGTATGTGTGTCGATGACCCTCATTTCGGTCAAACGGCTAACAACAACCTGATAGGAATTACCTGTTTCATCAACTGCATCAACCGTACGCAATTCATCAAATTCGATTTTTCCATCGTAGCGCATTTCAATTTTCGATTCGAAACCAACATTCGAAGCCACTCCACCAACGTGGAATGTACGTAATGTTAACTGAGTTCCCGGTTCTCCAATTGACTGAGCAGCGATAACACCCACTGCTTCACCCATTTGTACCATTTTTCCGGTAGCTAAATTACGACCGTAACATTTGGCACAAACACCTTTTTTCGATTCGCAAGTAAGCACTGAACGTATTTCAACTCGTTCGATTGGTGAATTCTGAATTATTTTAGCATGCGATTCAGTTATTTCATCTCCCGATTCTATAATTAATTCACCTGTAAGAGGATGATAGATATCATGAACAGATACACGACCAAGGATTCTCTCATAAAGTGATGAAACAACTTTTTCATTGTTTTTCATCTCTGTAGCAACCAATCCACGTAATGTTCCGCAGTCTTCTTCATTAATAATTACATCCTGCGATACATCAACAAGCCTACGGGTAAGATAACCTGCATCAGCAGTCTTCAAAGCAGTATCGGCCAAACCTTTACGAGCACCGTGTGTTGAAATAAAGTACTCTAACACCGAAAGTCCTTCTTTAAAGTTTGAAAGAATTGGGTTCTCGATAATCTGACCACCTTCAGCACCTGATTTTTGAGGTTTTGCCATCAACCCGCGCATACCTGAAAGCTGACGAATCTGTTCGTTTGATCCACGGGCTCCGGAATCGAGCATCATATAAACGGGGTTAAAACCCTGACGGTCGCTTGATAGCTGACGAAGCAATATATTTGACAGGTTTGAGTTCACGTGCGTCCAAGTATCGATAACCTGATTGTAACGTTCCTTCCATGTTATGAATCCCATATTATAGTTATTCATAATTTCTTCAACCTCTGCGTTACCTTGTTTGATAAGTGCTTCCTTTTCAGCAGGAATAATAATATCGCCAAGGTTAAAGGATAGTCCTCCTTTGAAAGCCATACTATAGCCAAGTTCTTTGATATCGTCGAGGAACTGTGCTGTACGTGCAACTCCACATACTTCTATTACGTTACCAATAATATCGCGCAAAGATTTTTTCGAAAGCAGTTCGTTTATATAGCCTACTTCTTCAGGAACGCATTTATTAAACAAAACACGACCTACAGTAGTATCAATTATTTTTGAAACTTTGTTGCCCGTTTCATCCTTTAATTTTAAGCGAACTTTAATTTTTGCATGAAGTTCAGCTTTTTTCTCGTTGTAAGCAATTTCCACTTCTTCGGGAGAGTAAAAAATCTGTCCTTCACCTTTTGCGCCTACACGCTCCTTGGTCATGTAATACAATCCAAGCACCATGTCCTGCGAAGGAACTGTAATTGGAGCACCGTTTGCAGGGTTCAATATATTATGTGAAGCAAGCATTAATAGTTGTGCTTCTAATACTGCTTCATTACTTAAAGGCAAGTGAACAGCCATTTGGTCACCATCGAAGTCAGCGTTAAATGCAGTACACGAAAGTGGATGCAACTGAATAGCTTTACCCTCTATCATTTTTGGTTGAAACGCCTGAATACCAAGTCGGTGAAGTGTCGGGGCACGGTTTAGCAAAACAGGGTGTCCTTTCATTACATATTCCAGAATATCCCAGATTACCGGATCTTTACGGTCGATGATTTTTTTTGCCGATTTTACGGTTTTTACAATACCCCGTTCGATCAATTTACGAATTACAAACGGTTTGTAAAGTT